>NZ_JASCAR010000001.1:0-460077 GCF_029967715.1 Klebsiella sp. V115_8
CGCAGCGCCGCCGGGAAGGTATCAGGCTCCGAGCTCAACATGTTGCCGGGTGGCGCTTCGCTTACCCGGCCTACAAAGGCCTCCCGTCAGCTCATATCCCTCAGGCCTACGCAAACGCTGCGCCGCCGGGCAAGCTATCGCTCCGTGCCCCCCATGTTGCCGGGTGGCGCTTCGCTTACCCGGCCTACAAAGGCCTCCCGTCAGCTCATATCCCCAGGCCCACGCTAACGCAGCGCCGCCGGGAAGGTATCAGGCTCCGAGCTCAACATGTTGCCGGGTGGCGCTTCGCTTACCCGGCCTACAAAAGCTGCCCGCGATTTGGCGCTCTATTCGCGCCCTTCGTTGGCCCGCGCAAGCGTAGCGCCGCCGGGCAAGGACAGCGGGCACGGAGCCGATTTTGTGCCGGGTGGCGGCTGCGCCTGACCCGGCCTACAAAACCAGGGCTGTCCGTACCGTCCTCGCGGCAGACCCCACGTTCAGCGCCGCCGGGCAGTTACTGCGCCTGCTGCTGCGCCTGCGCCTGCGCCAGCTGGCGGACAATCGCCTCGCGCCGCGCATCCTCTTCCGGCAGCCGGGCCAGCAACGCCTGCAGGGCCGCCACGGCTTCGGAGTAATCTTCATTACGTACCGCGCTCAGGGCCAGCATCTCCAGCACCGGCAGGCTGGTCGGCTGTCGCTGATGCAGGTCGCGCAGCAGCAGCTCGCCCATCCGGACCTGACCGCTATCCCCTGCCCGCACCAGCGCGCTGGCGTAATCGAAAGCCGCCGCCGGGTCGTCCGCCGCCAGCGCATGCGCCCGACCAAAGGCACCGATCGCCGTCTCGCCATCGTTCAACAACAGCCCCAGCCGCCCAAGCAGCTGCCAGCCGGCGAGGTCGTGCGGAGTATTCTGCAGATGGCTGCGCAGGCCAAGCCGCAGCTCCGCCAGTTCATCCATACGCAGAGGCGGCGCGGTCGGGTCCTTAACCTGCTGTAACAGCGCAGGATAATGCCGCTCAGCCTGCTGCCAGAGCAGCACCTGGCCAATATCGCTGGTTTTCAGATACAGGCCCAGGCTCAGGACCACCAGCAGCAGCGCGCCCGGAAGCAGCGCCCAGCGGCTTAGCGGCCGTTCGCCAGGCTGTGGCTGGGGCGGGATATCCGTCAGCAGCGTGCGCTGCAGCTCGACGACCAGCGCCGGGTTGTCCTCGCCGCGCTCCTGCGCCAGCTCCTGCAGGCGCGACTGGTACAGGGCGCGGTTGAGGGTATCGCGGTCCACCGCCCCTTTGCCCGACCACGGGAAGTACAGCAGCCCCAGCGCGCCAGCCAGCAACAGCCCGGCGATAACCACCAACAGGCTCATCGTTCTTTTCCTTCTTTCAATAATGCCGCCAGCCGCTGGCGCTCTTCGACGCTGAGCGCCGCGTCAGGAATATCGCGACGACGCGCGCGGGCGATAATCACCCCCGCGCCCGCCAGGACGAACAGCCCCGGCCCCAGCCACAGCAGCACCGTGCCCGCGGTCAGCGGCGGCTCGTAGCTGACAAAATTGCCGTAGCGGGCCACCATATAGTCAACGATCTGCCCTTTCGTTTTCCCCTGCTGCATCAGCTCGTACACCTTCTGCCGCATATCGGCGGCAATCATCGCGTTCGAGTCGGCGATGCTGTTGTTCTGGCATTTCGGGCAGCGCAGCCGGGAGGTGATCTCGCGGAACGCCTGCTCCTGGGCCTCGTCTTTAAACTGCCAGGTATCGATGGCGGCCCACGCCTGGCCGGTCAGCATCAGCGCCAGCAGGATGCCTATGACACCTCTCATCAGCCCGCCCCCCGGTTGTATTGATTCCACAGCGGCTGGAGCTCCTCGCGCCACACCCGGTCGTTCAGGTCGCCGGCGTGCCGCCAGCGGATGATGCCCTGACCGTCGATGAGAAACGTCTCCGGCGCGCCATAAACCCCCAGATCCAGGCCGAGCATGCCGTTGCCGTCGTACAGGCTCAGCCTGTACGGATTACCCAGGCGCTGCAGCCAGCTGATCGCCTTCTGCCGATCGTCTTTGTAGTTCATCCCCACCACCCGCACGCCCTGCTGCGCCAGGCCGTTGAGAAACTGATGCTCGGCGCGACAGGTTGGGCACCAGGTGGCCCAGACGTTAAGCAGCAGCGGCTTGCCGTCGATCAGCGTCCGTCGGTCCAGCGTCTGGCCGGGGGTATCCAGCGCTTCAAGGCGAAATTCCGGCAGCGGTTTGCCGATCAGCGCCGACTCGAGGGTCGTCGGGTCGTCGCCATCGGCGTTACGCATCAGCTGCCAGAACAGCGCGGCGGCCAGCGCCAGAAACAGCACCAGCGGGATAAACAGCAGCTTCCGGTTCATGAGGCCTCCTGCAGCTTCTTACGCATCCGGTAGCGCGGGTCGAGCATGCAGCACAGACCGCCGAGGGCCATCAGCACCCCGCCATACCAGATCCAGCGAACGAACGGTTTGTAGTACAGACGCACCGCCCAGCTGCCGTCGCTCAGTTCTTCCCCCAGCGCGGCGTACAGATCGCGGGTCAGCCCGCCGCTGATCGCCGCCTCGGTCATCATCATCCGGCTGGCGGTATAAAAGCGTTTCTCGGCATACAGCGTCGCTTCCGGGCGGCCGTTGCGGGTCACGGCAATAATGCCTTCCCCGCCGGTCCAGTTGGGGCCGACGATATTGCGCACGCCGTTAAACACAAAGTGATAGCGGTGGATATCGATACTGTCGCCGGGGCGCATCCGTACATCGCGCTCCACGCTGTAGCTCTGGCTAAAGGTGATGCCGATAACGGTCACCGCCACGCCGACGTGACCGAGCACCATCCCCCACTGGCTGCGGGTCAGCGTCCGCAGGCCGCGCCAGAAGCCGTGGCGATGGGTGGCCCGTTCGTGAACCTCCATCAGGGCGAAGATCAGCACCCACAGGGCCATCATCAGGCCAATGACCGCCATCGCGGTGATACGATCCTGCAGCAGCCACGGCAGCGCCAGAGAAAGTGACAACGTCACCACCAGGGCGATCACCAGGCGCTTAATCTGCCTGGCGACGTCATCGCGCCGCCAGCGGATCAGCGGTCCCAGCCCCAGCAGCAGCGCAAACGGCGCCATCAGGGCGGTGAACATGGTGTTAAAGAACGGCTCGCCGATGGAGATGCTGCCGAGGCCCAGCTCTTTATGCACCAGCGGCAGCAGCGTTCCGAGGAGCACCACCAGCATCGCGGCCATCAGCAAAATATTGTTGCCCAGCAGGAACGACTCGCGCGACCACAGCGTATGTTCCACCCGCGCCCGCACCCTGCCGCCCTTCAGGGCGTACAGCAGCAGCGACCCGCCGATGGCGACAATCAGCAGCGCCAGAATAAACAGCCCGCGCGATGGATCCGAGGCGAAGGCATGCACCGAGACCAGCACGCCAGAGCGCACCAGGAAGGTGCCCAGCAGGCACAGGGAGAAGGCGGCGATGGCCAGCAGCACCGTCCAGGCGCGGAAGCTGCCGCGCTTCTCGGTCACCGCCAGGGAGTGCAGCAGCGCGGTCCCTACCAGCCACGGCATAAACGAGGCGTTTTCCACCGGGTCCCAGAACCACCAGCCGCCCCAGCCCAGTTCGTAATAGGCCCACGCCGAGCCCAGCACGATGCCGAGAGTGAGGAACATCCACGCCGCCTGGGTCCAGGGACGCGACCAGCGCGCCCACGCGGTGTCCAGCCGCCCCGCTAGCAGCGAGGCGATGGCGAAGGCGAAAGCCACCGAGAAGCCGACGTACCCCATATAGAGGATCGGCGGATGAAAAATCATGCCGATATCCTGCAGCAGCGGATTAAGGTCGCGGCCGTCAATGGGGTACTGCGGCAGGCCGCGGCTGAACGGGTTGGAGGTAAAGAGGATGAACAGCAGGAACCCAAAGGCGATCATCCCCATCACCGCCAGCACCCGGGCGACGGCGTCGAGCGGCATCCGGCGGCTGAAGAGGGCGACGGCGAAGGTCCAGACGCTGAGCAGCAGGACCCACAGCAGCAGCGAGCCCTCGTGCGCCCCCCAGGTCGCCGCCACCCGATACCACACCGGCAGCGCGCTGTTGGAGTTTTCCGCCACGTAGCGGACGGTAAAGTCATTGACCACAAAGGCGTGCACCAGCAGCAGGAAGGCGCCGCCGATGCAGGTGAACAGCCCGCAGGCCAGCGGCCGGGCCAGGGCCATCAGCCGCCGGTCCTGCCGCGCCGCGCCCCACAGGGGATAGACGCTCAGGAGCAGCGCCAGCCCCGCCGCCAGACACAATAAAAAGTTGCCCAGCTCCGGCATCATGGCTGCGCCTCCGCTTTCGCTGGCGTCATGGCGTTTTTCACCTCCGGCGGGGTGTAATTTTCATCATGCTTGGCCAGCACCTGCTGAGCGGTGATATGCCGCTCGCCGTCCAGAACGCCCTGGGCCACCACGCCCTGTCCTTCACGGAACAGGTCCGGCAGAATGCCCTTATAGCTGACGTCCACGACCCCGCGGGCGTCATACAGCTTAAAGCGCACGTCGAGGGTTTGCGGGTCGCGCTGCAGGGAGCCGGGCTGAACGTAGCCCCCTACCCGCAGGCGCTGCCCGGTATGGGGCAGCGCCCGGGTTTCCGTTTTGCCGTAGATAATTTCCCCCGGAGTGTAGAACAGATCGATATTGCTGCTCAGGGCGTACAGCGTCAGGCTGACGGTCAGCCCAAGGCCGGCGAGCACCGCCAGCACGATATACAGCCGGGTTTTACGACGCGCTTGCATCCGCGGCCTCCTTGTCATGTTCGCGAGCGGCCGCGATCCGCCGCTCGCGCGCCTGCTGGCGTCGCACCTCATGGAATAGCGCCCGCCGCGCCCACAGGGTATGAACCGTCAGCAGGCCAAAGGCGGCGATGGCCACGGCCACCGCCAGCCAGACGTACAGGGCATAGCCGCCCATATTCAGGAAGGCGGCGAACGAAGAAAAAGCGGGGCTCATCGGGCGGCTCCTTTGTTAGCCAGCGCCACCACCCACGGTCGACGACGTTCCAGCTGGAGGATCAGGTTACGCAGGCGCATCAGGGTCAGGGTGACCGACAGCGCGAGGAAAGCAAAAATGCAGATCCGCAGCGGCAGACGCATGCTCGGGTCGATGGTTTGCTGCAGGTTGGTCGAGCCCTGGTGCAGGGTGTTCCACCAGTAGACTGAGAAATGAATAATGGGCAAATTGACCACCCCGACCAGGACGAGGATCCCCGCCGCGCGCCCGGCCAGGCGGCGGTCGTCAAAGGCGTGCCACAGGGCGATGACCCCGGCATACAGAAACAGCAGCACCAGTTCCGAGGTCAGACGGGCGTCCCAGATCCACCAGGTCCCCCACATCGGCTTGCCCCACGCCGCGCCGCTGACCAGCGCCACCAGGGTGCAGACCGCCCCCACCGGCGCCAGGGCGGCGATCGCCAGGTCGGCCATTTTGATCTGCCAGACCACCCCGACGAAGGCCGCGACGGCCATCGCCAGGTACAGCCCCATCGACCACATCGCCGCCGGGACGTGAAGATACATGATCCGGTAGCTTTCCCCCTGCTGATAGTCCGCCGGGGCGAAGCCAAAGCCCCACCCCAGACCGATGACCAGCAACAGCGCGCTCAACGCCGCCAGCCAGGGGATCCAGCACCCGCACAGGCGGTACAGCCGCTCGGGGATCGCCAGTTGATGTAACGCTTTCCACATAGACGCTTACTCACACGGTTATGATGGCCGCGCCCGCAGGCGCAGCGAATTATTGCACGGTCAGCCGCAGCGCGGCGGCGGTGGCGAACGGACACAGGGTGGCGCTGGCGGTTAAGAACGCCGCCAGCATCGCCAGATAGCCGCCGACCGGAAGCCCGGCGGCCGCCGCCTGGCAGGCCGCGGTGGCGAAAATCAGCAGCGGCACCGCCAGCGGCAGCACCAGCAGGCTCAGCAGGACGCCGCCGCGCTTCAGGCCGACGGTCAGGCCAACCCCCACCGCGCCAAGAAAACTGAGCGTCGGCGTGCCAAGCAGCAAGGTCAGCGCCAGCACGCCGGCGTCGTGCAGATTCATCCCCAGCAGCAGCGCCGCCAGCGGCGAGACGATCAGCAGCGGCAGGCCGCTCATCATCCAGTGAGCGACCACCTTCACCAGCACCACCGCCACCAGCGGCGTCGGCAGAAGCATCAGCTGCTCCAGGGAACCGTCCTGCCAGTCGTCGCGAAACAACCGATCCATCACCAGCAGTGCCGCCAGCAGCGCGGCGACCCACACCACGCCCGGCGCAATCTGCGCCAGCAACTGCGGCGCGGCGCCGACGCCGAACGGAAACAGGGTGATGACGATCAGAAAGAACCATAGCGGATTGAGGATCTCTGCCCCGCTGCGCCACGCCAGGCGCAGTTCCCGGGCCAACAGCGCTCTCATCATTGCCGCCTCCCGCCGTCGTCGCCGAGGCGCAGGGTGCGCAACGGGCAGCCCAGCGGCCGCAGCGGCTGATGGGTGGTGAGGATCGCGCTTCCCCCCTGCCGGGCGTGCTGCTCCAGGCGTCGGGTCAGGGTTTCTATCGCCGTGGCGTCGAGGGCGGTGAACGGCTCATCGAGGATCCACAGCGGCGCATCGGTTAACCACAGGCGGGTTAACGCCACCCGGCGCTGCTGCCCTGCGGAGAGCTGGCTTAAGGGGAGATCTTCATAGCCCGCCAGGCCGACGGCGGCGAGGGCGCTTTCCCGCTGCTGAAGGCGGCTGGCCGGAAAGAAGAAACGCAGGTTTTCATCGGCGGTCAGCGCCGCGTTGACGCCGGGCTTATGGCCCAGCCACAGCAGCTGCCGGTGAAATGACTCCCGCACCTGGGCCAGCGGCTGGCCCTGCCAGCTCACCACCCCGCTTTCCGGGCGCGCCAGGCCGCAAAGGATCCGCAGCAGCGAGGTTTTCCCCGCGCCGTTATCACCGGCGACCTGCAGCAGCTCGCCGGCAGCAAGGGACAGCGTCAGCTCCGCAAACAGCGGTCGATCGTCAACGATGCAGGTCAGTCGCTCTGCATGCAGCATGAAGGCAAACTCCTTGATCAGACAGTATTTTACGTCCTGGCTAAGTCAGGGTTGCGCCGCGCGGGCGACGCAACCCTGACGGTTACTGTCCGGCCCCCGGCAGCTTCGAGATATCGGCGTTGCCTAACGCCTTCTCATCGTGCGCCGCGGTCTCCTTACGCACCTTCGCCACATCGCTGGCGCTGACCGCCGGCGCGTTGTTGCCCCAGCTGGTGCGGATGAAGTTGACCACATCCGCCACCTGCTGGTCGTCCAGACGCCAGCCGAACGATGGCATGGTCAGGTTGGAGACCGCATCTTTCACCGCCGGCGTGGTGCTCCCGGTCAGAACGATGTGGATAAGCGAAGTGGCATCTTCGGTCTGCACCACCGGGTTGCCCTTCAGCGACGGGAAGGCGCGCTGATAGCCCGCGCCGTCGGTGCGGTGGCAGGCGGCGCAGTTATCGACATACAGCGCGGCGCCGGTTTTGCTGTCGTTACCCTTCCACAGATCTTTCGCCACGCTGTCTTCCACCGGGGCTGGGGTCTGTTTGCCGCCGCGCGGCGGGAGCGACTTCAGATAGCGGGCGATGGCGGTGATGTCGTCATCAGAGAGATACTGCAGACTGTGCTCCACCACATCGCTCATGCCGCCGAAGACCACCGATTTATCGTTACGTCCGGTTTTCAGGAACTCAGCCAGCTCGGCTTCGCTCCAGGTCCCCAGACCGTCGCGATTTTCGCCGCGCAGGCTGGAGGCGACCCAGCCGTCAATCGGCGCATTGCTGCCCGCCAGGTAATCATCGCCTTCGCTTTCGCTGAGCGCTTTTTCCTGCATCGTCAGGCTACGCGGGGTATGACAGGCGCCGCAGTGGCCCAGGCCTTCCACCAGATAGCGACCGCGCTCCAGCACCGGGTCAACCTGCGGGTTGGCGACAAAGTCGCTCGGCGTCGGGGCGAAGATGCCGCGCCAGAACGCCAGCGGCCAGCGCATCGACAGCGGCCACGGGATGTCGGTGTCCTTGTTGGCGACATTCACCGGCTCCACGCCATGC
Source organism: Klebsiella sp. V115_8 (assembly GCF_029967715.1). Lineage (NCBI taxonomy): Bacteria > Pseudomonadati > Pseudomonadota > Gammaproteobacteria > Enterobacterales > Enterobacteriaceae > Klebsiella > Klebsiella sp. V115_8. The sequence goes on from NZ_JASCAR010000001.1 coordinate 8,067, forward strand.
ATAAAGTAGGCGTACATGGCGCGCATGTCCGCTTCACTGATCCGCGCGAATGAGGGATACGGCATTGCCGGATAGAGCGTGGAACCATCTTTCCGCACACCCTTGCGCACCGCGTCGTCGAACTCTTCGAAGGTGTACCCGCCGATGCCGTGTTCTTTATCCGGCGTGATATTGGTGGAGTAGATGGTGCCGATCGGCGTCTCCATCGGCAGACCGCCGGCGAAAGGTTTGCCCGCTTTGCCGTTGGTGTGGCAGGCGACACAGTCCCCCGCCCGCGCCAGATACTCCCCTTGCTTAATCAGATTGCTGTCCGCAGGCGCCTCTTCGGCGAAGGCCGCGCAGCTCAATGCCCCAAGCACCAGGGCCGATAACCATTGCATTTTCATCATCTGCCTTCCTTTATGCCTGCACCAGGGGACCCGGATTTTTCAGATACTGCTCGCGGATCGCCTTCGCTGACCAGTACGCCAGCGCGGCCACCGTGCCGGTTGGGTTATAGCCCAGCCCCTGCGGGAAAGCGGAGGCGCCGATGACGAAGACGTTATGCACGTCCCAGCTTTGCAGATAACGGTTAACGGCGCTGGTTTTCGGATCTTCCCCCATCACCGCCCCGCCGTTCATATGGGTGGTCTGGTAGGTGGTGGTATCAAAGTGGCTGTTGGCGTTTTTCGGGCTGCCGAGGATATATTTCGGCTTCATCGCTTTGGCGATCGGCGCCATCTTATCGAACATAAACTGCGCCATCTTGATGTCGTTTTCCTGCCAGTCAAAGGTCATGCGCAGCAGCGGCTGGCCAAAGACATTTTTGTAGTTCGGATCAAGATCGAGGTAGTTCTGCCGATAGGACTGGTGCGCGCCGTGAGCATCCATCGACAGGTGATGGGTGTAGGTATCGGCCACCGCCGCTTTCCATTTGCTGCCCCACGCCGGGGTGCCCGGCGGTACCGGGAAACCGGAGATGGGCTTGGTCCCGGCCTGGTTGACCCAGAACGGCGAACCGCCGACAAAGCCCGCCGCGCCGTGGTCGAAGTTGTCGGCGTTGAAGTCGTCGACGCCGACGCCGTTGCCGCCCGCGCCGATAAACGGGTTGGTGTAGGTATCTTTGTCGAAAATGGCCTTAATGGTGGTCATGTTCTGGTAGGCGAAGTTACGCCCCACCACCCCTTCGCCGGTCTCCGGATTGTAGGGTTTGCCGATCCCGGAGAGCAGCATCAGGTGCACGTTATGGAACTGGAAGGCGCCGATGATCACCAGGTCCGCCGGCTGCTCCATTTCGCGCCCCTGGCCGTCGACGTAGGTCACGCCGGTGGCACGGGATTTGTCATCGGTCAGGTTGACCTTCAGCACGTTGGCGTTGGTCCGCAGCTCAAAGCGTTTTTCCTGGCGCAGCGCCGGCAGAATGTTCACGTTCGGCGAGGCTTTGGAGTACATGTAGCAGGCGTAGCCGCTGCAGAAACCGCAGAAGTTGCACGGGCCCATCTGCGCGCCGTACGGGTTGGTATAAGAGTCGGAAGTGTTGGCCGACGGCAGGTTGTAGGGATGGTAGCCCACCTCGAGCGCCGCTTTTTCAAACAGCTGCGCTGACCAGGTGTTTTTCTGCGCCGGCAGCGGGAAGTCATCTGAACGGTCCGGGGCGAAGGCGTTGCCGCCGCGGCCTTTACCGACGACCTTGCCTTTGATCGACCAGGCGGTCCCGGAGGTGCCGAACACTTTCTCCGCTTTATCGAAGAACGGTTCCAGCTCGTCGTAGGTGACGCCGAAATCCTGGATGATCATATCCTGGGGGATGAAGTTTTTGCCGTAGCGTTCTTCATAGTGGCTGCGCATCCGCAGTTCGATGGGATCGACGCGGAAATGGACGCCTGACCAGTGCAGCCCGGCGCCGCCCACGCCGGTACCCGGCAGGAAAGCCGCCAGCTGGCGATACGGCACCGCCTGCTGGCTGGTGTTATGCCGGATGGTGACGGTGCTTTTCGACAGGTCCTGGAACAGCTTGCGGCGGATGTTGTAGGTCAGCTCATCAATCACCTGCGGATAGGCGCCGTCCGGCCAGGTGTCGCGCATCGGGCCGCGCTCCAGCGCCACGACGTTGAGCCCGGCTTCGGTCAGCTCTTTGGCCATGATCGCCCCAACCCAGCCGAAGCCGACGATCGCGACATCGGTTTTTTTCAATACGGTGGCCATGATTACGCCCTCTCCCCATTAATTGATACCGGCGGGAAGGGGTAGCGTTCGCCCCGTTCAACCCAATCCATAAAGTCGGCGCGCGCGCCGGGAAAATTAATCAGCGTCCAGCCGACCATGCCTTTGTTACCGCCATGGATCGGGTCGCTGAAGAAGCCTTCGCGGGTGTTCTGCAGCAGATAGGTGAAGAACAGCGAAGCCGGTAGCTGTTTGAACTCGGCTTTGCCCGATTCCCACAGGCCGAGCGCCTCGTCCTGCTGCTCGCTGCTCAGTTCAGCAAAAGTCTTGTGATACTTGTCCTGACACCAGGCCTCGGCATCGGCGATCCCGAGGTTATAGATCTGTTTGGGCACCAGCGGCAGCTGATAGCCCATCTCTTTCGGCACGTCGGGGTTGAAGGGCCCCTGCATATACCAGATGGAGCCGGTGGCGTAAGGGGTATTGAGCTGGCGGTCGATAAACTCCGGCACGCCGGCCTCTTTAGCGCCGGGGCCAAGTTCATCCGCCGGGATTAAGCGAGCGACGGCGGCGTTGATAAACGCCCACTCACGATCGTTGAAGAACTGCGGCTTCCAGTCGCTGGCCGCCGCCGTGTTCCCGGAGGCTGGCTCTGAAGCGGGGGCCGCCTGCGCGGTCGCGCTGGTGGCCACGCCAATGGCCCCTGCTCCCGCGCCGCCGATCACCACCGTCGGGATCAGCGCCATCGATTTCACCAGGAAATCACGCCTGGAATTGTTAGTTTTCTCGCTCGACATCATCACATTCCTGTCATTGAAAATTACTGTTTTTGTCGCTGACAAAACCAGTGAATGTCGTGCTGGAACCGATACCATTGCGCTTTTAAACCGCTTAGCGTCTGGCCCGGACCGGCAAGTCGGATAAAACATCGCCAGAGGCGATATCATTTATAGGGTTATCGTTTGGATAGTAGACGATTCTCAACGAAACGCGGGAAATCGGAGAGAAATTCACCGGAATGTCATCGTGAGAAGGGTGCTGCCATAACCTTGAGGCGGTAAACCGGCGGCGTTCACACCGCGCTGAGCTTACCCATGCGCCAAAAAAAGAGTGACTTGTATCACAAATGTTATTTTTTGTTTATGGTACATGGCAGATTAAACGTCTGTAAATACTCGTATTAGGAATAATTAAACATTTTGAGCTGTTAAAAAAGTTACTACCCGTTGTTAACTATTTTGCATCTATTTCCCGGCTAACGCGTTCGGCTGGCGATACCCCGTCCACAGGAGAAGAGAAGAGATGTTCGATCATGTGAAATTCGGCGTCAGCGACTATGCCGCCAGCAAAGCGTTCTTTTTACAGGCTCTGGCCCCGCTTGGCGTAACGCTGGTCGATGAAGGCGAGCCGACCTACGGCGCAGAGCTGGCCGGCAGCGGCGATGTCTCTTTGTGTCTCTATCAAAGTGCGGACAAACCGGCGCCGCTGCATATCGCCTTTCGCGCCGACAGCCGCGAGCAGGTGGACGCCTTCTGGCAGGCGGCGCTGGCCGCCGGAGGAAAGGACAACGGCGCGCCGGGGTTACGGCCCAACTACCACGCCGGGTACTACGCCGCCTTTGTGATTGCGCCAGACGGGCACAATATTGAAGCCGTGTGCCATCTGGCGTCTTAACAAACGGTTACCGCTGCGGAAAAATCCACACATCCTCCGCCGGAAGCGTCAGATGGCAGTGTTCAGCATCGCGCAGCGCGGTTCCGTAGGCGCGTAGCGGAAAGTCGTCGCCCTCGGTGCGGAACAGGTACTCCCAGCGGTCGCCGAGGTACATGCTGGTCAGCAGCGGTAGTTGGAGACTGTTATCCTGCGCCGCGCCGTCAAGACGCAGGCGCTCGACGCGGATCACCGCCGTCGCCGGCTCGCCGACGCTGACCCCCTCGCCCGCTCGCCCCCTCAGGCTCCAGCTGGCGCCTTCGATCCGCGCCCTGCCGTTCTCCAGCGCCATCACCTTGCCGTGCAGGCGATTATTGCTGCCCATAAACTCGGCGGCGAACAGCGTCGCCGGGCTGCCGTACATCTCCTGCGGCGTCCCCTGCTGCTCGATGACGCCATTGTTCAGCAGCAGAATACGATCGGAGATGGCCATCGCTTCATTTTGATCGTGGGTGACCATCAGCGCCGAGAGGCCCAGCTTGATGATCAGCTCGCGCAGAAACACCCGCGCCTCCTCGCGCAGCTTGGCGTCGAGGTTAGAGAGCGGCTCATCCAGCAGGATCACCGGCGGGTTGTAGACCAGCGCCCGGCCAATGGCCACCCGCTGCTGTTGGCCGCCGGAGAGCTGGTGCGGATGGCGGTTGCCAAGATGCCCCAGCCCTAGCTGATCCAGCACGCGCTGCACCCGCTCTTTTATCTCCCCGGCGGCGACTTTACGCAGCTTCAGCGGATAGGCCACGTTGTCGAACACCGTTTTGTGCGGCCACAGGGCATAGGACTGGAACACCAGGCCGAGGTTACGCTCTTCGGCCGGGATTTCGCTGCGCGGCGTGCCGTCGTACACCGTGCGGTTGCCGATGGCGATCCGCCCGCTCGTCGGCTTCTCCAGCCCGGCCACCGCCCGCAGCAGCGTGGTTTTGCCGCTTCCCGAAGGCCCCAGCAGCGACACCACCTCTCCCCTGCCGAGCGTCATCGACACGCCTTTCAGCACCGGGTTGTCGCCATAGGTGAGATGCAGATTTTCAACCGATAACTCAATCATGTAATTTCACTCCAAAGCGCAGGGCGATGCCAAGGCCAATCACCACCAGCAGAATATTGATAAAGGAGAGCGCCGCGACGATATCGATGGCCCCCGCCGCCCACAGCGACACCAGCATCGAGCCGATGGTTTCGGTACCCGGCGACAGCAGATAGACGCCGGTGGAATATTCGCGCTCAAAGATCAGAAACATCAGCAGCCAGGAGCCAATCAGCCCATAGCGCGACAGCGGGACGGTGACGTGGCGGGTGATCTGCCCCCGCGAGGCGCCGGTGCTGCGCGCCGCCTCCTCCAGCTCCGGGCCCACCTGCAGCAGCGTCGAGGAGATGAGCCGCAGGCCATAGGCCATCCATACCACGGTGTAGGCCAGCCAGACGCTGAAGATGGTATTGCGCAGCGCGCGCAGCTGCACGATAAGGTGCTCGCGCAGCCAGTCCGCCACCGGCAGCGCCGAGAGCCAGCCATGCTTCAGCGACTGATCGAGCCACATCGGCACAAACAGGAACACCCACAGGAAGGCCAGACCGGCCAGCAGCCCCGGCACCGCGCGCGGGACCAGCACGCTGTAATCAAGAAAGCGGGTGACGTTGTCCGCTTTGCGGTGCATGGCGATGCCGACAAACAGATAGCAGATCACCGCCAGCGCGCCGCCGACGATGCCGATAGCCATCGAGTTGACGATCGCCCGCAGCAGGTTGGGCTGCTGCCAGATATTGTGGAACGTCGTCAGCGACAGCTCATCCCACAGCGACACGCCGACGCCCCAGTTGGAGATAAAGGCGCGCAGCGCCACGCCGAGCAGCGGGACGCCGATGGTCACCGTCAGCCAGGCCACCACCACCGCCCCGGCCACCCAGCGCCATTTGCCCAGCGGCAGCGCCCGCGCCTGCGACGCCTTGCCCTTCATGGTGACAAAGCGGTTGGCGGTGCGCATCAGCCGACGCTGGAGCATGACCAGCGGGATGGTGATGCAGATCAGCACCACCGCCACCGCCGCCATCAGATGGTAGGAGGGGGTGCCAAGCTTATTGGTCAGCTTGTAGAGATAGGTCGCCAGCACCATGTTGCCCTCGGGGTCGCCCAGCACCAGCATCAGACCGAAGACTTCCAGACCAAGGAAAAAGAGCAGCACGCAGGCGTAAAGAATGGAGGGCCGCACCATGGGCAGACTCACCGAAGTCATCACCTGCAGCGGCGTGGCGCCGACGGTGCGCGCCGCCTCTTCCACGTCCGAACCAACGCTGCGCAGCGCCGAGGAGATGTAGAGATAGGCGTGCGGCACGTGGGTTAAGCCGGCGATGACCACAATGCTGAACATCGAGTAGATATTCCACGGCACAAAGCCGATCAGCTGCTGCGCCCACTGGGAAAAGAAGCCTACCGGCCCGGCGGCCACCACGTAGCCAAAGCCCAGCACCATCGGCGAGACGAAGATCGGCACCAGGATCAGCGGCTCAATGAACCGCCGGCCGGGTAAATCGGTGCGTACCATCAGAAAGGCCAAAATACCGCCCAGCGGAATGGCGATAATCACCAGGCCAAAGGCCAGAATAAACCCTGACCTTAACGCCAGATAAAAATCCGGGTCGGTAAAAATAAAGGCGAAGGCTTCCAGACTCCAGGATTTGGAGCGGGAAAAGAACGGCGCGGAGAGAAAACTCTGCACCACAATAAATAACAGCGGGACGTAAATCACCAGCGCCGTGATGCACACCACCACGCCGCGCGGCAGCCCCTGCCACTTTCTGCGTAATACATTCATGGTTCATCCCTTTGGTCAGGTGAATAAACCCGCCGGGTGTGAATAAGGGGCATCGGCGATGCCCCGGGGGAGGATTATTTCGCGGCGGCGCTGCGCCATTGTTTAATAAACTGCAGACGTTTTTGCGGCTGTAAATAATCCAGCAGCGTTTCGTTGACCGGGATCGGTTTTAACGCTTTGCCCAGCAGCGTGGTCATGCCGTCGATATCATTTTTGCCTTCAATATCGCGACGAAGAGAGGGAATATCCGCCTGGCTGGCGAGGATCTGTTGGCCTTTTTCCGACAGGACATAATCCAGCCACAATTTCGCCGCATTGGGATGTTCGCTCTCCTGGCTAATAAACGAGACGCGGGAGAGCACCAGCACGTAATCTTTCGGATAGGCGATGCCTAAAGAGGGATCGTTTTTCGCCCGCGCTTCGGCATAGGAGCCAAGAATGTTATAGCCGATCAGGTTTTCGCCAGAGGAGACGCGCTCCATCATCGTGCCGGTGGAAGACTGCACCGTCAGGCCGCCTTTGGCGATATTCGCCAGGTCGGTAAAATAGTTCGCGTCGGCCTGGCTGTCCTGGACCGCCAGCATAAAGCCGAGGCCCGATTTTTCGATATCGTAGGTGGTGACTTTGCCTTTAAATTTATCGGCCTGGCTGGCGATCAATTTGGCCAGCGCGGTGTGCGAGTCCGGCACCTCATTCTGCGGGATCAGCCGTTTGTTATAGATAAATACCACCGGCTCGTAGGTGGTGCCATAGGCTTTCTGCTGCCACACCGCCCAGTCGGGTAATTGCTTCACCTCCGGCGAGGCATATTGTTCCGCATACTCGGTGGCTAATTTCAGCGCGGTATCCATCGATGAGCTCCACACCACGTCCCCGCTGCCGCCCCCGGCGGCCTGCTCGCTGATATAGCGGTTATACAGCTCGGTGCTGTTCATGTCGTTATATTCGACTTTTACGCCCGGATATTGCGCTTCAAATCCTTTAATTAACGGCCCGGCCGCTTTGGTATCGGTTGTGGAATAGATCACCACCTTGCCCTCTTTGACGGCGGCATCAACCGTTTTTTGATAATCCGCCGGATAGCCCGCAGGCACCTCCGCCCAGGCGGCACAGGCGAAAACGGCCGTCAGTGAAACCACTAAACCACTTATTTTCTTATACATGATACCAACCTTTAATCATCAATTAATAAACACAAATTTAACATATAGTGGTATCAGCTCCCCTTGCAACGCCGGGGCTGGCTTTTTTCTGGCTTTTGTGACAGTGGCAGAATTTAAAAATGTGGTGTTTATGACGTTAATTAAAACGCGATCCCGGACCGGTTTTTTATCGTCTGTCGTATAACCCAGGCGCTGGCGCAGTGGCCTGTCGCCGGGAGAGTCCGCCCTTGACCTTCTGCGCCGGGCGGCGCAGCATAAAACGGCAAACATAACAAAATAACAACAGACTACAGGAGAGAATCAGTGCCAACAGGACACCGCTTTCTGGCGACGGATCTGCATCAGTTTGTCGTCTCACTGTTTACCCATCTCGGCAGCCGCTCAGAAGAAGCGACGCTGGTCGCCGACCATCTGATCGCCGCCAACCTGGCCGGGCATGACTCCCATGGCGTCGGGATGATCCCAAGCTATGTCAAATCCCACGCCGGCGGCTTTCTGCAGCTCAACCGCCACGCCACGGTCACCAAAGACGCCGGCGCCGTGGTCACCCTCGACGGCAACGCCGGCTTCGGCCAGGTGGTCGCCCACGAAGCGATGCAGTTAGGCATCGAAAAGGCGAAGCAGCACGGCATGGCGGCTATCGCCCTGCGCAATGCGCATCACGTTGGACGCATCGGCTACTGGGCGGAGCAGTGCGCCGCCGCCGGACTGATCTCCATTCACTTCGTCAGCGTGATCGGCGACCCGATGGTCGCCCCGTTCCGCGGAAAAGACAGCCGCTTCGGCACTAACCCGCTGTGCGTGGTGTTTCCCCGCGCGGGCCATCCGCCGCTGCTGCTGGACTACGCCACCAGCGCCATCGCCTTTGGTAAAACCCGCGTCGCCTGGCACAAAGGGGAAGCCGTGGCGCCCGGCTGCCTGATCGACGCCCAGGGGCTGCCCACCACCGACCCGGCGGTGATGCAGACCTCGCCGCTGGGCGCCCTGCTCACCTTCGCCCAGCACAAAGGCTATGCCCTGGCGACACTGTGCGAAGTGCTCGGCGGCGCGCTCTCCGGGGGGCAAACCACCCATCAGGAAAGCCTGCAGACCAGCGTCGACGCCATCTTTAACTGCATGACCACCGTGATCCTGCGCCCGGACGCGTTCGATGCCCCGGACAGCCAGGCGCAGACGGAGGCCTTTATCGCATGGTGTAAACAGTCGCCGCACGATCCCGATGCCCCGGTGCTGGCCCCCGGCGAATGGGAGGCCGCCAACCGCGAAGCGCGCCTGGCCGAGGGGATCCCGCTGGATGCGGGCAGCTGGCAGGCAATCTGCGCCGCCGCACGCGACGTCGGCCTGAGCGAGTCGCATATCGCCCGCTGCCGCCCTCTCGCGTAGCGGCATTATCCCCTGCAGAGCGTCTGACGTCGGCGCTCTGCGTCATCGTCATTAGTGACGAGGTCACGCTCCCGTCATCCTTCTCCTGTCATTTTTCATTTTAAATCAATATATTAAAATCTGGCACGAGACCTGCATAGCGCAGCGGGCCTGCGTCCGCATCACCACCAGGCGATACCGCGATCGTTGCCCGTCGGGCCCGGCGCGACAGCGATCCTCTGTTCACTGTTAACAGGTCTGTTACTGATGAAAAAAATCACGAGCGTGTGCCCCTACTGCGGGGCGGGTTGCAAACTTAAACTGGTTGTCGACAACAATAAAATCATTCGCGCGGAAGCCGCCGACGGCGTCACCAACCAGAACCAGCTGTGCCTGAAAGGCTATTACGGCTGGGATTTTCTTAACGACACGCAGCTCCTGACGCCCCGTCTTAAACAACCGATGATCCGCTACCAGAAAGGCGGCGCTTTCACGCCGGTCAGCTGGCAGGAGGCGATTCGCTATACCGCCAGCAAGCTCAGGGAGATCAAAGAGAAGCATGGCCCGCGCGCCATCATGACCACCGGTTCCTCGCGCGGCACCGGCAACGAAACCAACTATGTGATGCAAAAGTTCGCCCGCGCGGTGCTGAACACCAACAACGTCGACTGCTGCGCCCGCGTCTGCCATGGCCCTTCCGTCGCCGGGCTGCAGCAGGCGCTGGGCAACGGGGCGATGAGCAACTCGATAAGCGACATCGAAAACTCGAAGTGCCTGTTGGTCTTTGGCTACAACTGCGCCGACTCCCATCCCATCGTCGCCCGCCGGGTGATCAAAGCCCGGGAAAACGGCGCCAAAATCATCGTCTGCGATCCGCGACGCATTGAAACCGCACGCATAGCCGACCGTCATCTGCAGCTTAACAACGGCAGCAACATGGCGCTGGTGAACGCCTTCGGCTATGTATTGCTGGAAGAAGAGCTGTACAACAAAGCCTATGTCGAACGCTATACCGAAGGGCTGGATGCCTACCGCGAGGCGGTGAAAGATTACGCCCCGGAAGCAGTGGAAGGGATTGTCGGGGTCAGCGCGCAGGCGATCCGCGAGGCAATGCGTATGTTTGCCGCCGCCCCTTCCGCCACCATTATGTGGGGCATGGGGGTCACCCAGTTTGGCCAGGCGGTGGATGTGGTGCGCGGCCTGGCAAGCCTGGCGCTGCTCACCGGCAACCTGGGACGGGCGAACGTCGGCGTGGGCCCGGTCCGTGGGCAAAACAATGTACAGGGCGCCTGCGATATGGGCGTGCTGCCGAACCTGTTCCCCGGCTATCAGGAGGTCACCGACCCGGCCGTGCGGGCGAAATTCGCCGCCGCCTGGGGGATCGACCCGGCGCAGATGGATGACCAGGTCGGCACCCGCATCACCGAGGTGCCGCATAAGGCGCTGACGGGCGAGATCAAAGCCTATTACATTATGGGCGAAGATCCGCTGCAGACCGAAGCCGACCTCGGCCTGGTGCGAAAAGGCATCGAGGCGCTGGACTTCGTGGTAGTGCAGGATATCTTCATGACCAAAACGGCGGAGATTGCCGATGTCCTGCTGCCGGCCACCTCCTGGGGCGAGCACGGCGGCGTCTTCACCTGCGCCGACCGCGGGTTTCAGCGGTTTGAACAGGCGATCCCGCCGGCGGGGAATGTGAAGCGCGACTGGGAGATCATCAGTCTGCTGGCCAGCGAAATGGGCTATCCGATGCACTATGAGAGCAACCAGCAGATCTGGGACGAGATGCGCGAGCTCTGCCCGCTGTTCTACGGCGTGACCTGGGAGAAAATGGGCGATATGGGCCATGTTCAGTGGCCATGCCCGACCCTCGACCACCCCGGCACGCCGTGGCTGTATAAAGACAACCGCTTCGACACCCCATCAGGTAAAGGGCAGCTGTTCGCCACCGCCTGGCGCGCGCCGGCGGAGCGTCCGGATGATGAATGGCCGCTGGTGCTCTGCACAGTGCGGGAGGTGGGGCACTACTCCTGCCGCTCGATGACCGGCAACTGCGCCGCGCTGCAGTCGCTGGCCGACGAGCCGGGACGGGTGCAGATGAATCCCGTGGATGCGCAACGGCTGGGGATCGCCGACAAACAGCTGGTGTGGGTAAGCTCCCGGCGCGGAAAGGTCATCACCCGCGCCGATCTCAGCGATCGCATCAACCCGGGCGCGGTCTATATGACCTATCAGTGGTGGGTGGGCGCCTGTAATGAACTGACCCAGGATAACCTGGATCCAATCTCCAAAACGCCGGAGACCAAATACTGTGCGGTGAAAGTGGAAGCGATTGCCGACCAGCAGTGGGCGGAGCGCTATGCCTGGACCGCCTACAGCGACATGAAGGCGCGACTGAAAGCCGCCGCCGACGTCTGACCTCAGGGAGCGCGCGCGCTCCCTTCCCTCCTGCCGCTGCCGGCGGGTTACGCCGCCGGCAGCTGTTTCTCCACCAGCGCCACCCACATCGCCACCCCGTGGCTAATCAGCGCGTCGTTAAAGTCATAGCTGGCGTTATGCAACGGCTTCGACGGCGTTTCGCCATCGGTGCCGATCCAGAAATAGGCCCCCGGACAGACCTCCAGCATGCAGGCAAAATCCTCAGAGGCCATCGACGGCGCCTGGTTCCAGCGCACCGCTTCCGCGCCGAGGGTGGCGACCGCCACCTCGCGCAGCAGCTGCGCCTGCGGCGCATGGTTTTTGGTCACCGGATACCCGGGAAACCAGCTAATCTCGCCCCGGACATCAGACACCTGCGGCTGGGTGGCCACATAGCTTTCGATAAGCTCCCGCACGCGGGCGCGAACGCGATTGCTCAGGCAGCGGAAGGTGCCACGCAGCACCACGGTGTCCGGCAGGACGTTGATCGCCTCGCCGCCGTTTATCTGGGTGATGCTGACCACTGCGGAATCCTGTGGCGACAGGCGACGGGAGGGGATGGTCTGCAGCGCCATAATCAGCTGCGCCGCGGCGACGATGGGATCGGCCCCGCTCTCCGGCATCGCCGCATGGCAACTTTTGCCGCGCAGGGTGATCTCGAAGGCGTCGAGGGAAGCCATCATCGCGCCATCGCTGAGCGCCACTTCGCCGAGGGGGATCCCCGGCCAGTTATGCAGCGCGTAAATCGCATCCATCGGGAAGCGTTCGAATAACCCCTCTTCCACCATTTTGCGCGCGCCGCCAAGGTTCTCTTCCGCCGGCTGGAAGACAAAGTGGACGGTACCGCTGAACTGGCGGGTCTGCGCCAGATGGGCCGCGGCCGCCAGCAGCATCGCGGTGTGGCCATCGTGGCCGCAGGCGTGCATTACCCCGGCGCGGCGCGAACGGTAGCTGACGCTCCCCAGCTCGGTGATCGGCAGGGCGTCCATATCGGCGCGCAGGCCGATGACCGGCCCGGGGCCGTTTTCCAGCGTCGCCACGACGCCGGTGCCGGCCAGCCCGCGATGAACCTGCAGGCCAAACGAGACCAGCAGCTCGGCGACGCGGCGCGAGGTCTCCTGCTCCTGATATCCGAGCTCAGGCGCGGCGTGAAACTCACGTCGCCAGCCTGTGGCTTCGGCGATCAGTGACGGCGATACGGCCATGTATTACTCCTTTCCTGCATAGCGTAATGCTGAATAATTGGGTCATGCGCTGCGTTTTTCCCCGTCGCTCACCGGCGCCGGGTCGCTGCCGCTCCCTCCGTTATATCCTGTCGTTAACACGCTGACAACGTCACGAAATGCGGCGGCGGCGCGGCGTACACGCCAGCCGCCGCCGGGCGGACCTTTTTTGGTAGTGATTTCAACGGTGACAACGGCCAGGCGATTAATTATTATGCAACTCAGGACGGCAATTTGCCGAAGGATCCACTACTGACCTCTCCGTCATCGGAAATAAAATGTTTAACCCAGACCAGAATCGTCTTGCCCCCACGCTGGCGATGATCATGGCCGCGTCGCTCGTGGGATTTATCACCGGCTATACGGTGCCGTTAATCAGTCTTGAGCTGGCGCAGCAGCAGGTTGCGCCGCTGTACGTCGGCCTGCTGGCCGCCCTGCCGCCCGCCGGTATGATGATCTCCTCTTTCCTCTCTCCTGCGCTGTGCCGGCGCGTTGAGATGGGCGTACTGCTGAGCGGCAGTCTGATCCTGCTGGCGCTGGCGACCATCGCCTCATGCATGACCACCGATATGACGCTGCTTCTGCTGCCGCGCCTGCTGACCGGCCTGGCCTCCGGGGTCATTATCGTACTGGGCGAAAGCTGGATCACCGGCGGCGCGGCGGGCAGCCAGCGCGCCACCCTCACCGGCATCTACGCCTCGGCCTTTACCGGCTGCCAGCTGGCCGGACCGCTGCTGATCTCCGTCGGCCCCGCCTGGCAGGCCTCGGCGCTGATGGCGATCGTCGCGGTCACCGCCGTCTGCCTGCTGATGCTGCGCCATCTGCCCACCGGCACCCGCGAAAGCCTTGGGGAGCGCGCCAGCTGGCGCAGCCTCGGCGCCTTCCTGCCGGTACTGGCCTCCGGGGTGTTCTGCTTCGCCTTCTTCGACGCCAGCATCCTCGCCCTGCTGCCGCTGTACGGCATGGACAAGGGGCTTAATGAAGGAATGGCGGTGCTGCTGGTGACCGTGGTGCTTACCGGGGATGCGATGTTCCAGACCCCGCTCGGCTGGCTGGCCGACCGGGTCGGCATTCGCCGCGTGCATCTGGCCTGCGCGGTGGTCTTCAGCCTGTCGCTGCTGGCCCTGCCGCTGATGCTCGGCTCACGGATTCAGCTGATGGCCATTTGTCTGCTGCTGGGCGCCGCGGCGGGGGCGCTGTATACCCTGTCGCTGGTGCGGGCGGGGAAAACCTTTAGCGGACAGAAGCTAATTATGATTAACGCCCTGTTCGGCTTTTTCTGGTCCGCCGGCAGCGTCGCCGGACCGGTAGTCAGCGGCATGCTGATCGGCATCACCGGCTACGATGGCCTGATCGCCACCCTGGTGGCCAGCGGCGGGCTGTTCCTGCTGATCCAGTGTCTATGTAAAAACGAGAAAACCCTGCTCGCCAGCGAGCAGGAAGAGGACATGGACGAAGCGACGGAGTCCGCGCAGTAGTCCTGACGGCTGGCCTGGCGCCAGCCTTTTTTATGGCCCTTACCGGAGGGTATCCTGTTTTTGCTGGCTCACTGCTGTTAACCATTGCCGGCCCCCCTGCCAGGAGGAAATCATATGGAAAGTAATACGTTACATCGTGGCAGATTGATCGATCATATTCTGCTGGTTGTCGAAGACTTTGAGGCAAGCAAAAACTTCTATACCGCCGTACTGTCGGCGCTGGAGATCCCGGCGATCGCCACCGCCAATGAATACTTGCTGGCTGACGAACTGGTGGTGGCCTCACGCCACAGCCCGGAGGCTGCCGGGAAACTGACAGGGCGCCACCATCTGGCGTTCCAGGCCAGAGATCGCGACATGGTGGACGCTTTTTACCATGCGGCGCTGACCCATGGCGGACGCGATAACGGCGCGCCTGGCGAACGACACTATCATCCTGGTTACTATGCCGCTTTTGTGCTGGATCCGCAGGGGAATAATATTGAGGCGGTGTACCATGGCGAGGCTGAGCGCAGCGCCGGGTCTGTTGCCATCCGCTTCACGCAGTAAGCGGGCGAAAGTCACCTTTTGCCCGCAACAGGAGGACACTATGTTTTCATACATTATGCTGGGAACGAACGATCTACCACGCGCCATCAAGTTCTATGACCCGTTAATGGCATTGCTGGGGCACGCCAAAGCCGGCCGTAACGAACAAGGCGCCTCATGGGGCACCTTCAACGGCAACCAGGCCTGCGGGCTGTGCGTGGGCGTCCCCTTTGATCAGCAGCCTGCCGGGGTGGGCAATGGAACGATGGTGGCGCTTAACGCCCGCTCCGTCGAACATATTGCGGAACTGCATGCCCTCGCCCTGCGCCTCGGCGGGCGTGACGAAGGCGCGCCCGGTCACCGACCGCAGTATGGCGACGGCTTTCACAGCGCCTACGTCCGCGATCCCGACGGCAATAAGCTGGCGTTTGTTTATTATGCGTCGGCAGTTTGAACGGCTGCTGCGGAAGTGCCTTTTTCAGGCAGTAATGAGTAATTCAGGACGGCCGACTTCGCCGTCCTGATTTCATTGAGAATAACGAAAAACCGCGGTTAAAGCGCTACGGCTTATCTTCCCGACGAGTTATCTACAGCGAAGTGATAACGTAATCCGGCGTCGCGCATACAGCGTTTCCGCCGCCAGCTGAAAATGATATTCCATCGCCTTCAGCTTTTTCGTCTTGAGCTGTTTTAGTGGAATACCCTTGATCTGCCCTGTCGCGACCAACCACCGGATATCAGCCGTACTCAGCTTGAGCTGCTTTTTCAGTATCGATAGCAGGCTGACGCGAAAAGGCTGAAGGACCCGAACGCGCACCATTATTTGCGGGCAAGCCATCAACCTGACCGACCAATGCTCCTGAATACGAAAATCAGGTTGCCCCGACGGCTCGGCGCCGTTGCGCTTCAGCGTCGCGAGGTCAGCGGCATAATAGCGAACCATGGCAGCATCGTTCTGCCTCAGACGCTGAAGCCGTTCGCGGTTAATCTTGTTGACGTGCAGCCTGGAAAACAGGGCGATATTCCAGGTGTAATCGCAGTGCGTGCATTTATAGATGCTCCAGATATCCAGCAACTTCTTTTGCGAATTCACCCGGATGGCACCGGAAGGCGCGAAGTCGCGTTTTACATTGCAGGAGGGGCAGCGTTTGGCAATGTGCTGATACCCCACGGGCGTGACCGTCCATGTAACTGTCATAACGTACCTTTTTTAACCCATACGAAACCGAGTCCGTCATTAACGGACCATGATTTTTGGCGTATGAAAAATAGTTAGTCGCTATTTTTCAGTGGGTTAAAAAAAGATTTCCAACGTGATATTCCTGGAGAAGCCCAAAGCGATACCCGGAGATTAACAAAGGAGTCGTCGCGGGATTTATGAGCTCAGTCAATGTTTGTA
Organism: Klebsiella sp. V115_8; assembly: GCF_029967715.1. NCBI lineage: Bacteria > Pseudomonadati > Pseudomonadota > Gammaproteobacteria > Enterobacterales > Enterobacteriaceae > Klebsiella > Klebsiella sp. V115_8. Next base: position 24,294 of record NZ_JASCAR010000001.1, read on the forward strand.
TTGATGATGAAAAACATCATCAATATATCTGACAACACTCAGCGGGCTGGCCTGGCGCCAGCCCGCCCGGTTTACAGCACCTTGCTGAGGAACGCGGCGGTGCGTGGGTTGGTCGGCGCGCTAAAGATCTGCCCCGGCTTGCCCTCTTCCTGAATCACGCCCTGGTCGATGAAGATCACCCGGTCGGCCACTTCGCGGGCAAAGCCCATTTCGTGGGTCACGATCACCATGGTCATCCCCTCGCTGGCGAGGTTTTTCATCACCTCCAGCACGTCGCCCACCAGCTCCGGATCCAGCGCCGAGGTGGGCTCATCGAACAGCATAATCGACGGCTTCATCGCCAGCGCGCGGGCAATCGCGACGCGCTGCTGCTGGCCGCCGGACAGACTCGAGGGCCAGGCGTCGCGCTTATCGCTTAAGCCCACCTTCGCCAGCAAGGCTTCCGCCAGGTCGACCGCCTGCTGGCGCGGCATATTGCGCAGATTCATCGGCGCCATAATCAGGTTTTCCAGCACCGTCATGTGCGGGAACAGGTTAAAGCGCTGGAACACCATGCCGACGCTTTCGCGCATCTTGTTGAGGTCGGTAGTGCGGTCGTGGGCGGCAAAGCCGTTGACCACCACCTCGCCTTCGCTGACCGTCTCGAGGGCGTTCATACAGCGCAGAAAGGTACTTTTCCCCGATCCGGAGGGGCCGATGATGCACACCACTTCCTGCGGTTTAATGTCGCAGCTGATGCCGCGCAGCACGTGGCTGTCACCGAAGCGCTTATGTAAGTTATTAATGTGAATCACTTTTGCCAAACCTCTTTTCCAGACGGTTAACCAGCTGCGCCAGCAGGAAGGTGATCACCCAGTAGACCAGGGAGATGGTCAGGTAGGGTTCCCAGTAGGTGGCGTAGGCGCCGGAGACGGTGCGCGCGGCATAGGCCAGATCGGCCAGGCCTATCGCCGAGGCCAGCGACGAGTCTTTGACTATGGCGATGGCGTTGTTGCCCAGCGGCGGCAGAATGCGACGAAACGCCTGGGGCAGGATCACCTTGCGCATGGTTTTCCACCACGGCATGCCCAGCGCGCGGGAGGCCTCCATCTGCCCTTTGTCGATCGACTGGATGCCGGCGCGGAAAATCTCCGACACATAGGCTCCAGCGTTAAGGGTGATCGCCACAATGCAGGAGAGGAACGCCCCGTAGCTGGCGCGCAGCTCGCGGGCAAAGTCGGCGCTCATCAGGCCGCTGGTCACCAGCAGGCCGTCGCGCGGGTTAATAAACAGCGGCACCAGCGCAAAGTGCACCACCATGATCTGCACGAACAGCGGCGTACCGCGGAAGGCGCTAACGTAAAAGCGCACCGGAAACTGCACCAGGTAGCGGAGAATATATTTCCATGGCCCGTGCTCGGCCTTCGCCATCCGTCCGAGACCGAGGGTTAACCCCCACAGCGTCCCGAGGATCACGCAGATAATGGTACATTTAATCGTCATCAGGGCGCCGTCCACAAACAGCGGGCCGTACTCCTCGATGATCTCCCAACGGAATCCCGTCATAGTCCTTCCCTAAAAAATACGGCTATCGCCTGGGCGATAGCCGTGGTCACTGAAAAAGGTGGGTTATTGCGCTGGCAGCGTCGGCACGTTGTCGTCGAACCAGGTTTTATAGATTTTGGCGTAAGTTCCGTCGGCAACAATCTTCTGCAGACCGGCGTTGATTTTGCCCAGCAGTTCGCTGTTGCCTTTCGCCACTGCGATACCGAAATACTGGCGTTCAAATTTGGCATCCGGCACCAGCTTGAACTGCTTCTCCGGGTGCTGCTTGATGTAGTACTTCACCACCCCGACGTCACCCACCGCGGCGCTGACGCCGTCCTCGAACAGCTCCTGGAGCATCAGCGGGGTATTGTCGAAGCGCTTGATCGCCGTGCTGTTTTTGCCCAGTACCTCAGAGACCACGATATCGCCGGTGCTGGAGTTCACCACCCCGACCTTCTCGTTTTTCAGGGCCGCGAGGGAATCGACCTGCGAATCCTGGGCGACGACGATAGACTGCTCGGCCGGGAAGTACGGCGCGGAGAAATCGACCATCTGTTTGCGTTTATCGGTGATGGTGATCCCGGAGATGATGATGTCGCGGTCGCCGGTGTTCAGCGTGGCGAAGATACCTTCCCATGGGGTATTGACCAGTTTGACGTCAAAGCCTTCGGCTTTGGCGATGGCTTTGATGATGTCGATATCAAAACCTTCCAGCTGTTTCTGGCTGTTTTCAAATTCAAATGGCCGGTAGGTGCCGCCGGAGCCGACGGTGTAGGTTTCCGCAGCCGCCTGTCCGGCTGCCGTCAGCGCGGCCATCATGAAACACGCTTTGAGCAAATTCTTAACCATGAGATATCCTTTTTATGCATTTATTTTGCATAAAAATACACACACTTACTTTTGTATGCAACCGGAAACCTTCCCGCTGGTGAATTATCTTATCAACTGGCCCGTTTACCGCCGGATTTACCGATGGCCCGGTGCAGGTCGTTGATTCGCTTCAGGGATTTCACCGTTTTTTGTGGCGTGGTCGAGGCCACCGACAGGACAATCATCTCCAGACAGACCAGCACCGTGCCGTGCAGCGGCATCCGGCTACTGTCCCCGCCGCGCGGGACGTCGATCACCACCTGCGCCTCCTGGCTGAAGCGCGAGTCCACCGCCTGGGTCAGCAGGATGGTCGGAATTCCCAGCCGCTTCGCCTCGCGCAGGGTGGTCATCCCTTCGCGATGGGGGGATTTTTGCCCCATCATGATCAGCACATCGCCGCGCTGCAGGCCGATAAGCTGTTCAGCGAGGCTAAAGCCCGTGCGGTTCATCACGTAAGCCGACAGGCCAATGCGGCTGAACAGCCGGGCGGTGTACTCGGCGAGGATCCCCGAGGCGCCGATGCCGAAGATCCCCACCTGGCGCGCGTCGCTGAGCAACGCCACCGCCTGGGCCACCGCCGCGCGGTTGTCGGCCCGCGACAGGACCTCGCAGACCCGCTGGTGTCCTTCAAGCACAAAATCAATACTGGAATTGACGTCGCTGGCGAGTGCGGTGACCGTCGAGCGCATCTTTTCCGCCGAGGTGACCGAGGTGCCGAACCAGCGCTCCATAGTCTGCTTAAGCTCGCGCAGCCCGGCGAAGCCCAGCGCCTGGATGGCGCGCACCACCGTGGCGTCAGAGGTCTGGGTCGCGGTGGCGATCTCCATCGCCGTCTGCTCCAGCACCACCTCGCGGTTGTCGTTGATATAGCTGACCACGGTCCGCAGGCGGGGAGAGAGCTGATGCGCCCGGGCGCGATAGCGTTCGCCGAACAGGTCGACCCGCCCCTTCTCTTTTTTCACCGCGCTTTTCATTTGGCCACCGCCGGGATCGGTCTGCCGGCAATATGCGACTGCACCTGGGCCACCATCAGAGAGAGCGCGGCGTAGGAGTTGGAGATCACCTCCTCCCGCGGCAGCAAAATATAGCGCCCGGTGCGGCAGGCGCGCATAAAGTCGCACCAGCCGGGCATCACGCCTTCCATCGCCTGCAGCTCATCCTGCGGCTTACCGCCGGTATCCGACCGCCAGGTGGCGAAGACAAAATCGGCGTCCAGCTCCGGCAGCTGTTCCGCGCTGACGTCAATTCGCTGGCCGTCGGGGATCCGCTCAATCAACGGCGGAAAGCGGAACCCGGCGTCGCGCAGCACCCGGCCCAGCGCGTGGTAAGAATGATGCACCGTGACCTTGCCGTTGTTCGCCTGGATCACCGAGACGCTGTACTGCGACGGGTTGACCATCGCTTTCAGCTGCTTGATTTGCTCCTGATAGCGGCGCTCGAGGATCGCCAGCCGCGGCTGGGTGCCGGTCAGCTGCGCCAGCTTGCGGTAAATCTCCGGGGCGCTGCCCTGCAGATGGTCGATGCTCACCGTCGGGGCAATCTTCTCCAGCTGCTCCACCGACACGTGACGGCTGGGCTCGGTGATGATCAGATCCGGCCTGGCGGCGGCCACCGCTTCCAGATCGATATCGGCGGTGCCAATAAAGCGGATATCGCTATTGTCGAAATCGACGCCGGTGAGCTGGGCGCTGGAGCGCAGATAGTGGCTGCCGTCCGGCCGCGTCCGGCCGTGGCTGGCGATGGGCGGCGCCCCGAGCTCAATCAGCGGAATGGTAATGTCGAGATCGTGCATCGAAACGATACGCTGCGGATGGAGCGGGACGGTGACCGTGCGGCCTAAATCATCGGTAAAAGTCTGAGTTTGTGGGTCGGCGGCGCTGACGGCCCCCGTCAGCAACAGCAGCAATGAGACGAACCAACGCATAATACCTTCCTGGTTAAAGGGCATCGCGGCGACGCCAGAGCAAGACAACAAAAAACGGGCAGCCCACCAGGGCAATAACAATCCCCGCCGGGATCTGCAGCGGCGCAAACGCCAGCCGGCCAAGGGTATCGGTCACCAGCACCAGCAAGGCGCCAATCAGCGCGCTTCCGCTCAGCAGCGATACCTGGCCGCCGCGCAGCACAAAACGCGCCATATGCGGCGCCATCAGGCCAACAAAGCCCAAGCTGCCGACGCAGGAGACACTGGCCGAGGTCAGCAGCACCGGGGCGAAAAAGCGCAGCAGCGTGAGCTGCTGCAGACGCACCCCAAGGCCGATGGCGGTCCGGTCGCCCAGCAGCGCCGCGTCCGCCGCCCGGGCGGTACAGAACAGGATGATGGCACCGGGCAGCGCCCAGCAAAAGGCCACCGCCAGCAGCGACCAGGTGGCGGCCTGCAGGCTGCCCGCCAGCCAGATCATTGCCGTCTGCACGTCGCGAACGTCGGCGGTGGTCATAAAGATGCCGACCGCCGCCGCCAGGGTCCAGGAGACGCCGACGCCAATTAAAATAAAGCGCGGTCGCGAACAATCGCGCGCCAGCGTCAGGACCAGCAGGGCCACCGCCACGCCGCCGACCATTCCCGCCAGCGGCCGCCAGACCAGGCCTACCGCCGGGAAAAACAGCACCAGCGCCAGGACCACGATGCTGGCTCCCTCTTTGACGCCGATCAGCCCCGGGTCGGCCAGCCCGTTGCGGGTGATGCTCTGCATCGCCGCGCCGGCCAGCCCCAGCATAGCCCCGCACAGCAGCGCCATCAGGATCCGCGGCAGGCGGATATCAAACAGAATAAAGCGCGGCTGCTCGCCAATCTCCAGCGGCGCCAGCAGGGCCCGCGCCAGCGTCGACGCGGGCAGCGGATAGCTGCCGCGACTGAGGCTGTACAGCCCCAGCGCCAGCAGCATCAGCAGCATTAAGGCGGCAATGTTAAGCGCCGCCGGGCGCAGCAGCAGCTGGCGGGAAGCGAAAACCAGCGGCCGAAAGCCGGCCCGATGGACGGCGCGCATCATTTAAAAAACCTCGCGGCGATAAAGATAAACAGCGGCGCGCCCACCAGGGCGGTCATCGCCCCGGTGGCCAGCTCCTGAGGGGCGACCAGCGTCCGGGCGGCGATATCCGCCAGGAGCAGCACCAGCGCCCCCACCGGCGCCGCCAGGGGCAGCGCCAGGCGGATATCTTCCGTCACCAGACGACGCACCACGTGCGGCACCACCAGCCCGACGAAGCCGATCGGCCCGGCCACCGCCACCGCCGCGCCGCAGAGCAGCGCAATCGCCAGCAGGCCCAGCAGCCGGGTCTGGACGAGGTTCACGCCGAGGCCCAGCGCTACCTTATCCCCCAGCGCCAGCACGTTGAGGCGCGGGGCAAGGAACAGCGCAACGCCAAGGCCGATCAGCGCCGGGACCAGCGCCGTCCGCAGCGTGCTCCAGTTCAGCCCGGCCAGATCGCCCGCCAGCCAGGTGCGCATCGCCAGCAGCGTTTGTTCATCGAGAATTAATATCGCCGCCGTCACCGCCGACGCAAACGCCGACAGCGCTACCCCGCACAGCGTGATGCGCAGCGGCGTCGCTCCGCCGCGACCGGCAGAGGCCAGCGCCATCACCCCGCCGAACAGCAGCGCCGCGCCGCAGGCGGCGGTCAGCGGCCGCGCGGCGGGGAAAACGCCGAAGGAGAGCCCCAGCGCAGAGGTCGCCACCACCGCCAGCGACGCGCCGGCGTTAAGGCCGAGGATATGCGGCTCGCCCAGCGGGTTGCGGATCACCGTCTGCAGCAGCAGCCCGGCGACGCCGAGCGCCGCGCCGGTCAGCAGCGCCGCCGCCAGCCGCACCAGGCGCAGTTCGACGATTATCCGCTGATCGAAGTTACGCGGGTTGTACTCCAGCAGCGCCTGCAGCACCGTCTGCGGGGCGATCCAGCGGGCGCCCAGGCCAAGATGCACCAGCGAGCCGGCAATAAGCAGCAGCGTAAGCAGGAGCAGCGCCAGCCGGGGACGGGCGCGCCGCCGCGCGGGATGCAGGCTAACCACGCTCATTGTGCCGCCGCCTGGCGGGCGCGAAACGGCATAAAGAACGGTTTGCCGGTTTGCGGGTTAATCGACATCTGCACGTCAACGTCAAACACGCGTTTAATCAGCTCAGGGCTACAGACTTCACCGTCGCTAATCGTGCCGGCGATGCGCCCCTGTTTAAGGAATACCAGCAGATCGGCATAGTTGACGGCAAAGTTAAGGTCATGGAGCACCGTCACCACCGTGCGGCCATGCTCGCGGGTCAGGGTCTGGAGCAGTTCGAGAATATCGACCTGATAGCGCAGGTCGAGCCAGGTGGTCGGTTCATCCAGCAGAATCGTGGCCGTTTGCTGGGCCAGCGCCATGGCGATCCAGCAGCGCTGACGCTGGCCGCCGGAGAGGCTGTCCACCGGCAGATGAGCGAACTCGCGGGTGCCCGTTAAGCGCAGCGCCTCTTCCACCGCCAGCTCATCGGCGTCGGACCACTGGCGCATCAGCCCCTGCCACGGGAAGCGACCGCGCGAGACCAGTTCGAAAACCGTTAACCCTTCCGGCGTCAGCGGCGATTGCGGCAGGATGCCGAGCTGGCGCGAGACGGCCTTCGTCGGCATCTGATGAATGGCTTGCCCGTCCAGACGCACGCAGCCGCCGAGCGGTTTCAGCATCCTGGCGATGGTCGACAGCAGCGTGGATTTGCCGGATCCGTTCGCCCCGGCCAGCACCGTCATTTTGCCGGAGGGGATGGTCAGGTTGATGTCGTCAACGATCAGGGTCTGGCCGTAGCCGGCCGACAGGGCATCCAGTACGATCCCCTGCTCTGCAGGTGTCACCCGCTGTGGCATAACTCGCTCCTGCGCCGCAGCGTTCCAGGCGATGGCTGGACATTCTGCAGTCAAATCAAAATAAATCTCATTCTCTTTTGATCATGACGGGGATGAATGTAGTAGTCAATAGTCGCCATCGTCTTCAGGCGCGGACGATGACTACAGCGAGGCCGCGCCAACGCAACAGAATTAAAATAAAATAATATCAAATAGATAACTATAAAATATCCCCTGATGGAGGTGTTTAAAACGCCCTGCTCTCCGCTGCTGATTTTTTATCTTGCATAACGTTTACTACTACATTCCTTCATGGTTGAATGATTCTCAATTACACGCATAAAGGCGCGTTCAGACGCTAAATGGCGTGTTTTTATTATTCAGGGCAATGATTTTATTGGCTTTATCTGACCGCAAAGGCAGATTCGTTCACGAGAAAAAGATAATGACTCAACCCCATGTCGCCTTCACCTCGTTGCAAGGGCGGGCGCTTTTTTCGCTTCTTTTTTTAGCCTCACCGGGATTAATGGCCGCGGAAAATAACGCGGCGAAAGGTAACAACGACGCGGAAGAGACCATCACCGTGGTGGCCGACGGCGCCCAGCAGAGCGCCACCAGCGGCTATCAACCGCTCAGCTCCTCTACCGCGACGCTGACCTCGATGCCGCTGCTGGATATTCCGCAGGTGGTGAATACCGTCAGCGATCGGGTTCTCGAAGATCAGCACGCCACCTCGCTCGACGAGGCGCTGTATAACGTCGCCAACGTGGTGCAAACCAACACCCTCGGCGGCACCCAGGACGCCTTTACCCGCCGCGGCTTCGGCGCTAACCGCGACGGCTCGATCATGACCAACGGCCTGCGCACCGTTCTGCCGCGCAGCTTTAACGCCGCCACCGAACAGGTGGAAGTCCTGAAGGGGCCAGCTTCAACGCTGTACGGCATTCTCGACCCCGGCGGGTTGATCAACGTCATCACCAAACGGCCGGAGCGCCAGTTCTCCGGTTCGGTTTCCGCGACGTCCACCAGCTTTGGCGGCGGTACCGGCAGCGTCGACGTCACCGGCCCCATCGAAGGCACAAATCTGGCGTACCGGCTGATTGGGGACTATCAGAATGAAGATTACTGGCGCAATTTCGGTAAAAACAAAAGCCGCTTTATCGCCCCTTCCCTGACCTGGTTTGGCGACCGGGCGACGGTGACCGCGTCCTATTCGCACCGCGACTACAGCGCGCCCTTTGACCGCGGCACTATTTTCGATCTGAATACCGGCCATGCGGTGAACGTCGATCGCAAAACCCGCTTCGATGAAGCGTTTAATATTACCGATGGCTATTCCGACCTCGCCCAGCTCAACGCCGAGTATCGCCTTAACGAGGCCTGGACCGCGCGCTTCGATTACAGCTATAGCCAGGATCACTATAACGATAACCAGGCGCGAGTAATGGCTTATGATTCGGCGACCGGCAACCTGACCCGCCGGGTCGATGGAACCCATGGCTCCACGCAGAAGATGCACTCGACCCGCGCCGACCTGCAGGGCAACGTGGTGGTGGGCGGCTTTTATAACGAACTGCTGACCGGCGTCGCCTATGAGAATTACGATCTTTTGCGCACCGATATGCTGCGCTGCAAGAACGTGAAAGGCTTTAATATCTATCATCCGGTCTATGGCACCCTCGACACCTGTAATACCGTCTCCGCATCCGACAGCGACCAGCGGATCCAGCAGGAGAGCTATGCCGCTTACGTGCAGGACGCGCTGTACCTGACTGACAACTGGATCGCCGTCGCCGGCGTTCGCTACCAGTATTACACCCAGTACGCCGGTAAAGGCCGACCGTTTAACGTCAATACCGACAGCCGCGATGAGAAATGGACGCCGAAAGCCGGCCTGGTCTACAAAGTGACGCCGAACGTGTCGCTGTTCGCCAACGTCGCCCAGTCGTTTATGCCGCAGTCGTCGATCGCCAGCTATATCGGCGAGCTGCCGCCGGAAGAGTCCACCTCCTACGAAGTGGGCGCCAAATTCGACCTGCTGGAGGGCATTACCGCCAATATCGCGCTGTTTGATATTCATAAGCGCAATGTGCTGTACACCGAGAGCATTGGCGATGAGACGGTGGCCAAAACCGCGGGCAAGGTGCGTTCCCAGGGCGTGGAAGTGGATCTGGCGGGGTCCATCACCGATAACCTCAGCGTGATCGCCAGCTACGGCTACACCGACGCCAAAGTGCTGGAAGATCCGGATTACGCCGGGAAACCGCTGCCGAACGTACCGAAACACACCGGTTCGCTGTTCCTGACCTATGACATTCATAACGTCTACAACAGCAACACCCTGACGGTGGGCGGCGGCGGCCATGCGCTCAGCAAGCGCTCCGGCACCAACGGCGCGGATTATTATCTACCGGGCTATGCGGTGGCGGACGTGTTCGCCGCCTATAAGATGAAGCTGCAGTATCCGGTGACGCTGCAGGTGAATGTGAAGAATCTGTTTGATAAGACCTATTACACCTCTTCCATCGGCACCAATAACCTCGGCAATCAGATTGGCGATCCGCGTGAGGTACAGTTCACGGTGAAAATGGATTTTTAAGCCGTACATGGCGTCGCGCCGGATGCTCATTGCCGGGCGGCGCTGCGCTTGCACCGGCCTACGTTCTACGGTCCTTCCCCTTCTGTGGAGTTCGCAGGCCCGGTAAGGCGCAGCCGCCACCGGGCAAAACGTAGCGCATGGCGCCGGATGTCCATTGCCGGGCGGCGCTGCGCTTGCACCGGCCTGCGGTCCTTCCCCCTTCCTCTCGAGTTCCCAGGCCCGGTAAGGCGCAGCCGCCACCGGGGAGTGCGTTTACCCTACCAGTCCTCCTCCTGGCCGAGGATACGCAATATATCCTGACGATGCTGCAGCAGCTGCGGGTTATCGCGGTGGCGGGGAAAGGCCAGCGGCAGCGCGAACTCGGCGATAATCCGTCCCGGACGCGGCGACATCACCAGCACCCGCTCGCACAGCAGCAGCGCCTCTTCGATATCGTGAGTCACCAGCAGGCTGGTATACCCCTGCTGCTGCCAGAGGGCGATCAGCTCCCGCTGCATGCTGATGCGGGTCAGCGAGTCCAGCTTGCCCAGCGGCTCGTCGAGCAGCAGCAGGCGCGGCTCGTTCAACAGCGCGCGCGCCAGCGCGGCGCGCTGCGCCATCCCCCCTGACAGCTGCCGCGGCCACGCCTCGCTGAAGGCCTGCAGACCGATGCGGTCAATCAGCGCGTCGGCCTTTGCTTCCAGCCCCCTTTTGCCCTGCGCCTGCGGGCCCAGCAGCACGTTCTGCCGCACCGTCAGCCACGGATAGAGCGTCGGGTCCTGAAACACCAGTATGCGCTCCGGCCCCGGAGCGCCGAGCGGCGCGCCGTCAAACTGCATCTGTCCGCTCTGCGGCGCTTCCAGCCCGGCCAGCAGCCGCAGCAGGGTGGATTTACCGCAGCCGGAAGGGCCCAGCAGCGCCACGCTTTCCCCTGGCCGCAGCTGCAGGCTGATATTCTCCAGCACCGGCACCGCCTGTTTGCCGAGCGTAAACGCGTGATGAAGATAGCTTATCGATACCGCCGCGCCGCGCGCTATCGTCTGCGAACCTGACGTCGCGGTTACCATTGCATCCCTCCCCGCTGCCAGCTCAGCAGCTTATCGCGCAGCATAAATAATCCGCTTATCAGGCCGGAGCACAGCAAGGCCATCACCAGCAGCGCGGCGTACATATTGGGATAGGCCGCCCAGCCCTGGGCCCACTGAAGGTAGAAGCCGATCCCCGACTTCACCCCGACCATTTCAGCCACAATCAGCACCGAAAACGACGCGCCAAGCCCCATAAACAGGCCGACAAAGACGTTCGGCAGCGCGGCGGGGATCGCTACCCGCAGGATCAGGAAACGCTGGCTGGCGCCGAGGGTCCGCGCCACGTCGTACCACGCCTTGTCAATGCCGATGACCCCGGACCAGGTCAGCACCGTGACCGGGAACCAGGTGCTCAGCGCAATCAAAAACACGCTGGCGCCGAAGCTTGACGGAAAGATAAACAGGCACAGCGGCAGCAGCGCGGTGGACGGCACCGGCCCCAGCAGGCGTAACACCGGATGGACCCAATAGCCTATCCGTTGCGACCAGCCAATGGCCAGACCGGTGACGAACCCGCTGCTGGTGCCGAGCAGCACCCCAAGCCCCAGCAGCCCCAGGGAGTGTAGCAGGCTGTCGAGCAGACGCGGCCAGTCGTCGTGCAGCACCTCGATCAGCGCCTGCGGCGGCGCGAAAAACGGCACCGGCAGCACGCCGCTCTTGGCGGTCAGCCCTTCCCAGGCAGCGAACAGCATCGGCAGCAGCGCCAGCCACTTGCCGGCATGCAGCACGCGCGCGCCGCGCGCTCGCCAGTAGCGATAGCTCAGCGCCAGCAGCAGCAAGCCGCCGCCGAAGGCGAACTGCGCCAGCGCCCAGCCCTCGCTAAACGGCCAGCGCCGCCCGGCATCGGGCCAGGCCAGGGTGAACAGGCCGCCCATCAGCCACAGCGCGGCGGCCAGCAGCCCTTCTCCCCACAGCGGCGCGCGGCCGGTTGGGCGCGCCAGCGCCTGCTCAGGCGAATACGTTGGCATAGATACTCTCCGCAAACTGATGGGGATCGGTGCCCGGTTTGATCACCTGCACCCGCTGCAGGTCGACCGCATACTGCGTCAGCTCTTTCACGAACGCCTCACCCACCGCGTGGTGGCCGTGCCCCTGTCCGTGCAGAATGCCGCTTACCTCCGCTTCACTGGTGTTGAGCGCATGGGCGAGGAAAGATTGCGCCACGCTTTCCGGATGTTCGGCGGCATAGCTGTGCGCTTCAAGGATTGCCTGGGTGAGCGCCGCGGCGGCCGGTTTATGGTCCCGCGCCAGGCTCCCGCTCACCCCCAGCACGCAGCAGCTCAGATTGGCATAGTCCCCGGTCATATTGCTGGCGATCAGCTGATACTTGCCGGTCTCCAGCAGCCGATAGCTGAACGGCTCGCTGCCGCTGATGGCGGCGATCTCGCGCTTATCCAGCGCCACGCTGAGCAGATCCGCCGGGTAGACTTTCCACTGCACGTCGCTTATCGGATCGATACCGTGGCGCTTAAGCAGGATGGCGAAGAAGTTTTTATCCGGCCCGGCCATGTCGGTGACGCCGATGGTTTGCCCTTTCAGGCTCTCAAGGCCGTTGAACGGCGACGCTTTGGCCGTCAGCAGGTTTAGACAGCCGCCATGGGTCCCGGCGGTGAGCTTGACGTCAAAGCCCTGCTCCAGCGCCTTCAGCCAGCGCAGCGCCATCCCCACCCCGGCGTCGGCCTTGCCGGTAGCGATCGCCTCCAGCAGCACATCGGTGGAGTTGCCGAAGTTAACCAACTCAACGTCGAGGTTATATTTACTGAAAATCTTCTGCTGCTCGGCGACGGCGACCGGCGCGAGGCAAACCGCGCTTTTGTTGATCGCCAGCTTGATCTTGTACGGCTGCGGCAGGCGCAGCGCCGGATGAGCATCGCCGCTGGCCATCTCCGCCATATCGTGAGCCCACAGCGGCAGGGAAACCCCGGCCAGCGCCAGGCCACCGCTTAGCTTTAAAAAACGACGACGGGAAAAAGCGGACGGGGTCATGGCGTTACCTCCGCGTGGGCCGGCCCGGCGGGCACGCTAAAGCTGGGGTCAAAGGTCGGCTTCACGTCCAGCCGGGTGCGGATCAGGCCGTTGGCGAGATAAAAGTCCGCCGTCGCCTGCTGCTGGGTCACCGTTTCCTCCGCCAGCGACTGCCACTGCGACTGGCGGTTGGCAAACTGCGCGCGGGCGATCTCCGCCGGGAAGCGGATGATCTCCCCCAGCGTTTTGCCGTAGCTGTCGAGATTGGCGTAGGCCCAGCGCTCGGCGCCGGCCAGGCGCTGGAGATAATCCTGCAGCGCGGCGCGCTTTTTCGGGTCGTTAAGCGCTGAATCCGTTGCCGCAAGGAAGGTATTCCCCGGCAGCAGCCCTTTGCCGCTCACCAGGATCTGCCCCTCGTTGGTCTTCACCATCTGGGTGGTGTAGGGCTCCCAGGTCGCCCAGGCGTCCACCGAACCGTTAAGCAGCGCCACTTTGGCGTCAACCGGACCGAGGAACACCCACTGCACCTCCTTCGGTGAAATCCCCGCCTGCTCGAGCGCTTTCAGCGCCACGAAATGGCCAATCGACCCTTTGCCGGTGGCAATGCGCTTGCCTTTTAACCCGGCGGCGGTTTTTATCGCGCTGCCGGGAGAAACCAGCACCGCGGTCCCCGCCGGGTTGCTTTTGTCCACGGCGATCGCTTTTACCGGCGCGCCGTTAGCCAGGGCGAAGAGCAGCGGCGCATCGCCGATGATCCCCGCGTCCACCGCGCCAGCGTTAAGGGCTTCCGCCAGCGGCGCGGCGGCCGGAAATTCGGCCCACTTAATGTCGTAGGGGAGGTTTTGCAGGGCGTTGGCCGCCTCCAGCTGCGAACGCATGCCGCCTTTTTGATCGGCGATGCGCAGGGTAAGCCGCTCCTGCGCCGTCGCGTAACCGCCCAGCGCCAGCAGCATCAGCGCTGCCGCCACCCGGCCTGAGAATGATAGACGCATCGTGATTATCCTTGTGATTGAAAGACGAAGAGGCCGGCTGCCAGCCAGGCGCTGTCGCTCTGCGGGGTATGCACCCGGCCGCAGAGCACATTGCGGTAGTGGCGTTCCAGCGGGTTTTGTCGGCTGAGGCCATGATTGCCGGTCAGCTCGAGCGCGATATTCACCGCCTGAATGGCGTTGTCGGTGATGGTGACTTTTGCCAGGTTGGCCTCGATGGCGGAAAAGCGCAGCGCGGCGGCCTGCTCCAGCAGGCTGCGGTTAACCAACAGCAGTTCGGCGATCTGCCCGACCTTCTCCTGCACCCGCGGCAGGCGGGAAAGCGGATGGCCGAGACCCGCGGGCACCCGCCCCGCCAGCCACCCCACCAGCCAGTCGTGAGCGGCGCGGGCGATGCTGTCATAGATCGCCGCCAGCAATGCCGTCTGTCGGTTGGCGAACAGGCGCAACGGTTCCGCCTGGGCGGCGGGTGGCGCATCGACCGGCCAGACATCCACCGCATGCTCTGCCGCCACCCGCACGTGGCGAAAAATCACCTCATGGCTGCCGGTAGCCCGCATCCCGGCGTGATCCCAGCTTTTCACCACGCTAATCCCCGGGCTGTCGCCAGGCACCAGCCAGGTGCCCACCCGCGGCGGGTTCTCATCGCTTCTCGCCCAAACCGCCAGCCAGCGCAGCCCTTCAATGCCGGTGGTATAGATTTTATGGCCGTTGATGTCCCAGCCGTCCGCGCGGCGGCTCGCCACGGTGTCCGGCAGGCCGCCGCGCGCCGGGGAGCCCAGATCCGGCTCAACGCGCAGACTGTTGATCAGGCCGCCGTGTTCGACGGCATCATGAAAAACCTGCTGGCGCAGCGGCGCGTGCCAGGCGTCGTTTTCCGCCAGCCGCAAATGGTGCAGATACTGCATGCAGACGATCAGCGCCGTCGCCGGCTCACCCCAGGCGATGGCGGCGATGGCCTGCTGCAGCTGGGCCAGTCTGGCGCCCGCGCCGCCGTATGCACGCGGCACGGCGAGGCTTAACCAGCCCCCCGCGCGCAGCGGGTCGATATTGCGCCAGGGAAAGTCGCCGCTGGCGTCAAGACTGGCCGCCTGCTCCGCCATCTGTTGGCGTACCGCCGTCAGCTGCTGCGCCCAGTCGTCGCGCTCAGGATGGATCACGATGCGCGCTCCGCCACCGCACGCCGCGCGGCTTTTTCACGAGCGATCGGCAGCAGCGCCCGGCCGTAGTCTGCCGCATCGTTCAGCGGGTCGAATCCGCGGATCAGGAAGTTGCGCACCCCGAGGTCGTAGTAGTCGAGCAGCGCATCGGCCACCTGCTCCGGGGTGCCTACCAGCGCGGTGGAGTTATGCCCGCCGCCCACCAGCTGGGCGATGCCGGTCCACAGGCGTTTGTCCACCACTCTGCCCTGCGCGGCGGTGGCCCGCAGCCGCTGGGCGCCGATGCTGTCCGGTTTGGCCTTGAACCCGCCCCCGCGCTGCGCCGCCTGCTCGGTGGCGACGTGCAGGATATGCTCGGCTTTCTCCCAGGCCTCGGCTTCGCTGTCGGCGATAATCGGCCGGAACGAGACGCTGAAGCCAATATCACGCTGGTGTTTCGCCGCTTCGGCGCGCACGCGCTGGATGGTCTCCCCGGTTTGCGCCAGCGACTCGCCCCACAGGGCGAAGACGTCAGCGTGTTTGCCGGCGACAGCGATGGCCGCTTCCGACGAACCGCCGAAGTAGATGGGAAGGTGCGGCTTTTGCAGCGGACGAATGGCTGACCAGGCCTGTTCGGCCTGATAAAAATCGTTGTGAATATCTACCGGCTGCTCACTGGTCCACACCCGGCGTACGACGTCAAGGAAGGCGTCGGTGCGGGCATAGCGCTGGTCGTGATCGAGGTAATCGCCGTCCCGGCGCTGCTCGGCGTCATTGCCGCCGCTGATGATATGCACCGCCAGCCGGCCCCCCAGCAGATGCTCAAGGGTGGCGAATTTGCGCGCGGCAAGGGTCGGCGAGACAAAACCGGGGCGATGGGCCAGCAGGTACTGAATTTTCTGCGTCGACAGTCCGGCCAGGGCGGTCACCAGAAAGCCGTCGGGTTGATCGGACCAGTGACCCACCAGCAGGCGATCGAACCCGGCGGCTTCATGGGTTTGCGCAAAGCGAACGATATAGTCGCGGTCAAAGATCGGCCCCACCGGGGCAATCGTTTCGGAAGAGAGGCGATGGCCAATCATGCCGAGAAACTGAATGCTCATGAACAACTCCTTGCGTCAGGGTAATGGAGTGGCCGCGACGGCGGCGCTGGTCATTACCCTATACAGGGTGTGTTAATGAACAAAATGCATTTTTATCATATCTTAATATGCAAGACTGGCATTAAAAAAAATACATAGTGCTTTCAGTCGGATACTGTCAGCTGCTGCACCACTTTGCTGGCGAAAAAGGTCAGCGGCGACTGCAGGTTTGCCAGATACCGGGCGTGGATCAGCCACAGCGACACCGCAGGCTGAAAGTCGCTGAGGTTGACGACCTCGAGCTCGTCACGCCACGGGCTGGCCGCCAGCGCCGCCCGCGGCACCAGACCCAGCCCCAGTCCCTGCGCCACCAGCGCCATCTGCAGCTGGGCGCCCGCGCTCTCAACGTTAAGCTTCAGGCGCAGACCCTGGCTTTGCAGCTCGCGGATGAGCCCGGCGCGTAGTCCACAGCCGTCGGGGTTAAGGATCCAGCCCTGTTCGACGCACTCCCGCAGCGACGACGCCCGCAGATTCAGACGCCGGGCGGCAATCGGCACCACCTCCAGGGGACACAGCAGCCGCCCGCTGTAGCCCTCGGCGAAGGTCTGCTGGGCGGGGCCCATCGCCAGCATGCCGTCCAGTTCGCCGTTTTCCAGCCGGCGCTGCAGCTCTCCGCTCCAGCCGCAGGCGACCTGCGGGGACAGTGCGGGAAACTGCTGGCTCAGCGCCGCCAGCGCCGCCGGCAGCGCGATCTCGCTGATACTCTGCGGTACGCCGAGACGCAGCGCGCCGCGCGGCTCGCCTTGCGGATCCAACAGGCTGTAGAGCTTTTTCGTCTCGCGCTTAATGCTCAGGCACTGCTCGTACACCCGCTGACCGGCGGCGGTCAGGCTCAGCGGGCGGGTCTGACGCGCCAACAGCGTGACGTTCAGCTCCTGCTCCAGACGCTGCAGGCGCCGGGTGATGGCCGACTGGGTGATCCCCAGATAGTCCGCCGCCTGATTGAGGGAAGAAAACTGCACCGTGGCCAGCAGAGCGTCAATATCGTCGATGCGCATAGGATCCTTATGTGTAATTTGCATATTAATATATGCGTAAATTGCATTTAAATAATATTAACGCCTCTGTTAGCGTTTTGACCAGTCCCTCTGACAGGAACCGCACATGACTGGACCACGACTGGAAAAATTACGCCATTTTATTCATGAGGTTGATCGCCTGCACCGTGAACACCACCAGACCGCGCCGCTGCTTGACGCCGTGGTCCAACGGCTGGCGGCGCTGGTACGTCACGACGACTGGCTGCCGGAAGAGTACACCCTGCCGCACCCGCACCATTACCAGCAGTATCTGCTGCATGCCGACTCCGGGGAGCGCTTCTCGATCGTCAGCTTCGTCTGGGGGCCGGGACAGGCGACGCCGATCCATGACCACCGGGTATGGGGGGCCATTGGTATGCTGCGCGGCGCGGAGGAGAATCAACGCTACCAGCTGGATGCAGACGGCATACCGCGGCCGCTGGGCACCGCCACCCTCCTGCAGGCAGGTCAGGTGGAGAAAGTCTCCGTTGACGATGGCGATATTCATCGCGTCAGCAATGCGCTGGCGGATCGCGTCTCCATCAGCATTCATGTTTACGGCGGCAACATCGGCGCGGTGAAGCGCGCGGTGTATACCCCGGAAGGCCAGCAAAAACCGTTTATCTCCGGCTACGCCAACCGCCATGTGCCCAACATCTGGGATCCCTCCCGCGAACACCAAGGATAACCATTATGTCCACTTACGCTTACCGACAGGCCGCCGGGATCCGCCAGGCACTGCTCGACCGTCGTGAACTGGCGCTCATCGACGTCCGTGAAGAGGCCGATTTCGCCACCGCTCATCCGCTGTTTGCCGTCAATCTGCCGCTCAGCAAACTGGAGCTGGAGGTGCGCCGGCGGATACCGCGCTTCACCACCCCGATCACCGTCTACGACAATGGCGAAGGGCTGGCGGAGATCGCCGTCGAACGACTGCGGACCTGGGGCTATCAGGATGTGGCCCTGCTGGCCGAGGGTCTCGCCGGCTGGCGCCGCAGCGGCGGCGAGCTGTTTCAGGACGTCAACTCCGCCAGTAAAGCCTTTGGCGAGCTGGTGGAAAGCGTGCGTCACACGCCGTCGCTCAGCGCCCGGGAGGTTCAGGCGCTCATCGACAGCCGGCAGGAGGTGGTGATCGTCGACGCCCGGCGCTTCGACGAGTACCAGACCATGAGCATCCCCGGCAGCATCAGCGTGCCCGGCGGCGAGCTGGCCCTGCGGGTGGAGAGCCTGACGCCCTCCCCGCAAACGCCGGTGATCGTCAACTGCGCCGGACGCACCCGCAGCATCATCGGCACCCAGTCGCTGATCAACGCCGGCGTGCCGAACCCGGTCCATGCCCTGCGCAATGGCACTATCGGCTGGACGCTGGCCGGCCAGACGCTGGCGCACCAGCAGCAGCGGCAATACGATCCCTCCGCCCGCGCCTCTGGCGCCCGGGCCGCCGAGGTGGCGCATCTCGCCGAACGGGCCGGGGTGGCGGTCATTGATGAGGCGACCCTGCAACGCTGGCTGCAGCAGAGCGACCGCACCACCTTCCTGTTTGATGTGCGCGGCCCAGAGGAGTACGCGGCGGGCCACTATCCTGGCAGCCTGAGCGCGCCAGGCGGCCAGCTGGTGCAGGAGACCGATCACTTCGCCAGCGTACGAGGGGCGCGAATGGTGCTGCTGGATGACGATGGCGTCCGGGCGGCGATAACCGGCTCGTGGCTGGCGCAGATGGGCTGGGAGACGGCGCGGCTGAACGCCCTGTCGGCCAGCCAGCTGAGCGAGCGCGGGGTAC
Source organism: Klebsiella sp. V115_8 (assembly GCF_029967715.1). Lineage (NCBI taxonomy): Bacteria > Pseudomonadati > Pseudomonadota > Gammaproteobacteria > Enterobacterales > Enterobacteriaceae > Klebsiella > Klebsiella sp. V115_8. The sequence continues at coordinate 43,200 of NZ_JASCAR010000001.1, forward strand.
CAGCCGCCGAAGTGCCCCCCGCCCCGCAGGCGGAGGAGATAAGCCCGGCGCAGCTGGCGCAACAGCTGGACGCCCCCGGTACGGTGGTGCTCGATTTCACCACCAGCGCCAACTTTGTCGCCCGCCATATCCCCGGCGCGTGGTGGCTGACTCGCTCGCAGCTGCGCCAGGCCCTGGAAGCGATCCCTCCCGCTCAACGTTACGTGGTGACCTGCGGCAGCAGCCTGCTGGCCCGCTACGCGGTGCCCGAGGTGGCGGCCTTAACCGGTAAGCCGGTACAGGTATTGCGCGGCGGGACGCTGGCGTGGATCGCCGCCGGTCTGCCGCTGGCCCATGGCGACGCCGGCCTCGCTGTCGAGCGCCGGGATCGCTATCGCCGACCCTATGAAGGGACCGATAATTCCGCAGAGGCCATGCAGGCCTATCTGGAGTGGGAGTACGGCCTGGTGGATCAGCTGGCCCGCGACGGCACCCACGGTTTTCGGGTGATCTAACGCCAGCGCGACTCAGGCCTCACGCATGATCCACGAGTACTGAAAGCTCTTCGGCGCCGGAAAATGGGTCCGGCGCCGGTAGGAGCCCAGCGACTGCGGCGTGCAATAGGTGCAGCTCCCCAGCCATTCAACGCTCGTTGACGCTACCCCCGCCTCTGCGAAGATCGCCTCAGCGAAAGCGCGCAGATCAAACCACAGATTATCGCTGCCGCGCGCCGCGGCTTTGAGCGGATCGCTGACCGGGCCAGAACGGGAATGGAACAGCCGCTGGCGGTGCCGGGCCACCCGGTCACCGCCGGGCTGGTCCAGCAGTTGCTGATAAAATCCGGCGGAGACTTCGTAACAGCAAGGGTGAATATGCGGCCCCACGGCGATGACCAGATCGGCCAGCGCCGCCCCCTGCTGGCGAAAAGTCGCCAGACTGTTGTCGACAATGCCGCTGGCCAGCCCCTGCCAGCCGGCATGCACGCTGCAGATGAAGCGACCGTCGCGCGAGGCGATCAGTATCGGCAGGCAGTCGGCGGTTACCACCCCCACCTTTTGCCCGGCGACGGCGGTAAACACCGCGTCGGCATGCGGGCGCGTCGGCAGCGGCTGCTGATAATGATGAACCTCATTGCCATGGACCAGCTTCACCGGCGCCATTTCGGCATAGGGAAAGGCGGCGGTTTCGTGGACATCAAGAAACGCGTGGCGGATGCCAGGGATAGCGTCGAGCAAGCGGGAGCGGTAAGCCATAGAGACGATAAGCGACAGAGAATGATGTCTTACCTTAGGCCAGGGCACGCGCAGAGGCAAGGCGGCGGCCCGGCATTTTTTCGCCGAACCGCCGGACAGGCTTCAGACAATGGCCGCGCGCTGCTGGCGATGCATCAGCCAGAATACCGCCACGCCGGCCAGCACAATGCCCGGCGCTGAGGCCGCCATCACCCCGACGGTGCCGGTGCCGAGGGCCAGCATCTTGCCGGCCAGCAGCGGACCGCTCATCGCCCCGAGGCGTCCCACCGCCACGGCGGTGCCGACCCCGGTGGCGCGGATCGCCGCGGGATAGAAGAGCGGCGCCAGCGCGTAGAGCACGCTCTGGCCGCCGGTGGCGAACAGCCCGGCGACAAACCCCGCCAGCAGCATCCCGCTCAGCGACGACGCGCTGCCCAGCGCCAGCAGCGACGCCAGAATGCCGCTGTATATCAGCAGCGACATGCGCAACGGAGTAAGCTTATCCATCAGCGCCCCCAGCAGCAGGGTGCCGCAGGCGGCGCCGATCTGCAGAGAGAACATCACCCCCGCCGCCTGGCTGGCGCTGAATCCCTGGCCTACCAGCAGCATCGGCAGCCAGTTGATCAGCATATAGACCACCAGCAGAGTGAAGAAATAGCCCAGCCACAGCAGCAGGGTGGCGGCGGCATGCCCCGGGGCAAACAGGGTGCGCAGCGGCACGCTGGTCTCCACGCGTTGAAACGCCTGCGATTCCGGCAGCCAGCGCATCAGCAGCGGGATCAGCAGCAGCGGAACCACGCCGCCAATCCAGAAGATGGTCTGCCAGGCCGCGGCAAGGCCAGAGAACCCCAGCGCCGCCGCCAGCGCGGCGCCAATGGGCACCCCGCAGTACATCAGGCTCACCGCCCGGCCGCGAAAACGCGGGCCAGCGGCTTCCGAGGTTAAGGCAATCAGGTTCGGCAATGCCGCCCCCAGCCCGACGCCGGTGAGCAGGCGCGCCAGCAGCAGCGTCGGGAAGCTCCAGGCCACCGCGGTAGCCAGCGAGAACAGGCCAAACAGCAGCACCGAGCCCAGCAGGATGCGTTTGCGCCCGTGGCGGTCCGCCAGCATGCCGCCCACCAGCGCGCCGGGCAGCAGGCCGAGGATCCCGGCGCTGAAGATCCAGCCCATCTGCATTTTATCCAGCGCAAAGGCCTGCGCCATGCCGACGGCGGCGATCCCCGCCGCCTGCAGATCCAGCCCCTCCATCAGGGCCACCATAAAACAGAGCCCGATGGTGACCACCAGGCGCGAGGAGTTTGCGGTCGTTATCTTGGTCATAGGGTACCTTTGCGATAGCCGGACAAGCGGAGCAGGTGATGGGCGGCTGATGCATGGTCAGCCGCCCGTTGTTATTTTTGGCGGTTAAGCAGATCCAGCGCGACGTCGACGATCATATCCTCCTGGCCGCCGACCATCCGCCGTTTGCCCAGCTCGACGAGAATATCCACCGCGCTGAGGCCATAGCGCGCCGCCGCCGCTTCGCTGTGGCGCAGGAAGCTGGAGTAGACCCCGGCGTAGCCCAGCGCCAGCGTTTCGCGGTCGACGCGCACCGGGCGGTCCTGCAGCGGCCGCACCAGCTCGTCGGCGGCATTCATCAGCGCGTAGAGGTCGGTGCCATGCCGCCAGCCGAGCTTGTCGGCGGCGGCAATAAACACCTCCAGCGGCGCATTGCCCGCCCCCGCCCCCATCCCGGCCAGGCTGGCGTCGATCCGGTCGCAGCCCTCTTCCACCGCGGCGATAGAGTTAGCCACCCCGAGGCTCAGGTTATGGTGGGCATGCATCCCGGTGGCGGTCTCCGGCTTCAGCACCGCCTTCAGCGCGCGGAAGCGATCGCGAATGTCGTTCATGTTCATCGCCCCGCCGGAATCCACCACGTAGATGCAGGTCGCCCCATAGGATTCCATCTTCAGCGCCTGCTGCGCCAGCGCCTGCGGGGAGATCATATGGCTCATCATCAGAAAACCGACGGTGTCCATCCCCAGCTCGCGGGCAAAGGCAATATGCTGCGCCGCGACGTCCGCTTCGCTGCAGTGGGTGGCGACCCGCACCACCCGCGCCCCGGCCTGATACGCGGCTTTCAGGTCGTGCAGGGTGCCGATGCCCGGCAGCAGCAAGGTGGCGATTTTCGCCTGGCTGACCGCCTCCGCCGCCGCTTCAATCCAGGCGATATCGCTGTGGGCGCCAAAGCCGTAGTTGAAGCTCGATCCCTGTAGCCCATCGCCGTGGGCGACTTCGATGGAGTCCACCCCCGCCTTATCCAGCGCGCCGGCAATCTGCTGCACCTGCGCCAGGGAATACTGGTGACGAATCGCATGCATACCATCGCGCAGCGTCACATCCGAAATGTAGAGTTTTTTACCGTTCATGCTGTCGCTCCCGCCGCGCTGTTCATTGCCCCGGCCATTTTCTCCGCCGTCGCCAGCGCCGCCGAGGTCATAATATCGAGGTTGCCGGCGTACGCCGGCAGATAGTGCGCCGCCCCTTCCACTTCGAGGTAAACCGCGGTTTTCAGTCCGGAAAAACGGCCCACGCCGGGCAGGTTGACCGGATTATCCTCGGGGATAACCTCAAACTGCACCTGCTGCTTCAGCCGGTAGCCAGGCACGTAAGCCTGCACCGCCGCCGCCATCTCGGCGATCGAGGCGGCAATCGCCTCCTGGGACGCCATCTCGCTCAGCACATACACGGTATCGCGCATCATCAGCGGCGGCTCCGCCGGGTTCAGCACGATAATCGCCTTGCCCTTGCCCGCGCCGCCGACCTTTTCAATCGCCTGCGAGGTGGTTTCAGTGAATTCGTCAATATTCGCTCGCGTCCCCGGCCCGGCGGATTGACTGGCGATGGAGGCCACGATCTCCGCGTAATGCACCTTCGCCACCCGCGAGACCGCGGCGACCATCGGGATGGTGGCCTGACCGCCGCAGGTCACCATATTGACGTTGCCCTGGTGGAGATTGGCCTCAAGGTTGACCACCGGCACGCAGTACGGGCCAATCGCCGCCGGCGTCAGGTCGATGACGCGGATCCCTGGCTTCGCTTCGCGCAGCGCGGCATCGTTTTTGACGTGCGCGCCGGCGCTGGTGGCGTCGAAGACAAAGTCGATATCGGCAAACTCCGCCATCTGCATCAGGCCGCCCACCCCTTCGTGGGTGGTCGCGACGCCCATGCGCCGGGCGCGGGCCAGGCCATCCGACTGCGGATCGATGCCGACCATCACCGCCATCTCCAGTTGCTGGCCGTGGCGCAGAATTTTAATCATTAAATCGGTGCCGATATTCCCGGAGCCGATAATGGCGACTTTACGTTTACGCATCACGATGTCCTTCTCCGGCGGCGACGAAGCGTGCCGCGACTGAGCCAATACCTTCAATATGGGCGACAAAGCTGTCCCCCTCGTTAATCGCCACCATCGGGCCTAACGCCCCGGTCAGCACGATATCCCCCGCCCGCAGCGGTTCGCCGAGGCTGGCCATCTTGCGCGCCAGCCACACCGCGGCGTTCAGCGGATGCCCCAGGCACTCGCTGCCCCGGCCGCTGGAGACCAGCTCCTGGTTGCGGGTCATCTGCATGGCGCACGCTTTCAGATCCAGACCCGCCGGTCGCTGCGCCGGGCCGCCGATGACGTACAGGCCGCAGGAGGCGTTATCGGCGACGGTGTCGACAAAGCCGATTGACCAGTCGCGAATGCGGCTGCCCACCACCTCCAGCGCCGGCAGCACCCATTCGATGGCGTTATACAGCTCATCAAAAGTGGTATCGGCATGGGGCAGATCATGTTTCAGCACCAGGGCGATCTCGGCCTCCACCTTGGGCTGCAGCACGCGGCCAAACGGCACATCGGCGTTGTCGCCGTAGCACATGTCGGCAAACAGGGTGCCGAAATCCGGCTGGTTTACCCCCAGCTGCTGCTGCACTTTGGGATGGGTCAGGCCCACCTTGCGGCCCACCACCCGTCGGCCATGGGCCACGTGGTGCTGCACGTTCAGGCGCTGGATAGCGTAGGCGGCGTCGGCGTTGTCGACGCCGAGGATATCGCGCAGCGGGGCGATCGCCTGGCCGGTTCGTTCGGCGTCGCGCAACTGTTGCGCCAGCGCGTCAAGAGAAATAGTCATCATCACTCCTTAAGCCCGTGCGAGGAAATTGAGCACCAGCTGATTAAAACTGTCGGCATGTTCCCACTGCGCCCAGTGGCCGCAGTCGCGGTAAATGTGCAGCTCAGAGCCGGCGATCCCGGCGAGCAGGCGTAGTCCGGCGTCCATCGGCACGAAGCGGTCATTGCGTCCCCAGACGATGAGAGTTTGCGCAGCGATCTCGCCGAGCCGCGGGCCAAAGTCAGGGAATTGTTTCGGGTTGGCTTCGAGGCTCTTGACGAAGTTGTCCAGATGGTCGCGGCGCGACAGCATATTGTTCAGCCGCGCCTCGAACAGCGCGTCGGTGAGGTCACGGGTGTCGAAGACGAAAATGCTCATCATCTTCTTCAGGTTTTCAATGGTCGGCTCGCGGTACAGGGCGTTCAGCAGTTTGATGCCCTCCGTCGGCATCGGCGTGAACAGGCTCATGCCGCCGGTTCCCCCGCCCATCAGCACCAGCTTCGCCACCCGCTCCGGCCAGCTCAGGGTGAAGGCCACCGCGCTGTGGCCGCCCATCGAGTTGCCCAGCAGATGGACTTTATCGATCCCCAGCTGATCGACCACGCTTTTCAAAATGCGGGCGTTGAGATCCGAACGCGAACCGCTGTTGACGATCGAATCGCTCTTCCCCCACCCCGGACAGTCCAGGAGCAGCACGCGATAGCCCGCCTCGACCAGCGGGTCAATGTTGCGGCTGAAGTTGGCCCAGCCGGTGGCCCCCGGCCCGGAGCCGTGCAGCATCACCACGGTCTCTTCCCCGTCGCCGCAGTCATTGATATGGATGCGCAGCGTGCGGCCTCCCTCGTCGACGTTGAGGAATCGGCTGGTGGCGTCTTCGGTTTGCGGTTGATAGCTCATGTTAGTCTCCCGGTTAATCAAATCTCGGTGGTGGCGCTCAGCGAGCCGAATCCGGCGATCCACTCGGGGATCGGCCGGTAATAGCGGCCTTCGCTGCGCCAGCGGCCAAAAGCGGATAGCGCGGCAAAGGCGGCCACCCAGGTCTTAATTTCGTGCGTCGATTTGCCGGCCATCGCCGACAGCTCGTCGTTGCCGATCGCGTCCAGTTCGCTCAGCCGCCCCTGCTCCAGCAGGCTCATAAAGCGGTTGTCCCAGACCGGGTTGAGGGGATGGAGCGAGCGCTGGTCTTCGGTAAACCGTCGGGCGGCGCTGATCACCCGCTGCTGGCGCAGCTCGCGTTCGTCCGGCGGCAGCTGTTTGCCGCAGCCGAGCAGGCGGTCGCGCAGATGGGCGTCCGCCTTCGCCAGCTCCGGCACCGGCGGCTGGTGCGAAAGCCCGCCAGAGCCGAGGATCAGCACCCGCTTATTGAGGGTGTTGAGGAAGCGGCCCATCGCCTCGCCCAGCAGCCGGGTGCGTTGAAACCCCGGCAGCGGCGCGGCGACGCCGTTAATAAACACCGGCAGCACCGGCAGGCGATCCAGCCCACCCAGCAAAAACTCCAGCGGCTGGGCGAAGCCATGATCCACCTGCATGTTGTACGACACCGCCAGGTCGATACCGCTGTTGATCACGGCGTGGGCGCAGGCTTCCGCCAGCTCGGTGGGCACCGGCAGGTCGCCGGCGGCGCTGGCGAAGTCGCCGATGGCGGTGGCGCCGACGCCCAGGCAGAACGGCGGCATCACGTCATAGAAAAAACCGTTGTAGTGATCGGGGGCGAAGAGCACCACCAGCTCGGGATCGAATTCAGCGATCCGCCGCCGGGCGTCGGCAATCACCCCGTTCACCTCATCGAGGACCGCCTGCTCCGGGTCAACGAATCCCACCAGCGGGGTGTGCGACAGGCAGTGTAAATAGGCATGCATATCAGGCCACCTTCTCTTCAGCGTGGCCGGTATCCCCGGCCGCAAGGGTCATTTTTTCCGCCAGGGCGGTCAGCTGCGCGCCGAGGGTTTGCGGGATAGCGAGGGCGGCGACAAAGCGGTCCGGCCTGACCACGGCGATGGCGGTGTTATGTTGCGCAAACCAGCTCTTCAGACGGTTTTGCTTATCCCCCACCCGCAGCGTGCCCGGGACGTTATCCTGCTCGCGATGGATCTGCACCTCCGGCACGACCTGGATAAAGCGCACCCCTATCGCGCGCCAGCGGGCGATCTGCCCGGCGTCGAGCCCCCACTGCGGGTTGCAGCCCCAGCCGATAATGGCGAAATTCGCCCCGATAACCTCATCGAGCAGGAGACTCTCGCCGTTCTCCAGCGTCACCTGCGGTTGAATAAACATTTTGCCCACCGGCGAGGCTTTGCCTGCGCCGTCGGTCAGCAGCGCCCCTTTGCGATACTGCGGCATCGGCTTAAAGCGCATTTCGAGGAAGTAACGTTTCACCGGCGGCAGGTAGTTCAGCAGCCAGGAGAGGCCATCGCGCGCCGCGCCCTGCCAGCGCTTCGGCGGCGCCAGCACGTGGCCGGCGGTGACCGACAGGTCAATCATCGCCTTCGCGTGGTCGCGACGCTCCTGCTGGTAGCTGTCAAGCAGCGCCTCTCCCGCTTTGCCGTTGACCACCAGCGCCAGCTTCCACGCCAGGTTGAAGGCGTCACGCATGCCGCTGTTGTATCCCTGGCCCTGCCAGACCGGCATGATGTGCGCGGCGTCGCCGGCCAGCAGCACCCGGTCAATGCGAAAGCGCTCGGCAAGGCGCGCGTTATGGGTGTAGACCCGCTGGCGGATCAGCTCGACGCGATCCGGGTCCGGCAGCACTTTGCTCAGCAGACGGCGCATATTGTGCGGCTCGCTGAGCTGGGCTTCGGTTTCCCCGGGCATCACCATAAATTCAAAGCGGCGCACGCCGTGGGGCAGCGCGGCGGAAACATAGGGCCGCACCGGGTCGCAGCACAGGTAGACGTGCGGGGTGGCCAGCGGATCGTTAGCGATATCGATGACGATCCACTGGTTCGGCGCGGTCTTGCCTTCGAAAGGGACGTTCAGCGTGCGGCGAATAAAGCTGGCGCCGCCGTCGCAGGCCACCAGCCAGTCAGCGCGCACTGTCTCCCGCTCGCCGTCCGGTCCTTTAATATTTAACGTGACACCGTCACTGCTCTGGCTAAAGGCTTCCACCTCGCGGGAGAAGAGGCAACGGACCTGCGGGAAACGCTGCAGGCCGTGATACATCACCGCATCCACCTGCGGCTGAATAAAGGCATTGCGCCGCGACCAGCCAAACTCATCGGTCATCGGCTGGATGTCGGCAAAGCAGCGGCCCTTCGGGGTCAGAAAGCGCATGGCGTGCCACGGCGTGGTGTGCGGCAGCACGTCATCCACCAGCCCCACCGCCTGCATCGCCCGCAGCGATTCATCGTCAATACCGATGGCCCGCGGGTAATCGATCAGTTTGTCGAGCTTTTCCACCAGCAGCACGCTGATGCCCATCTGGCCAAGGTAGTTGGCCATCATCAGGCCTACCGGACCGGCGCCGGCGATGGCGACCTGGGCGGTATGCTGCACGGCGGGTTGAATATCGGGTGTAGATGTTGTCATTCTTAGCGACCTCACGACTCGGAAACTGCCCGGCTGACAGGCAATTTGTTAATCATGTGTAAACGTATTTTTATAATGGGCTGAGTATAGGGCGGGTGTTTTCGGCTACAATCAAAACATCGCTGAATGTGCACCAGGTGCACATCGCTGTTTATAAAGCATTTTAAGGAAGGATTTATGCGTGATGATGGGGCCACTGAGTACAAAACGGTGCGCGGATTAAGCCGGGGTTTATTGTTATTAAAATTGTTAAATAAATTCGACGGCGGCGCGACGCCCGGCCTGCTGGCGGAGTTTAGCGGCCTGCATCGCACCACCGTGCGCCGGCTGCTGGAGACGCTGCAGGAGGAAGGTTTTGTCCGCCGCAGCCGCTCCGATGACAGCTTTCGTCTGACCATTAACGTCCGCCAGCTGAGCGACGGATTTCGTGACGAACATTGGATTTCTGCCCTCGCCACGCCGCTGCTCGGGGAGCTGCTGCGCGAGGTCCAGTGGCCGACGGATATCACCACCCTCGACGTCGACGCCATGGTGGTGCGCGAAACCACCCACCGCTTCAGTCGGCTGTCGTTTCACCGGGCGATGGTCGGACGGCGACTGCCGCTGCTGCTCACCGCCTCCGGTCTGACGTGGCTGGCCTTTGCCCCCGACGCGGAGCGCGACGCCATTCTCAGCATGCTGGCCGCCCGTCCGGAAGCGGAATATCAGCTGGCTCGCGAACCGGAACGGCTGGCGGCGATCCTCGCCCGCACCCGCCAGAACGGCTATGGCGAAAATTTCCGCGGCTGGCGGCAGGAGGAGAAAATCGCCTCTATCGCTGTGCCGGTCTGCAGCCAGCAGCGGGTCATCGGCTGCCTCAACCTGGTCTATATCGCCAGCGCCATGACCATTGAGCAGGCGGCGCAGAAGCATCTCTCCGCGCTGCAGAGGGTGGCGGGCCAGATAGAAGCCCGCATGGAGGATGAAGAAGTGTGGTACGAAATGCCCTGAACGTCCGCTGGCATGTGAGAAACCGCCTGCAGATAACGTGATGATAAACCCGGCCACACTGCGCGGTGCGGCCGGAGGGGCGTCGCGTCAGTAGCGAATTTCCGCCAGCGCCCGCAGCTGTTCGGGGGTGGCTACCGGCAGGTCGAAAAAGCGCAGATAGGCAGGGATCATTTCAAACAGCATGTCGGTCCCGCGCTGGATGTGGCACTGTCGCGCCTGGGCGGCTCTCAGCAACGGAGTATACTCCTGGGTCATCACCACCTCCCCCACCCAGGTGCCTGGCGCCAGACGGTCAACGTCCAGCGGCAGCGGATCGCTGACCTTCATCCCCAGCGGCGTGGCGTTGACCACCAGCTCGTGTCCGGCAGGATCGTGCTGCATCAGAGTGATATCGAGCTGGGGATAGTGCTGATGCAGCCGTCCAGCGAGAGCGTGCGCCACCTCGGGACGGGTATCGTACAGGGTCAGGGCGCTGACCCCTGCAGCCGCAAGGGAGGCGGCGATAGCCGACCCCACCCCGCCGCTGCCGACCACCAGCGCCCGCGTCCCCTCAGGCTGAAATCCCTTACGGCGCAGGCCCAGCACAAAGCCGTCGCCATCGAACATGTCCCCGGAGAGGCTGCCGTCCGCCTCGCGACGGATGGCGTTGCAGGCGCCGGCGATAGCCGCCGTCGGGCTCAGGCGTTGCACCAGATCGCAGGTGGCGATTTTATGCGGCATCGTCACCAGCGCGCCGATGATATTGGTCATCGTAAACAGCGGCGGAATAAACGCGGCATAGTCCTCCGGCCTGACGCCCATTGGCACCACCTTCACGTCCACCTGCTGGTCGACAAACCACGGGTTGTAGATCATCGGCGCCTTAAAACTGGCGGTCGGATAGCCAAGATGCGCTATCAGCCGCGTATTCCCACTAATCACCATGCCTTGCTCCTTTGCTTACTGCGATAACTCGATACGTTTGACGTCACCGAGGATAAACAGATAGGCCGCCACGCCCAGCAGCGCGGCGCCGCCGATGTAGATCAACGCGTAGAAGAAATTGCCGAACCCGGCGACGATAAAGCCGATCACCAGCGGGGTGAGGATCCCCGCGAGGTTGGCGCAAAAGTTGAACAGGCCGCCGGTGAGCCCGCCCAGCCCCTTCGGGGCGATGTCGGAGATCAGCGTCCAGCCGAGGCCCACCATCCCCTGGCCAAAAAAGGCAAACGACATCACCAGGATCACCGCCAGGTCGCTCTGCAGCCAGTTGGCGGAGATGATGCAGCTGGCCATCAGCAGGCCGGCGACGATCGGCAGCTTACGCCCCAGATTGGCCGACCCGGTGGCTTTAAGCAGCTTGTCGGAGATCCAGCCGCCAAACATCACCCCGCCGGCGGCGGCGACAAACGGCAGGATGGAAAAGAAACCGACCTTCAGCCACGGCATATGGCGTTCGGTGGCCAGCCAGGTGGGAAACCAGGTGAGAAAGAACACCAGCACCGTATTGCCGGCAAACTGGCCGATACTGGCGCCGATGATCTGACGTTTGCTCAGCAGCTGGCGGACCAGCGGCCAGCTGAACGCCACCTGCTGGTCGGCTGGGGCGCTCAGGCCGCCGCCGTTTTCGATATGCTCGCGCTCCTGCTGGCTGAGACGAGGGTCTTCATGCGGTTCGCGGTAGCAGCGCCACCACACCAGGGCGAACAGAATGCCGACCACGCCGACGCTGACGAACAGCACCCGCCAGCCGAAGCCGTCCATGATCCAGAACAGCAGCGGGGCAAAGCAGGCCAGCCCGAGGTATTCTCCCACGGTGTACACCGCCGTGGCCTTCGCGCGCTCCTGCTGCGGGAACCAGGCGCTGACCACCCGGCTGTTCACCGGAAAGCACGGCGCTTCGCTGACGCCAAGCCCGAAACGGCACAGCAGCAGCGTCTTCAGCCCCACCGCCATGCCGTGGAACAGGGTAAACAGCGACCACAGGGTCAGCGACAGAAAATAGGTCACTTTGTTGCCAAAACGGTCGAGAAACAGCCCGCCGGGGATCTGCGCCAGAGCGTAGGTCCAGGCGAAAGCGGAGAAGAGGATCCCCATGAGCGCAGGGTCGATCCCCAGCTCACCGGTCAGCTTTGGGGCGGCGATCCCCAGCACGGTGCGATCGAGGTAGTTGATCATGGTGCCGATGGCCAGCAGCGCAAGAATGCCGATGCGCCGCCGGGAGCGGCGCGCGGTGACGGCTGGCTGGGCGGCGGCCGTCGGGTTAGGGCTATATGAGCTCATAGTCGGTTCCTGTCTCGGGTACAGAGGGTGTTGTTATTGTGTTTCAGGCATAATGAACCATTTGATTCAGGCTAACAATACTGCATCGCCGCCAGACGGACGGCCGCATTCGCCGCGCCATAGAGCGCGTAGCCTGCCCGTCGTTCGGTTAATTCAAAGAAGAAGCGCCCGGCGATGAAGGGCCGGGTATACAGATGCAGGAACGCTCCGCCCTGCGGATCGCGGTCGTAGAGGAGCTGCCGCCGCTGGAGCTGCCCGACGTCCAGCTCGCCGCCAAAGCGCGCCAGCAGATCGTCATAGTAATTGGCCGGGATCGGCAGCGCATGATCGGCAACCGCGGCGAGCTGGTCGCAGGTGGCCGGCAGATCGCGGCAGGCAAAGGCGGCATGCTGCAGCCCCGCCCCCTGATAGCAGGCGACCGAGCGGGCGATCTGCGTCGCCCGGCTCTGGGAGATATTCAGCGCCAGGCGGATCTCCCCCTGCGGGCTGCGCACCGCCAGACTACGCACCAGTCCATAGGGATCCGGCAGCGTCTGCTCATGTTCGAGCGTAAAACCAAACACCGTGCGGAAGAACATCACCCAGTTGTCGCGGCTGTCGGCTTCCATCCCCAGCGCCAGATGGTCGATGCCGAGGTAATCTTCGCGCACCGTCACGCCATCGCGCAGGAGAAAGTCGCGCTCGTAGATCGCCTCCCCGGCATCGATGAGATAGACCAGGCTGCCGTCAGGGGCGCAGATCGCCGGGATCGGCGTTTCGTTCGGCCCGGCGTCGCCCTGCCAGGTGGCATACCCCAGCGCGCGGGCGCGAGCGACAATCGGCGCACTGCTGTCGACCCGCAGCGCCATCGCGCAGAGCGATACCCCGTGGCGTTGATAAAAGTGATCGGCCCAGCTGTGCGACTGATGGTTTATCACGATCCGCGCCCCGCCGTTGCGCCACAGCGTGACCTGTTTGGAGCGGTGGCTTCCCTCGTGCTGAAAACCCAGCGCCTGCAGGTGCTGCCCCAGGCGCTGCGCCTCGGCGACGCTGGCGGCGAATTCGATAAACTCCAGCCCGTGACAGACCGGCGGTGGCGGCGGTGAAAACAGATCGGCATCGCACGCCGGGAGCCGGCGACGAGTCTGCTCCTCCAGCCACAGCAGCGAACGATAGCCATCTTTGGCCGTCGCGCCGTTCGGCGAGGCGCGAAAACCGTCATTAAAGATCTCCAGCGACCAGGGGCCGCGATAGCCGCAGCGGGTGATCTGCTCGGCAAACGCCTCCAGCGGCAGCTCCCCCTGCCCGGGGAAGCAGCGGAAATGGCGACTCCACTCCAGGAGATCCATTTTCATATACGGCGCATCGGCGAGCTGAACGAAGGTGATTTTCTCCACCGGCACCGATGGCAGCGCGTCGAGGGTGTCGCCCCGGGCCAGGATATGGAAGCTGTCGAGCACCAGGCCCAGCGCCGGGCTGTCCACCCGCTGCACCCGCTCCCAGGCCTGCTGCCAGCGGTTCACATGGGTTCCCCAGGCCAGCGCCTCATAGCCGATAGCGATCCCCTCCTCTTCCGCCAGCGTGGCCAGCGCCCGCAGGTCCGCCACCTGCAGTTCGCTATCCGCCGAGCAGTCCGGCTGCACATTGCTGCACAGCAGCAGCGTGTCGCAGCCCAGCTCGCGCATCAGCGCAAATTTGCGTCTGGCGCGGGCCATATTGGCCGCAAACTGCGCCCGGCTGGCGCCTTCAAAATCGCGAAAGGGTTGAAAAAGCGTGATTTTTAACCCTAAATCGGCGGCCAGCTGGCGGATTTCCGCCGGCGTCCCCGTATAATAGAGCAGATCGTTCTCGAAAATTTCCACACCCTGATACCCCGCCGCCGCAATAGCGTGCAGCTTCTCTGGCAGGGTGCCGGAAATCGAAACGGTGGCGATAGAGCGCAGCATAAGGTCCTCGGGTCAACAGCTGACGTGAGCCTTGAATATGTATCATTTGGTTCATTTGCGCCATACCAGGTTGCTAAATTGTGATCATTATGTGTATTTTTTGTCACCCAAGAAAAAGGAGTTGCCATGACCGCCGTTGCTCATGATGAAGCACAATCTCTGAAGGAGCGGATCTTCAGCGCCGCTATCGCCGTCTTTGCCGAACACGGGCTGTCAGGCGCCCGCATGGAGCAGATCGCCACCGAGGCGCAGACCACCAAGCGCATGGTGGTCTACTACTTCAAAAGCAAAGAGCAGCTCTATCAGGAGGTGCTGCAGCATGTGTATGCGCGGATCCGCGAAACCGAGCAGCAGCTGGGGCTGGAGAATGTACCGCCGGTAGAGGCGCTGGTGCGGCTGGTGCGCTGGAGCGTGCGCTATCACGCCACCCACGCGGACTATATGCGGGTGATTTGCATGGAGAACATGCAGCGCGGCAAGTGGCTGAAGACCTCGGGAGAGCTGAAGCCGCTGAATCGTACCGCCCTGTCGATTCTCGAGGACATTTTGCAGCGCGGCCAGCAGCAGGGGGTCTTTCAGGCGGGGCTGGAAGCGCGCGATGTGCACCGGTTAATCAGCAGCTTTAGCTTTTATCAGGTGTCGAATTTCTACACCTTCAGCAGTCTGTACCTTGACGATCCGCTGCCCGCCATTGACGATGAAGCGATGGTGGCCCACCACTGCGACATTGCCGTCCGGGCGGTGGTCCGCTTCGTGATTTCCTGACCCGCCGGCGAAAGGCGTCAGTGTCCGGAGAGGGCGTGAATGACCTTCGCCATTGCCTCCTCGGTGAGCGGTGAACGCTGGATTTTGCTGTTCGCCAGCGAGGTGCGCAGCACGCCGGCGATGACAATGTGTTTCGGCTCCTGGCCAAGGTCACGCATCTCCAGCACCACTTTGCCCACCACGCGGCACATTTCCTGGTACAGCTCGTCGTCTTTCGCTTTATTTCCCATTGAGTCTGGCTCGCATTTTCTCATTATCAATCAAATCATTATTGATAGATTTTTCCGGCAACGCAAATCATCCTCCCGTTACCGGGTCAATGGCGCATTTTACCGCCTCATAACGGGAGAAAATTCCCTTTCCGCCGCCCCTTTTCATCACGCCTGATGAAAAAATGTGTTGCATAGTTTTATGCATAACGTGCCGGTTTTGTTACGCGTTTTGTCCATAATTTGAAACGAGGTTTTTATTTTCCTTTTTGATTTCGCCAGCGTATAATGCGCTTCGATTCTTTCTTGAATGGTTTCAGCGCATTGGACTGCATGATAAAACGCATAACACCTTGCCACATTTCATGGGCTGAACCGCCAGCACACATTCTTCTGCACGCTTCGGGGTTGTCACCTATCCTTAGGGCGTGGCTTAGCAACTTTCGTAATACAGGTTTGGCTCCCCGGCAGTGCGCCCGCGGAGCGAGAATTCCATATCCTTCACAACTTAAAGACTAAAACTGTCATGAAAAAGACCAAAATTGTTTGCACCATCGGTCCGAAAACCGAATCTGAAGAGATGCTGACCAAAATGCTGGAAGCCGGCATGAACGTGATGCGTCTGAACTTCTCCCACGGTGACTATGCGGAACACGGTCAGCGCATCCAGAACCTGCGCAATGTGATGAGCAAAACCGGTAAGAAAGCCGCTATTCTGCTGGACACCAAAGGACCGGAAATTCGTACCATCAAGCTGGAAGGCGGCAACGACGTCTCCCTGAAAGCGGGCCAGACTTTCACCTTCACCACCGATAAATCGGTCATCGGCAACAGCGAAATCGTTGCGGTAACCTATGAAGGCTTCACCTCTGACCTGAGCGTCGGCAACACCGTTCTGGTGGACGATGGCCTGATCGGCATGGAAGTGACCGCTATCGAAGGCAACAAAGTTATCTGTAAAGTGCTGAACAACGGCGACCTTGGCGAGAACAAAGGCGTGAACCTGCCGGGCGTCTCTATCGCCCTGCCGGCGCTGGCGGAAAAAGACAAACAGGACCTGATCTTCGGTTGCGAACAGGGCGTGGACTTCGTCGCGGCCTCCTTCATCCGTAAGCGTTCCGACGTCGTCGAGATCCGTGAGCACCTGAAAGCCCACGGCGGCGAAAACATCCAGATCATCTCCAAAATCGAAAACCAGGAAGGCCTGAACAACTTCGACGAAATCCTCGAAGCCTCTGACGGCATCATGGTTGCTCGTGGCGACATGGGCGTTGAGATCCCGGTTGAAGAAGTTATCTTCGCGCAGAAAATGATCATCGAAAAATGTATCCGCGCGCGCAAAGTGGTTATCACCGCGACCCAGATGCTGGACTCCATGATCAAAAACCCACGTCCGACCCGTGCTGAAGCCGGCGACGTGGCCAACGCCATCCTCGACGGCACCGATGCGGTAATGCTGTCCGGCGAATCGGCGAAAGGTAAATACCCGCTGGAAGCGGTCACCATCATGGCGACCATCTGCGAACGTACCGACCGCGTCATGACCAGCCGTCTGGATTTCAACAACGACAACCGTAAACTGCGCATCACCGAAGCGGTGTGCCGCGGCGCGGTAGAAACCGCTGAGAAACTGGAAGCGCCGCTGATCGTGGTCGCCACCCAGGGCGGTAAATCCGCACGCGCTGTGCGCAAATACTTCCCGGATGCCACCATCCTGGCGCTGACCACCAACGAAACCACTGCTCGCCAGCTGGTGCTGAGCAAGGGCGTTGTGCCGCAGCTGGTGGAAGAGATTGCCTCTACGGATGATTTCTATCACCTGGGTAAAGATCTGGCGCTGAAGAGCGGCCTCGCGCGCAAAGGCGACGTGGTGGTGATGGTCTCTGGCGCATTAGTCCCGAGCGGCACCACTAATACCGCTTCCGTGCACGTGCTGTAATAATTTACAGGTTAATTGGTTTTTTTTTAATAAAGCGCCTCTCGGGGCGCTTTTTTTTATTCATCGACTAGCTCTTCCTATTAAAAATGCAAATCGGAATTTACTATTTAATAAGAGATTATCTAAGATGAATCCGATGGAAGCGTGCTGTTTTCACTCGCCTTTTTCAGCGATTTTGACCAATTCGATGCTTCTTTGAGCGAACGATCAAAAATAAGTGCGTTCAGGTAAAAAAAATATTCTCATCCCAAAAAAGTTTGTGTAATACTTGTAACGCTACATGGAGATTAACTCAATCTAGAGGGTATTAATAATGAATCGTACTAAACTGGTACTGGGCGCGGTAATCCTGGGTTCTACTCTGCTGGCTGGTTGCTCCAGCAATGCTAAAATCGATCAGCTGTCTTCTGACGTTCAGACTCTGAACGCTAAAGTTGACCAGCTGAGCAACGACGTGAACGCAATGCGTTCCGACGTTCAGGCTGCTAAAGACGACGCAGCTCGCGCTAACCAGCGTCTGGACAACCAGGCTCACTCTTACCGTAAGTAAGAGTTCTGGTAATAAAAATGGCGCACTCTGTGCGCCATTTTTTTTGCCCTCGCGCTGAGGGCTACTGGGTGAGCAGGCCGTTGTCAGACGAACTGTTCTGCGCCGACAGCGACGTCGCCGCGCTACCCGCCCCCGTCGATACCACCACCGGATAGCCCGCCCTTCTCGACATCGCTTTTTTCAGCTGCAGGTCATCCACCGCTTTATCCTCTGCGAAGGCGTGAAACGCCGCTGGCAGCGTGTAAGCGATGGTCCGGGTGTTTTCCCCTTCCGTCTGCGACAGCGGCCTGTGGACCTCTACATAACGTTTACCATCCGGCTCGACGGCAAACTTCACCGGCTGATTGATGATCCGCACCGGCGTCCCGGTTTTCACCTGACTGAACAGCGCCTTGATGTCATCGGCGTTCATCCGCATACAGCCCGAGCTGACGCGCAGCCCAACGCTGTCCGGCGCGTTAGTCCCGTGGATGAGATATTCGCCGTTACCGTAGGCAAGACGCAGCGCATAGCGGCCCAGCGGGTTATTCGGCCCGGCCGGCACCACCGCCGGGAGCGTCACCCCTTTCTCCAGCGAGCGCGCGCGGATGCCGGCGGTGGGTGTCCAGGTCGGGTTAGGGATCTTCTGCCCGACGCGGGTAGTCATCTCCGGCGTTTCCAGCCCTAACTGGCCGATGCCCAGGGGATAAACCTGGACCTGATTCTCTCCCGGCGGGAAGTAGTACAGCCGCAGCTCCGCGAGGTTGACGACAATCCCCTCCCGCGGCACGTCGGGCAGCAGCATCTGAGAAGGGATCAGCACCTGGGTCCCGGGCTTCGGCTGCACCGGCGCGATGGTATCGTTGGCTTCAAGGATCAGCATCGCCGCGGTATCGAAATGGCGGGCAATCGCCTGCAGGTTGCGATCGCTCTCCTGAACCGTCCAGTACTGGTTCTGGCCAATCAGCCGGCTGTTGGCCGGAGGCAGCGGGTAATCGACGGCCCAGGCGGCCGGGGTGGCGCCAAGGGCGCCGAGAAGGGCTAAAGCGATCATCGTTTTGCGTTTCATACTGAGATTCCTTCTTTCGCTGATAAAACGCCAGGAGACTGAACGGCGGCAGGGGCAGCGCCCTGCCGGACGTAACAGAATGAAATCTACCTGTTTATTCTAGCTAATATTTGCGGCTTTCGCGCGTATCGCGCGGATCATGGCTTCGAGGCCCTGCGAGCGGGAGGGGGTAAGATGCTGGGTGAGGGCCATTTTTTCAAACCATGGGCGGACGTCAAACTCGGTGATGTCCTGGGCGGTCATCCGGTCATAAAGGATAAACACCACCGCAATCAGCCCTTTGACAATCGCCGCATCGCTGTCGCCGCGCAGGGTGACAACGCCGGAAGGATCCTGCGCCATCACGATCCACACCTGGCTTTGACAGCCCTGAATAATGTTCTGCGGGCTGTGCTCCTCGGCGCTCAGCGGCGGCAGCCGCTGGCCCAGCTCAATGATATAGAGATACTTCTCTTCCCAGTTGGCGCAACGGCTAAAATTGCGCAACAGTTTGTCTTTGTCCGGTAATGCCGCCATCGTCACGTCCTTTACCCTAATAGTTTGCGGATCCGCTGGAGGCCGGCCACCAGGCGGTCCACCTCTTCCGTGGTATTGTACATCGCCAGCGACGCCCGACACATGGCCGGTACCTGATAGCGGGCCATCAGCGGCATGGCGCAGTGATGCCCGGTCCGCACGGCGATCCCGTAGTTATCGAGGAAGCTGCCGACGTCATAGGCGTGATGCTGGCCGAGGTTAAAGGCAATCACCCCTTTACGCTGCGCCGGACCGTAGAGGATCAGATCCGGCACCGCGCGCAGGGCCTCCAGCGCGTAGCGCATCAGCGTCTGCTCGTATTCGGCGATCTGGGTCAGTCCCAGCTGGCTGACGTAGCTCAGCGCCGCGCCGAGGCCAATGATCCCCCCGGTATTCGGCGTGCCGGCCTCAAAGCGCCACGGCGCCAGGTTCCAGGTGGTGCCCTCCGTCAGGCTGACGGTGGCGATCATCGACCCGCCCCCTTCCCATGGCGCCATCGTCTGCAGCAGCTCGGCCCGGGCGTAGAGCACGCCGATCCCGGTCGGGCCGTACAGTTTATGGCCGGAGAAGACATAAAAATCGCAGCCCAGCGCCTGAACGTCCACCGGGTGGTGCATCACCGCCTGGGCGCCGTCCACCAGCACTTTCGCGCCATGCTGATGCGCAAGGGCAATCAGCGCCGACAGCGGGTTTTCCGTCCCCAGCACGTTGGAGACTTCGGTTATCGCCAGCAGGCGGGTACGCTGGTCAAACAGCCCGGGAACCACGTCCAGCTGCAGGGTGCCGTCCGGGTTGAGGGGGATCACCCGCAGCTCAGCCCCTACCCTGGCGCAGAGCATCTGCCACGGTACGATGTTGGCGTGGTGCTCCATCTCGCTGATGATGATGTTATCCCCGGCGCCGACGTTGGCATTTCCCCAGCTGTTGGCCACCAGGTTAATGCCCTCGGTGGTGCCGCGCACGAATACCAGCTCCTCCGCCGAGCCGGCGTTAAGGAAGATGGCCGCCTGCTGGCGCACCGCCTCCATCCGCGCGGTGGCTTCCGCGCTGAGGGTATGGATCCCACGATGCACCGCCGCGTAGCCGTGGCGATAGAATTCCGCTTCGGCGCCAATCACCGCCTCCGGTTTCTGGGCGCTGGCGGCGCTGTCAAGATAGACCAGCGGCTGGCCGTTGACCTCCCGGCTCAGTACCGGAAAATCGGCGCGAACCCGTTCTACTGAAAATGTCATGCTGTGCCTCCCGGCAAACGCTCTCCAATCCGCGCCAGCACCTGCTCTCTGAGCGCGTCGCTGCGGATAGCTTCGGTAAGCTCGGCGGCGAAGGCGTAGAGGATCATCTGCTGCGCCGCCTGCTGTTCAATCCCGCGCGAGCGCAGATAGAACAGCTGTTCTTCGTCAATGCGCCCTACCGTCGCCCCGTGGCTGCATTTCACGTCATCGGCGTAAATCTCCAGCTGCGGTTTGGTGTCGACCTCCGCCAGCCGCCCGAGCAGCAGATTGTTGTTGGTCATCTGGCCGTCGGTTTTCAGCGCATGCGGCGCGACGTTGATCAGCCCGTTAAACACCGCCCGGCCCTTATCGCTGACAATGGTTTTATGCAGCTGGCGGCTGGTGCAGTACCCCACCTGGTGGTCCAGCCAGGTGCGGCTGTCGCAGACCTCATTTTTCACCGGCATCGCCAGCGAGTTAAGACGCAGGTCGCTGTTTTCGCCGCCCAGACGCGTGCTGGTGTGATGACGCAGCACCTGACCGCCGAGCAGGAAACTGCTGCTGAAAGCCGAGGCGTCGCGGCCCAGCAGCAGGTCGTTATGGGCGAAGTGGTAGCTGTGCGCGTTCTCGAACGCCAGCTTGATGTGCTGCAGGCGCGCGTTGTCCGCCACCGTCATGGTCAGCCGCCCGCCGGTGAAGTGCGGTTGCTCATCAAGGCTAAGATAGTGCTCGATAATCGTCGCCTCCGCCCCGCTCTCCAGCGCCAGGTGGTGACGATAGTGAGCGGTATTCAGCGCATCGCCGGCCAGGCCGCGGGTGATATGCATCAGCAGCAGCGGCTTATCCAGGCGGCGGTTGCGCGGCACGCGCAGGCGGGTCACCGTCTGCGCCAGGCTTTCGGTCAGATGGAGAAACACCTCCGGCTGGAGGGCATCCGGCAGATGCTGGCGCTGGTTATCGACGCTGACCTCCACGCCGCTGGCGGCGAGATCGTCGCTCAGCTCAGGATGATAGCGACCGTCGATAAACACCAGTCGCCAGGCGTCCAGCGGCAGCGCCAGCGCGTCACGCTGTTCGGCGCTGATCGACGCTCCCTCATCGGCGACGAAGCGGCCGTTAATCAGCGCGTCCAGCGGGGTGTATTTCCAGTCCTCCTGCTTGCGCGTCGGCAGACCCAGGCGCAACAGCTGCTGCAGATGCTGGCTGGCCTCCGGCGTACGCTGGTCGCCCTGCGCTTCAAACAGATGGTGCCACTGCTGCAGCGCATTACTGCTGTTCGGTAAGCCAGCCATAGCCCTGCTCCTCCAGCTGTTTGACGAGAGTGAAATCCCCCGACTTCACAATCCGCCCCTGATACAGCACATGGACATAGTCCGGCTTGATATAGTCAAGGATGCGCTGATAGTGAGTGACGATGATGAAGGCGCGTTTGCCATCGCGCAGCGCGTTCACGCCCTGGGAGACGATTTTCAGGGCATCGATGTCGAGCCCGGAATCCGATTCATCGAGAATGCACAACTCCGGCTCAAGCACCGCCATCTGCAGAATGTCGTTGCGCTTTTTCTCGCCGCCGGAGAAACCCACGTTCACCGAACGGGTCAGCAGATCTTCCGGCATCTGCAGCAACCTGATTTTCTCTTCCATTAAATCCTGAAAGTCGAAGCGATCCAGCGGCTCCTGGCCGCGATAGCTGCGCACGGCATTCAGCGCGGTCTGCAGGAAGAACTGGTTGCTGACGCCGGGGATCTCCACCGGATACTGGAAGGCCATAAAGATGCCTTCCCCGGCGCGATCTTCCGGGGCGAGCTCCAGCAGGTTTTTGCCCTTAAATTCGACGCTGCCGCCGGTGACCTCGTAATCTTCGCGCCCGGCCAGGGTGGCCGAAAGCGTACTTTTCCCCGAGCCGTTCGGCCCCATAATGGCGTGGACCTCCCCCGGACGCACCTCAAGGTTCAGCCCGCGCAGGATCGCTTTATCTTCGACGGCGACGTGTAAATCTTGAATACTTAACATCTTTTTTCCTTAATTATCAGCCGACGCTATGCTCAAGGCTAATGGCCAGCAATTTTTGCGCTTCGACGGCGAACTCCAGCGGCAGTTCGGAGAAGACGTCTTTACAGAAGCCGTTGACGATCATCGAGATGGCATCATCTTCGCTGAGCCCGCGCTGCAGGCAGTAGAACAGCTGGTCCTCACCGATCCGCGAGGTGGTCGCTTCGTGCTCCAGCTGGGCGCTGTTGTTGCGACATTCCACATACGGGAAGGTATGCGCCCCGCAGTCCGGGCCGATCAGCATCGAATCGCACTGGGTGAAGTTGCGGGCGTTGGTCGCGGTCGGCATGATTTTGACCAGCCCGCGATAGCTGTTCTGGCTGTGTCCGGCGGAGATCCCTTTCGAGATGATGGTCGAGCGGGTGTTCTTGCCGATATGGATCATTTTGGTGCCGGTGTCCGCCTGCTGATGGCCGCTGGTCAGCGCCACCGAAAAGAATTCGCCGATTGAGTTATCGCCGCGCAGGATGCAGCTGGGGTATTTCCAGGTGATGGCCGAGCCGGTTTCCGACTGGGTCCATGACATTTTGCTGTTCTCCCCTTCGCACAGGGCGCGTTTGGTGACAAAGTTGAGGATCCCGCCGGTGTTGTTATCCCCCGGGAACCAGTTCTGCACCGTGGAGTATTTCACTTCCGCGTCTTTATGGATGATGACTTCCACCACCGCGGCGTGCAGCTGATAGCTGTCGCGCACCGGCGCCGAGCAGCCCTCAATGTAGCTGACGTAGCTGCCTTCATCGGCCACCAGAATGGTGCGTTCGAACTGGCCGGTCTTTTCGGCGTTGATGCGGAAATAGGTCGACAGCTCCATCGGACAGCGGACGCCCTTCGGCACATAGATAAAGGTGCCATCCGAAGCCACCGCGGCGTTCAGCGCGGCAAAGAAGTTGTCATTGCCCGGCACCACGGTCCCCAGATACTTTTTCACCAGTTCCGGATGGTCGTGGATCGCCTCGCCGAAAGAGCAGAAGATGATCCCCTGCTCCGCCAGCTTTTCACGGTAGGTGGTCGCCACCGACACCGAGTCGAATATCGCGTCCACCGCCACCTCGCGCCCTTCGCGCACCGGCACGCCCAGCTGGTTAAAGGCTTCTTCCACCTCGCTGGTCAGGAAGGTGTTGGCCCCGGTCTGCTGCACCGCGCCGGGCTCGGAGGCGCAGGTCTCATCGCAGTTGCCGCAGGAGGGGGCGGAATAGTAGCTGTAATCCTGATAATTCAGCTTATCGTAATGCGCCTTCAGCCAGTGCGGCTCTTCCATCTCCAGCCACGCCCGGTAGGCATTGAGCCGGAACTCCAGCATCCACTGCGGCTCATTGCGGCGGGCGGAGATGGCGCGAACCACCTCTTCATTAATGCCTTTGGCCAGCTCATCGGTCTGCAGGCGAGTGAAAAAGCCCTCTTTATAATTGAGCGGGCCGCCGGTCCAGGTTTTGACATCGTCTGTTGCTTCAGTATTACGCGACATAGTTACTCCGCCTGCACCCCAAAACTTTCGCCGCAGCCGCACTCGTGCTGCGCTTTC
This sequence comes from Klebsiella sp. V115_8, assembly GCF_029967715.1. Classification (NCBI taxonomy): domain Bacteria; kingdom Pseudomonadati; phylum Pseudomonadota; class Gammaproteobacteria; order Enterobacterales; family Enterobacteriaceae; genus Klebsiella; species Klebsiella sp. V115_8. The sequence goes on from NZ_JASCAR010000001.1 coordinate 67,058, forward strand.
GGGTTATGAAATTTAAAGATTTCATTTAAACCTTCCCGGACGTAATCCAGCTCCGTGCCGTCAATGAACGGCATCGCCTGCAGCGGCGCAAACAGCTTCGCCCCGTCAGATTCAAAGAGCAGATCGTCGGGCGCCGGCTCGGCAATCATTTCGAGCACATAGCCAAAACCGGCGCAGCCGCTGGTTTTGATACCCAGCCGTAGCCCCTTTTTGTCCGGCTGCTTACGCATCAGATCGCGAATATGCGCGGCAGCGGCCGGCGTCATGGTCAGTCCCTGCCAGCTGAAATCGGCGGGATTAAAGGTTCCTGCTTGTACTTCCATCGATAGACCTCCAGGTTGGCGCCATCAAGGCATACCGCCATGTTAGTGATAATGATTATCACTTCAACCCTTCTGCAGCAGGGGTATTGCCTCATTTAGCGCTTTTTATAAGCATAGACCCTTGCCCGGGGATTATCAGGGTACGCAAGTCGAACCTAATCATATGATTTATAATATGTTATTCTGATATTGTTCTGTTACCGCACGCAATGGCAAAGATGTATCGAAAATACCGATTTATGAGATAGGAGATGAAAAAAACCGCCTTTCAGTGACTTAGCGGATATTCAATGAGTTACACTATTACACAGACGGACGTTCAAGGCCGTGAATGGACATTCTGGTGTCCCCAAATGTGTCCCCATCAACTCTGCTGCCCCCGTTATGCCCCGAAAAACAGCCTGATTGACGCCCACTTTTTTTCTACCGGGGATGTGATTCCGTCATAAACCACTGCTGTACTGTCCGACTCTATTCCAACATCTATACTTTCAGTCTGAAGACTGGAGGTAACCATGCACGGACGCTTTGCTCAATCACAAACCCGTGAAGAATATCTTGCATACCTGGCGGATGAAGCCGAGCGCGACATTGCATACGACCTGAGCCGATTGGGCGTTACAACGTGGCGCCGGGGACTAAAGTTTTGCTCGTGAACGAACGCGATGAACAGCTGCACCTCGATCCGGTCCAATGGGGTTACGCGCCAGGATGGTAGGATAAAGAGCCCACTAACCCAGCCTGGAAAGAGAACGTAGAGATTGTTAGCGCCCTCAGGGATCAGGAAACAGATAAAGCGGCAGCATTACTTTCCCGAGATCTGAGCGACAGTCGTAAGCGTTTTCTGGAATCAATTAATTCAACCCGTCGCAGCCTCCGGGTCAGTGGGATCGTTATTACAAACTAGTCGGTTCAACATAATGAAATACGGGTGGGTGTGGCCAAAGGTCAAAAAAGGCGCTCAACGAGCGCCAAAAACCTACAGCAAACCTGTTCAAATGCTAAATACCCAGCTCGCTTTTAACCCATGCGCGCGCTTTTTTTACTGTCTCTAAAGGTGGTGCTTTTTCAGGATCCTGTTCGGCTTCTATGATAATCCAGCCTTCGTAGGTTGAGTTTTTAAGAAAATGAATAACCGGAGCGTAATTAACTATCCCCTCGCCTGGCACAGTAAAAAGACCGGCTCTTACTGCATCATTGAAGCTCAGGTTATTGTTAATGACGTTATCGAGTACTTCACCACGAACATCTTTTAGATGGACATGTGCCACACGGTTGCCATACTTTTCAAGTACCCATTCGATATCTACGCCTGCCGCGGTTGCATGCCCACAGTCCAGGACGATGCCGACTAAGTCATGAGTCGCTTTCAGGAAGGCTTTCAGCTCATCGTCGGTTTCAACAACCATCATCAAATGGTGATGATAAGCCAGACGTAAACCATAGTTCTTCAATAAAGAGACGGCCAACTTATTCACTTTTTCTGCGTACTGAGGCAGATTAATATGTCCTAAGGCAGGAGATTTCGACAGGGGCTCATCGAGTGGCGTGAGTCCGGGCATTGCGCCGCACTCACCATATACCATGACTTTTGCACCCAGTGATTTCAATAACATGGCATGATCGCGTACCGCTGCTAACTCATCCTCAAAACTTCGTTCAGCCATCAGGCCATTATACCAACCAGAGGCAAGCTTAAGCTTAGCTTGATTCAGTAATGCCTCAAGTGTGTCGATGGATCGCGGAAACTTTCGGCCAAGTTCAATTCCTTTGTAGCCAGCCACCGCCGCTTCTGCCAGACAGGTTTCCAGTGGGATGTCGCCACCGAGATCTTCGAGTACATCGTTAGTCCAGGAGAGCGGGCTAACGCCAACATGAATACGTGTTGATACGTTCATCATTCTATCCTTTACAATAAATGCATCGCTTCCTTAGCTTAGAAACGATGCAAAATGAGCGCTTAAGGATGTTAACTCTTATAGCGTGAACGCTTCGCGGAAGGCTTCAAGTGCGACGACGGAATCACCCGATGCCCAACCTTCCATCGCGACCACGCCTTGATAGTTAATCCCTTTCAATGCACGGGCTACAGCCTTATAGTTGATCTCACCGGTACCCGGCTCTTTACGGCCCGGAACATCGGCAACCTGAATTTCACCGATATGTTTCTCACATTTGCGGATAAGCTCGACCAGGTTACCTTCACCGATCTGCGCGTGATAAATATCCAGATTCATTTTCAGGTATGGGCTGTTCACTGCGCTCACCAGGGCCATAGTATCCTCTGCTTTAGCGAAAGGTGTTCCCGGATGATCAACGGCGGTATTCAGGTTTTCCAAAGTGAATACCTTGCCTGTTTTCTCCCCCATAGCTGCAAGGGCATCCAGCGTCTTTTTCGCTTTCAGCCACATTTCACCCGTTACAATTTCAACTGGTTTCACCGGGCGACCAACATTGTTCAGTCCTGTGCCGTGCAAGTTGAGAGACGGGCAGCCAAGGCGGCGAGCGGCCTCGAGTGACTGACTGGCGCTGGAAAGCAGGTGATCAATTGCTTCATCATCGGTCAGGTTGCCAGAGATGTAGCCTGTCATTGAGGTAAAGCGGGCACCGGTTTTCACCAGCGCATCAATATCTTTTTGGGTCCAGTCCCAAATCTCCACGCCAAATCCCATAGCGTGAATGCGTTCAACGCGCTCAATGAATGGCAGATCAAGGAATACCATTTCAGCGCAGACCGACAGTGAGTAAGTAGACATATTTTAATCCTTAGAGCTTAATCGGCTGAGACTGTTGAACAGATGCGATACATGCCAGCGCGACTTCCAATGCATTACGTGCATCTTCACCGGATGCTTTCGGCGTGGCGCCCGTTGCAACGCAATGTACGAAGTCGGTCACTTCTGCAACATAGGCATCATGAAGTAGGTCAGTATCACGACGTGCTGTGTCAATAGAGATACCGTCAGCGGTGTAACGCACGCAGTTGTTCACATTGATATTTCCTGCCTGTAACATACCTTTACTACCGAAAACCTCACCACGAACGTCATAGCCATACACTGCCTGGAAGTTAGCTTCAGCAGTGGCGAACGCACCATTGTCGAAGCAAATATTCACGACTGCGGTGTCCAGCAGGCCACGATCTTTAAAATCGGGCCGCACTAATGCATCGGCAACCGCATAAACACGGGTGGGTTTCGCGCCCGGATTAAGGTGCAGCAGGATGTCAAAATCGTGGATCAGTGTTTCAAGGAAAATGGTCCAGTGCGGGATTGGCGTTGGATCCCCCAGACCGGGGTCGCGAGTCGTTGAACGCAACAGTTGTGGTACGCCAATTTTACCCGCTTTTATCTCTTCATACGCTGTAGCAAAACCACTAGCAAATCGACGGTTGAAACCTACCTGTAGAGCAACTCCGGCTGTTTTAGCCGCATTAATGGCTTTATCTGCATCTTCCAGGGTGACTGCCATTGGCTTCTCACAAAATACACCTTTACCCGCTTTGGCTGCGGCGACGACCAGTTCAGCGTGGGTACGTGCCGGAGAAGCGATCACAACGGCATCGATTTCAGGATCGTTCAGCAGATCTTGCGGATCCGTATACGATTTTTTTGCTCCCAGTCTGGCGGCTAATTTTTCTGCTGCGCCCGGAACCGGATCGGCAACGGCAATCAGAGTTGCGCCTGGTACACGTTGAGCAACAGTTTCACCATGAAAACTGCCCATACGACCTGCGCCAATAAGACCGATGCGTACAATGTTTTTAACTGACATCTCATTCTCCTTAGATATAGGGTATTGGTTAATTATTTTTGCGAAACAGATTTTGGCGTGACGAGCATCTCCTGCTCGCCGCCAAACCGACGGGATTTTGAAAGCATTAACGGTTCGATATGTTCCAGCGAAACACCCTTGGTTTCCGGCAGAAAACGGCCAACAAACCAGAAAGCGATAATGCTGAATCCGCTGCATAACAGCAGAGGGAATGCCCCATGGAAATGCTCCATTAATACAGAATTGCGGTTCATCATCGGGAAGCTCTGAGTAACGATGAAGTTCGAAATCCACAGGGAGCAAAACGCATAACCCATGGCAACGGCCCGCATGCGATTAGGGAAGATCTCAGATATCAGTAACCAGGCTCCGAGGCTCCAGGACATACCAAACACAAAAATAAATCCGACTAAGCCGACGACCGGGAGATACCCTTTTGCTTCACTCATAAAGGCCCATGAGGTGAATAACAGGAAGGCAGCACAGCCCAATGCCCCCCAGCGTAGCAACGGGATTCGTCCGACGCGGTCAAAGGCCACCAGCGCAATGCTCACTCCAGCCAATAGTGCGAGGCCAAGGAAAATACTCTGAAAGAGGGAATCCTGTGTGTTTCCGGTAACGTTTTGTAGAAGTGAAGGCGCAAAGTACATCAGGATATTGATGCCGGAGACCTGCTGTAAGACGGCGATAGCGCAGCCTATCCACAGGATGTAAGACGATTTTTTATCCCGCAGAATGCCATGAGATGTTGGTGTACTCTGCAAAGCAGAATCGGTGGCGATGGAGATACGAATATCAGCATATAAGCGCTCGGCATGTCCTGGGTTGGACAGCGAGGTCAGTACCTTCAGTGACTTTTCTCTCTGGTTGCGCATCGCATACCAGCGTGGCGATTCTGGCATAAAGAAAGCCATCACAAGGAATAGCACGCAGGGAATGAGTGCAGATGCCAGCATCCAACGCCAGCCCATAGACACGACCCATTCATGCGCCATTCCTCTGGCAATCAGGTAATTTACGATGTAAACAACTAATTGACCGCCTACCATCAGCATCTGCTGCATTCCCAGCATCCGACCACGAAGGTCTTTCGGGGATACTTCCGCGATATAGAGAGGGGTAACAGCTGATGCCATACCCACGGCCAATCCGCCAATCATACGGTAGATAACAAACCAGGTGAGATCATTGGCTAATGCCGACCCGATAGCGGAAATGGTGAACAGAATAGCTGTGACGATCAAGGTTACTTTGCGGCCAAAACGGTCTGTGAAGCGTCCGACCCCCCAGGCACCCGCAATACAACCCAGAATGACGTTTGAAACTGCCCATCCGCTTTCCGCTGGTGAGAGTGACAAATGTTCAGTAAGCGGATCTATGACGCCAGAAATAACGGAAGCATCGTAACCGAGTATGATCCCGCTAATAGATGCAATGGCACATATGAATATGAGGTAAGGCACGTTGTGCTTTCGTGTAGACATTTCATTTTACTCCATATTGATTTTTCTAGTTTATGTCTTTGTAGGGAGACACTGTTCTAATAGCAACAGATGTGCCAAATCGTATCTCGATGTTTCATAAAGAAATAAAAATAGATAACGATCACAATATGTTCATAAAAAAGACACAATGACACAACATGTATATAGAATGAACATATTAAAATTTACAGAGAATGAAATAGATGAGCCAAAGCATCAGTGATATCTGGGATGAAGAATGCGAGCGGATTGCCCGGCTTAACCATGAACAAGGTTTTGCTCAGTACACCGATGAACTGGATAGAGCCTGGGCAGAGTTCGAAAAGGGGGAAAAACCTAAAGGATTACGCTCTGTTGTTCATGCATCATGGCTACGAAGCCATACCAATGGCATAGATGCGCATCACTTCGAATATCAATTTTGCGAACAGGGGGAACTGCGCCGAATAATGGCGAGAAATTCACTACTGATTTCCATCGCTCGTGAAATCATGCGTAACTTGCTGGCCTACAACCCTGATGGACATATCAACCTGACAGATGCTAACGGAGTGACCCTACATTATTGCGGCCAGGACTTGACGCCGATCGGTAGTATTCTTTGCGAAACGGTACAAGGTACAAACTGTACTGGACGTTGTCTCAAAGAGAACCGGCTGGTCTATTTGCTGAGCGCTGAGAACTATAAAGAAGCGCTACGCGTACGAGGTAAACATTGCGCGGCAGCTCCCATCAGAGATGAAAACGGTGGAATGCTTGGCATTCTGACCCTTACTGCTGATCCTGGTTGTTTCCATTACCATACGTTAGGCACAGTTCAGGCTGCCGCAGAAGCGATATCTCAGCAACTTATTCTGCGTCGGTTGGTAAACGAGCAGGAGTCGGTGATGGAGTCACTTAATGAAGGGGTTTTGGTTATCAGCGAGTTGGGGGTGATTCGTCAGTTAAATTGTTATGCCCGTAAGGTATTAGGTATTCAGGAAGATGTCCTTTTTCGCGATGTTGACGAAGTATTATGCCCAGATGGCTGTTCAGTTAAAGCATTACCAGCCAGTAAAGACCGTAATATTACGTTCTGCCCCGTATCTGATTCTCGTATTTCATGTGTGATCTCTGTAGTCATCACGCCTGAAGGTGGTCGAGTGATTTCGATGCGTGACAACCGACGCGTACGCGACATGGCTCATCGTGTTATTGGTAGTACCGCCATCTACAACTTCGATATGATCCTCGGTGAGTCACGTGTGATGCAGGATACACGCAATAAGGCCCGAAGCGTCGGGCGAAGCGATAGTACTGTTCTCCTGACTGGAGAAAGCGGAACAGGAAAAGAGCTTTTTGCTCAGTCAATTCATAACGGTAGTCATCGTAATTCAGGACCTTTTCTCGCGGTTAACTGTGGTGCTATTCCTCGAGATCTCGTGCAGAGTGAATTATTTGGCTATGAGGATGGTGCATATACTGGTTCAAAGCGAGGTGGTGCAGCGGGGAAATTCGAGCTTGCTGATGGTGGTACACTATTTCTGGACGAAATAGGCGATATGCCACTTGAAGCGCAGGCTAGCCTTTTGAGAGTATTGCAAGAAGGTGAAGTGATGCGTATAGGCGGCAAGCGTCCGATGAAGGTTAACGTCAGAATTATTGCTGCAACCAATCGGGATCTAAAAAAAGATATCGAACATGGTTCCTTCCGCCGTGACCTCTATTTTCGTCTTAATGTTATTAGCTTGCCTATTCCACCATTAAGAGCAAGAAAAGAAGATCTTAGAGAACTAGTAGAATGGTTTTGCGAAAAAATCAGTCGAGCATTCAATCGAAACTGCGTGAAATTTTCAGATTCAGCCCTTAGTCATATGGAAAACTACGACTGGCCAGGTAATGTTAGAGAACTGGAGAACATCGTCGAACGAACAATAAACCTCACAGAAGCTGAGGTAATAAATGATAAAGACTTACCCGATGAATTACAGAATTCTGTCTGTAATGCTTTGGCTGTTCATGATGGACGCACAAAAAACTATAATCTTAAGGATAGTGAAAAAATGATCATTGAACGCTGTCTGATAGAGAAAAAAGGTAATCTGCGACAGGTTGCTATCGCACTTAATCTTTCACGTGGAGCACTTTACAATAAATTAAAGCGCTACGATATTGAGGCAAATGAATATCGAAAACTCAATCCTGAGTGCTAAATAATAATTCTAATTTTAGAGGGCACATTAACTCATCTCACTTTAAGTAAATCGGCAAATCTTGTCGTATATCGAGGCGAGAGCATTTCTCGCTTCATCTGCCAGGCAGCCTGGATCCCCTGTTCTGCAAAATACAGCGTTCCCCTTCCGTCCTTTGCATTGAGTTGGGCGAGAACTTTCATCAGTTTCTCGCTGTTCCTCCGTGGAGCGTTATCATCGAAGAGGTTAAGTTGCGCTACGCCTTGGCTGTAGAATTCCCCAAGCATAACGCCTGCTTTCTGATAGCGATGCCCGTCTCGCCAGACTGCATCGAGGCATTTCGTCGCCGCGGTAATTATGTCCCGGCTATCCATATCGCATGCGCTATCGATTAATCCTGAAGCTTTTCATTCACCGTTGCCATTTGCACCCCCCGGGTTACTCAGTCCGCCGGCCAGCGCGACTTGCTGATTTCGCAGCTCGTCGATTACCTCTTCGGGCTTCGCATCTGGTGACGGCGTCACTAAGCGGCCATGCGCGCTGAACAGGCGCTGGCCTGCGGAATGAGAAAGCGTGAGAAGAAAGCGTCAAGGCGCGACGCTTTCGGCAGGGGCGGTCGCGGCCTGGCGGGGACGTGGCCGCGATCGGGGGGATGTAAACCGCGATGAAACGGGTAGTCAGGAAGGCTATCGGTTGGCTAGGTCCCTTTTCTCACCAGGCGGGCGGCCTGGACAAAGACCTCATCCTCCACCCCATCCCCCTTCTGTCTGCCCAGCCGCACCAGCTCATCCACGATACTCCCCTGATTAATCTGCTTTTGGGTCGCCACTAAGCTAATGACCGCCGCGCCGATAGCCATGCCAATCAATGCCGTTTGTTCATCTTTATCTTTCATGGTGTCGCTCCGTCTGTCCTCATCAGAAAGGCTAGCAAAAGATAGCCACTGCTCCATTTCAAATTCACTTTCTTTACGCCTGCTGGAAAAGGCAGGCGCCGAGTTGACCACGCTTCCTTGCTATGGCGATAGCGCATAACGCTGTCGCACCACGTCGGGTCTTTTATTTGGCCGAATTCACGCGTCGCGGAAATAAATAAAAATAACGCGCGTGCCTGAGGCAAAAAAAAGAAATAACTCATTAAGCGACAAATCCAGATTATTCCATTAGGGAATGGCTGAGATGCTAATATTTCATTTCCCCAACGATTTTAAGAAGCCTATAGTTTTTTTGCCTGCAGAACATCCACTTAGGTTAAAAGACATAAGGATATAATTATGATTGTTTCAGCCCCCAGCGATTATCGCGAAGCCGCTCGTCGCCGTCTGCCCCGTTTCCTTTTTGACTATATTGACGGTGGCGCGGTGGCGGAAAATACCATGAACGCCAATGCCGCCGAGCTCGCCTCGGTCGCTCTTCGCCAGCGCGTGCTGTGCGGGGCGGGTGAACCGACGCTGGCCACCACCATCCTTGATGCCCCATGGGCGATGCCCGTGGCGCTGGGGCCGGTCGGCGCCACCGGCATGTATGCCCGCCGCGGCGAAGTCCAGGCGGCCCGCGCCGCCTCCCGCGCCGGGATCCCTTACACGCTGTCCACCGTGTCGGTCTGCTCCATTGAGGAGGTGGCGAGCCACGCCAGCGGCGCGCTCTGGTCCCAGCTGTACGTCCTGAAAGATCGCGGCTACATGCGTAACGCGCTGGAGCGCGCCTGGGCCGCCGGCATGAAAACCCTGGTGTTCACTGTCGATATGCCGATCCCCGGCTCACGGTATCGGGACAACCGCTCAGGAATGTCCGGGCCGCACGCCACCTTGCGACAGTATCTTCAGGCCTGCACCCACCCGCGCTGGGCAATGAACGTCGGCCTGGCGGGCAGGCCCCTGTCGTTCGGTAATATCGAAGCCTATACCGGCCACAAAATGACCATGGACGACTATATGGGGTTCATCAGCAACAACTTCGACCCGTCCATCGCCTGGCACGATCTGGAGTGGATCCGCGACAGCTGGCCAGGAAAGCTGATCATCAAAGGGATCCTTGATGCCGAGGATGCGCGCAATGCCGTGCGGCTGGGCGCCGACGGCATTGTGGTCTCCAATCACGGCGGCAGACAGCTCGATGGCGCCATCCCCACCGCCCGGGCGCTGCCGCGGGTGGCGGAGGCAGTCGGCGACGATCTGACGGTCCTTGCCGACTCCGGAGTGCGCTCCGGCGTGGACGTTATTCGCCTGCTCGCCCTCGGCGCGAAGGGGGTCCTGCTTGGTCGGGCCTATATTTATGCCCTGGCCGCCGCGGGCGAAGCGGGCGTGGCGCACCTGCTGCGCTTATTTGCCGAGGATATGAAGGTCACCATGACCCTCACCGGCGCCACCTCCCCCTCGGCCATCAGCCTCGATTGCCTCGACCGGCTGGAAAAAGATCAACAGCGCAGCCGTGCGGTCCCGGTATCCTTATCTGCCTGACGCAGCCCGGGGCCGGGCCTGACCGCGTGCCTTGGCCCGGCAAACGAAATTACCCCTGAGGGCCCAGCGCCGGCCGTTGCGCTGCGTCAGCCGGGCGCTCCGGGCGGATGCGGAACCAGATCGCATACATGGCCGGCAGGAAGATAAGGGTCATGATGGTTCCCCCCAGCGTCCCGCCAATCAGCGTATAGGCGAGCGTCCCCCAGAAAACCGAATGCGTCAGCGGAATGAACGCCAGGATCGCCGCCAGCGCGGTCAGCAGAACCGGGCGGGCTCGCTGCACCGTCGCCTCCACCACCGCGTGGAACGGATCGAGCCCCGCCTGCTGGTTATGGTGGATTTGACCAATCAGGATCAGCGTATTTCGCATCAGGATCCCCGACAGGGCGATCAGGCCCACAAGGGCATTGATGCCAAACGGCTGATTGAACAGCAGCAGCGTCGGCACCACGCCAATCAGCCCCAGCGGGGCGGTCAGGAAGACCATGACCATCGCCGACAGGGAGCGCACCTGCAGGATAATGATCAGCAGCGTGAGGGCGATCATGATCGGAAATAACGGCACCATCGCCCGGGTGGCTTTGCCGGACTCCTCGATTGACCCCGCCGTCTCGATGCGATACCCCGGCGGCAGGGAGTCGATAATGGGCTGCAGCGACGTCATCAGCGCGGTGGAGACATCCGGCGGCTGCAGGTTATCCGCGACATCGCCCCGGACGGTAATGGTCGGCGTGCGGTCGCGACGACGGAGCAGGGGTTCTTCCATCCTGATCTCGACTTCACCGATCTGCGACAAGGGAACTCGCTGCCCGTCGCTGCCCACCAGGGTGAAATCGGCGATTTTCGCCGGATCCAGACGGATATCCCCCGCCGCGCGGCCGATGACCTGCACGGCGCGAATATCTTCCCGGACGGTGGTGATGGGGATCCCTGACAGCAGGAACTGCAGCTGCCGGGCGACGGCCTGGGAGCTGAGCCCACTCGCCTGCAGCCGGTCCTGATTGAGGCTGAAATGCATCACCGGCACGCGCGAACCCCAGTCGCTATTGACGGTGCGCATCAGCGGACTGGCCTGCAGCACCGATTTCACCCGATCGGCGATGTCGCGCAGGGTATGCGGATCGGGCCCCATCACCCGCCAGGCGACCGGATACGGCGAATAAGGACCAAAAACCAGCTGCGTGACGCGCACCCGCGCCTGCGGCGCCAGGCCATTGGCCACCGCCTCCCGCAGCCGCAGCTTAAGCGCCTCGCGAGAGGCCGGACCGTCGGTCAATACCACCAGTTTGGCAAAGGAGGGGTCCGGCAACTCCGGGGCCATCGCCAGGTAAAAGCGCGGCGCGCCCTGGCCGATATAGCTGGTGACAATCTTCGCCTCCGGCTGCTGCTGCAGCCAGCGCTCAATATTCGCCGTCGCGGCGCTGGTCTGAATAATCGACGACCCGTAAGGCATCTGCACCTCAACCAGCACTTCCGGGCGATCGGAGGTGGGGAAAAACTGCTTTTTCACCACGCTCATTCCCAGTAACGCCACCATAAACAGCACCACCACCCCGGCGGCCACGCGCCATTTGCGGGCGATAACCCGGGTCAGCAGCCGGCGAAAGCGCTGATAGCGTGGGGTGTCGTACAGCGCGGCGTGGCCCGCCGCCGCGGACTTCCTCTCCGGCAGCAGGTGCACGCCCAGCCAGGGGGTAAAAATCACCGCCACAATCCAGGAGGCAATCAGCGCGATACCGACGATCCAGAACACATTGCTGGCATACTCCCCGGCGGTGGATTGCGCAAACCCGTTGGGCATAAAGCCCACCGCCGTCACCAGGGTGCCGGCCAGCATCGGCGCCGCGGTATGGCTCCAGGCATAAGCCGAGGCTTTGAGGCGGTCATACCCCTCCTCCATTTTGACCACCATCATTTCGATGGCGATAATGGCATCATCCACCAGCAGTCCCAGGGCGAGGATCAGCGACCCGAGGGTGATGCGGTCGAAGTTTTTGCCGGTAGCCGCCATCACCACAAACACTACGGCCAGGGTGAGCGGCACCGCCGCCGCGACCACCACCCCCACGCGCCATCCCATGCTGACAAAGCACACCGCCATCACCACCAGCAGGGCGACAAAGAATTTGATCATGAACTCATCGACCGCGGCGCTGATATTCACCGACTGATCGGTCACTTTCGTCAACGACATGCCGAGCGGCAGGCTCTGATTGATGCTGGCCGTTTCGGCGTCCAGCGCTTTCCCCAGCGCCAGGCCATTCCAGCCCTCGCGCATCACCACGCCGAGCAGCAGCGCCGGTTCGCCCTGATTGCGGATCAGGAAGGTGGCGGGATCTTCATACCCCCGCTCAACCGTGGCGACATCGGCGAGCTTCAGCGTTCTGCCCCCGGCAATTATCGGCGTGTCGCGGATCTGCTGCAGGCGGTCGAACGCCCCGTCGAGGCGGATAAAGATCTGCCCGCCGCGGGTCTCGATAGCCCCGGCCGCGGTCAGCACATTCTGACTGTTCAGCGCGGCAAAAATCGCCTCCGGCGAGAGCCCCAGGGTGGCGAGACGGTCATGAGAAAACGAGAGATAAATGCGCTCCGCCTGTTCGCCGAGAATATTCACTTTTTTCACCCCGGGAACATGCAGCAGCTGCTGGCGCAGGGTTTCGGCGTCACGCACCAGCTGCCGGGGCGGCTCTCCCCGCGCCTTCAGCGCAAAAAGGGCAAAGGTGACATCGGCGAATTCGTCATTCATCATCGGACCGGAGACGCCGGCAGGCAGGTTTTTCGCCTCATCGCCCAGCTTCTTGCGCGCCTGATAAAACTGCTCCGGCACCTCGGAAGGCGGGGTCTGATCCTGCAGCGATAAGGTGATCAACGCCATCCCGGGGCGGGTATAGGTCTCGGTGCGATCGTACCACTTCAGCTCCTGGAGCCGTTTCTCCAGCGGCTCGGCGACCTGATCCTGCATCTCCTGCGCGGTGGCGCCCGGCCAGACGGTGATGACCGTCATTTGCTTGACCGTGAAGGGCGGATCTTCCGCCCGCCCGAGCCCGAAGAAGGCCACCAGCCCGGCGACCGAAATAAGGATAATCAAAAACAGGGTCACCGACCGCTCGCGGACGGCCAGCGCGGAGAGATTAAAACGTCCGTCGCTCATGGCTGGCTCCCGGCGGCAGTATGCTCGCGTCGTTCCGCCAGCCGCACCGCCTCGCCCTGGTGCAGAAGATGGGCGCCCAGAGCGACGATCGGCTCCCCCGGCTTCAGCGGACCGGTCACTCGCGCCGTTTCATCATTCAGGCCGACCACCGTCACCGGTTGCCAGGAGACGGTGGCCGGGCGGGAGGCAACGCGCCAGACGCCAGGGCCGTTGCCCGGATCGTAGACCGACGCCAGGGGCACCTCCAGCACCTCGCCTGGTCCCTGGTCGTTGCCGATGCGCAGGGTTACGGTAGACCCCAGCGGGGCGTTCGCCAGCGCGCCGTTCAGCACATAGCGCGCTTCAAAGGTGCGGGTAGCAGTGTCAGCTGCGTCCGAAAGCAGGCGCAGGGTTGCGGTGACCGGCTGAGATTCGCTGCCATAGCGTGTCGCCAGGGCCTCGCTGCCGACCGCCGGGCGCAGCGTCTCCGGAAGCTGCACCCGCGCTTCGCGCTGCCCCGCTCGCGCCAGGCGGATCACCACCTGCCCGGCGCTGACCACCTGCCCCGGCTCGGCGAGCGTTTCCACCACCACGCCGTCAGCATCCGCCAGCAGTCCGGCATAGCCGGTGGCGTTTTGCGCCACGTTTGCCTGCGCCTGGGCCGCGCTGAGGTCGGCTCTCGCCGCCTCTGCCGCCGCGTTGAACTGATCGAACTCCGCCGCCGAGACGGCGCCGCTGGCCACCAGGCCGCGATAGCGGGCCAGATCGTTAGCCGCCTTTTTGGCTCGTGCCCGCGCGGCGTCGACCGCCCGCTGTTGGGACTGCGCCTGCAGGGCAAGATCAGCCGGATCGAGGCGCAACAGCAGTTGACCGCGCCGGACGCTCTGCCCGGTCTCTACCAGCCGTTCAAGGACTTTTCCCGCCACCCTGAAGCCGAGGTCGCTTTGGGTACGAGCCACCACCACGCCGGTAAAGGCTCGCGAGCTGGCCTCCGCGCGCTCGACGGTGGCCACCCGCACCAGCGGCGGCCGCGTGCGGGGATCGTCATGGTCGGCAGGTTCGCCGCAGCCCGTGAGGGCCAACGGCAGGAGGCAGACGGCAAAATGGACGGCGTTGAGCCTGAGCATGGGTCACCTTAATGAAAAGACCGGTTGGTGAGCGCATTCTCAGACGAGTGACCAATAAAGTCAATAGTCACTAATCAGGGGGAGAGACTTCTCAGGATCAGGGAGGCAAGCAGCACCGCCGCGGTAGGCGCGGTGTCGAGATTGTATTGCAGCTGCACCGGGTTGATGAAAGGACACATCACCATATAGACCGCCAGGGTCGCCTCATCCAGCGGAGTTTTGCGCTCGAACTCGCCCGCCTGGCGGCCTTCGACAAGAATTTGACCAATCAGCTGCTGCAGATGACCGGCATACTGCTCCGTTGAGGGCCATTTATCGCGCGCCGCGACGGCGGCGATGTCGTACAGTTTGCGATCCTCGAAAAACAGTTCACTGCCGGCCTCGGTCAGCGCCCGGAAGAGGCGGCGCAGCTTTTCACTGGCGGAGGGGGCATCGGCGATGGCCTCGCTGACGGCCACCATGATCTTCTCCAGCCGGCTGGCGCAGATTGCCTCGCCAATCGCCTGCTTGGAGTCGAAAAACTTGTAGATATAGGCTTTGGAAAAGCCTATTGCTTTGGCGAGATCGGTGACCGTGGTCTTTTCATAGCCATAGCGACTAAAGTGCGCCATGGCCGCGTCAAGAATCTGGTCGCGAACGCTGTGGTCAAGGGGGCCACGGCTTGCTGGGGTGGAGGTATTTTTCGTCATCCGTTTAGCTTAATGCGATCGCTATCGTTTGACAACGAGTGACGTTATTATGATTTGGTCACAATAACGCCCCGCCCTGATCCTCTCTCTCGCCGCGTTACGCCTCACGCGCCTCATTATTTATCGCGCCGGCGGGCAGACAGCCCAGGCCTTGCAGCGTCATATGTACGGCACGATCGAGTGGGGTATGCGGCTCCGCGCCTAAAAAGGCCACCAGCTTATCGTTGCGCAGGCGTACCGGCAGACGCCAGAGATAGTGCATCTCGACCATTTCGCGCAAGGTGGCGTTGAAGGGCGCCGCCAGCTTCACCAGCCACCAGGGAAAGGACTTTACTACCGCCCTGCCGCCATAGCGGGCGACCACCCGCTGGATCGCCTGGCTCATTTCGCTGCCGTCCGGGTCCCAGTGGCCCTGCATATGGAAGCGGGCAAACGGCTCAAGCTCATGCCTGCGGGCCAGCAGCGCGGCGATGGTGGCGGCGACGTCGGGCAGCCAGGCCCACTGATGCCCCACGCCGATCGCCCCCGGGCGGCGAATGACGCCGGGAAGCTGACCGGGCTTGATCAGCCCCTGGGAAAACCAGCTATTCCCGGCGCGCGGACCAAAAAAATCCCCCGCCCGGACAATCAACGCCCGGCCGCCGCGCTGCACATAATCCTCCAGCGCCTGCTCCATCTCCACCCGGATAGCGCCTTTGCGGGTCACCGGTTGTTGTGCGGCCTCTTCCGCAATCAGCGGAAAGGCATCCGGTCCATAGTTATAGACCGTGCCGGGCAGGACAACTAACGCCCGCTGCTGTTCGGCGGCCTGCAGGGTGTTGCGCAGCATAGGCAGTACCTGTTGCCGCCAGTGCCTGTAGCCAGGCGGATTGACCGCATGGACGATCACGTCGCAACCGGCAGCCGCCGCCGCCACCTGCCCGGCATCCAGCGCGTCACCGGCTATCCACTGCATCCCCTCTCCGGGATCGCGCACCTGGGCGCCGCGCTTCAGCGCCCGAACCTGCCAGTTGTCCGCCGCCAGCCGGCGGGCCACTTCCCCGCCGATGCCCCCGCTTGCTCCCAGAATAAGGACCTTGCCGCTGCTGTTCATCGTCTTTCCCCGTTCGCTAATGGATGCTTGACAGCCTACCTGCCGCTCATATCAAATGAAATTGCATATCATCATCGAGCGGCTATACATTTTTGTATGAATACCTCTATTCCCTGGGAGTGGTACCGAACCTTTCTCGCCGTCCTGCAGGAAGGCTCTTTATCGGGCGCATCGCGCACTTTGAACATCACCCAGCCGACGGCGGGGCGCCATATCGCCGGGCTGGAAGCCGCCCTCGGCCAGGCCTTATTTACCCGTTCGCAGACCGGCCTGCTGGCGACCGACGCGGCGCTGGCGCTGCGGGTGCACGCCGAGGCGATGGCCAACACCGCCCGGGCGCTGGCACGCACGGCGGCCAACTTTAGTCGCGACAGAACCGATCTGCGTGGCGTGGTGCGCGTGGCCGCCAGCGAGGTGGTCGGCGCCGAGGTGCTGCCGCCGCTGATTGCCCGGCTCAGGCAGGCGTGCCCGAATATCGTCATCGAACTGATGCTCTCCAATCGGTTTCAGGATCTGCTTCACCGGGAGGCGGATATCGCGGTGCGGATGGTCGCTCCGCAGCAGGAGCAGCTTATCGCGCGGCGTCTCGGCAGGATCGAGCTCGGGCTGCATGCCGCCGATGCCTATCTGACCCGCCGGGGTCGGCCCGCTACGCCTGAGGAGCTTGACGGTCACGCGCTGATTGGTTTCGACAGCGCCACGCCCCTCGTTCGCCGGGCGCTTGAGCGCTACCCCCGTTTCCAGCGCGAGGCGTTCGCGATGCGCACCGATAGCGACCTCGCCCAGCTGAGCCTGATCCGCGCCGGGGCGGGGATCGGCATCTGCCAGGCGCCCCTTGCCGACGGCATCATTCCCCTGCGGCGAGTGCTGGCGGCCGACTTTTCTCTGTATCTCGAGACCTGGCTGGTGATGCATGAGGACCTGCGCCATAGCCCCGCCTGTAAGCGAGTATTTGATTTCCTCGCCGAGGGGTTGCAGGCGTATATTCGCGGCCCACTGGCGCGCTGAGCCACCCGCCACGCGGGTAACTCCTTCCCTGCTGAAATAGTCACTCATTGACACTGTAAATACGGCATTGTATAAAACCCCGCCTCAATAATGAGTTTCATTTGCATTACTTCCATTTGCTGGTCATCCACTCGCCTGTTACAAGGATAGCGTTTAATGAAGAAGGTCCTCTGCGCGTTAGGCTTGATGTTCACCGCCGTCAGTTCCGCGCTGGCAACAACCTACCCCCTGACGATTGAAAACTGTGGCTATCAGGAGACCTTCACCCGGCCGCCGGAGCGCGTGGTCGCGCTGGGGCAAAATACGGTCGAAATCCTGCTGCTGCTTGGGCTGCAAAAGCAGGTGGTGGCCAGCGCCTTCTGGCCGACCAGGGTATTACCGCAGCTGGCTGAGCAAAACGCGAAGGTTAAAACCCTGACGGTGGAAATCCCGAGCCTGGAATCCGTACTGGCGCAAAATCCCGATTTCGTTCCCGCCCAGTTGCCGCTGCTGCTGGGGCCGGAAAGCAAAGTCGCCAAGCGTGAAGATCTCGCGACCGTCGGCGTGAACAGCTACGTGTCGCCGGGGATGTGCGCCACCAAAAAGGCTACCGGCGATATGTACGGCAGCCGGCAGAAGCTGTGGGACATGACCTGGCTGTATCAGGAAATTAGCGATTTTGCCCGCATTTTCAACGTGGAAGATCGTGGCCAGGCGCTGATCGCCGATTTCAAAAAACGTGAAGCCGACCTGCGTCAGGAGTTCGGTAAAAGCAAAAAAGATCTCTCCTTCGTCTTCTGGTTCTCCAGCGCCTCGCCGTCGGCCGATGCCTATGTCGGCGGCAAAAACAGCGCCTCCGGCTTTATCGCCAGCGTGCTGGGCGGACATAACGCCATTACCGCCGAGACAGAATGGCCCACGGTAAGCTGGGAGAGCATCATTGCCGCCAACCCTGACGTGATCGTGGTCTCAAGCCTGGATCGTAACCGCTGGGCGCTGGATAAGGCCGAGGAGAAGATCAAATTCCTCAAAAGCGATCCCGCCGTCAGCCAGCTGGAGGCAGTGAAAAAAGGCCATATCGTGGTGATGGACGGCCAGGCGATGAATCCGACCATCCGCACCCTTTACGGCGCGGAACAGGTGGGCGAACAGCTGAGAAAAATGGGGCTTAACTGATGAGCGTCGCCGTGCTTCAGACGCGCCGCAGCATGCTGCTCACCGGCTGGTGCGTCGTGGCAGTGTTCGCGCTGGCGCTGGTGATAGCGGTAGGCGTCAGCGTTGGCGAACTGCCCATCCCGCTGCACAACGTCTTTTACGCTATCAGCAATAAAACCGGCTTAACCGCGGTGCCTCTCAATCGTATCTACGAGAGCGTCATCTGGGACTTCCGCCTCAGCCGCGCCCTGGTCGCCGCCTGCTGCGGCGCCGGCCTGGCTATCTGCGGCGCCGTGCTGCAAAGCCTCCTGAAGAACGCCCTCGCGGAGCCCTACGTCCTCGGCGTCTCCGCCGGGGCCTCCACCGGCGCGGTATCAATCGTGGTGCTGGGCCTTGGCGCCGGGGCGATCTCCCTCTCCGCCGGGGCGTTTGCCGGAGCCTTCGCCGCCTTCGCCTTTGTCGCCTTTCTGACCAACGGCGCGCGCGGCGGCAATGAGCGCACCATCCTGGCGGGCGTCGCCGCCTCGCAGTTATTTAACGCTCTCACGGCCTACACCATCAGCACCTCCGCCAGCGCGCAGCAGGCGCGCGATGTGATGTTCTGGCTGCTGGGCAGCTTCAGCGGCGTCCGCTGGCCCGAATTCCAGCTGGTCCTGGTGGTGGTTCTTGCGGGCCTGGCGGTCTGCCTGTGGTATGCCCGGGCGCTGGACGCGTTCACCTTCGGCGACGATGCCGCCGCTTCGCTAGGCATTGCCGTGCCGCGCGTGCGCCTGATCCTCTTCACTACTGCGGCGGTGATCACCGCCACCATCGTCAGCATGGCCGGCTCGATCGGCTTTGTCGGCCTGGTGGTGCCCCACGTGATGCGCTTCTTCTTTGGCCCGTTGCACCGGACGTTGCTGATCGCCAGCGCGCTGGCGGGGGCGATCCTGATGGTGCTGGCGGACATTGCCTCGCGCCTGCTGATTGCCCCGCAAAGTCTGCCGGTCGGGGTGGTGACCGCTCTGGTTGGGGTGCCTTTCTTCGCCGTGATTATCTACCGCTCAAGGAATAAGTGATGAGTATTTGCGCTGAAAATATCACCTGGAAGGCAGGCAAAAAGGTCATCGTCAATACGGTCTCGCTGCGGGTGTCGCGCGGCGAAACGGTGGGACTGCTGGGGCCCAACGGCTGCGGCAAATCCTCGCTGCTGCGGGTTCTGGCGGGCCTGCGCCGCCCGGATGCGGGTCGCGTCACCCTCGACGGCCAGGACATCGCCAGGATGGCGAAAAAGCAGCTCGCCCGCCGGGTGGCGTTCGTCGAGCAACACGGCATGACCGAGGCCAATATGCGGGTGCGCGACGTCGTGCGCCTGGGGCGTATTCCGCATCACTCGCCGTTCTCAAACTGGAGCGCTCAGGATGACGAGGCGGTCACCGCCGCGCTGCAGCGGGTGGCGATGCTGGAGAAAAGCGACCAGGGATGGCTGAGCCTCTCCGGCGGCGAGCGGCAGCGGGTGCATATCGCCCGCGCCCTGGCGCAGAACCCGAGCGAGATCCTGCTGGATGAACCCACCAACCATCTGGATATTCACCATCAAATGCAGCTGATGCAGTTGATCAGCGAGCTGCCGGTGACCAGCATTGTGGCCATTCACGATCTTAATCATGCCGCGATGTTCTGCGATTCGCTGATCGTGATGCAGCAGGGGCAGATCCTCGCCAGCGGGACGCCGGAGGAGATTTTGTCCGAAGCGCTGCTGTGGGACGTTTTCCGGGTGAAAACCAAAATCGAGATCTCCCCGTACCACGGTAAAAAGCACATTCATTTCATCGTTTAGGTTTGGCGTATATGCCTCTCTTCTCCCTGCGCCCTGCGGCGACCCTCTGGCCTCCCGTTTTACTGGGAAGCCAGTTCGTTTTTAATATTGGCTTTTATGCGGTCGTCCCTTTCCTTGCCCTCTTCCTGCGCGACGAGATGCTGCTCTCCGGCGGGCTTATCGGCCTGATCCTCGGGCTGCGCACCTTCTCCCAGCAGGGCATGTTTATCATCGGCGGGACGCTGGCCGACCGCTATGGCGCTAAGGCGATCATCCTCGCCGGCTGCGTGGTTCGCGTCGCCGGCTATCTGCTGCTGGCGTGCGGCACAACGCTGGAGCCTATTATCCTCGGCGCCTGCCTGACCGGCGTCGGCGGAGCGCTGTTTTCTCCGTCGATCGAGGCCCTGCTGGCGCGGACCGGTACCCACAGCCAGGCCAACGGAAAACGCAGCCGCGCCGAGTGGTTTGCGCTGTTTGCAGTGTGCGGTGAACTGGGGGCGGTTATCGGCCCGGTGGCCGGAGGGCTGCTGAGCGGGATCGGCTTTCGACATATCGCCCTCGCCGGCGCGGGGCTATTTCTTCTGGCGCTGCTGGTGCTCTTTTTCTGTCTGCCCGCCGACGGGCAGCGGACACAAACGCGCAGCCGGGTGCCGTGGTGGACCCCTTTGCGTCAGCCGCGCTTTGTCGCGTTTATTATCGCCTACAGCTCATGGCTGTTGAGCTATAACCAGCTGTACCTCGCCCTGCCGGTGGAGATCCAACGCGCCGGCGGCCATGAGCAGGATCTGGCGCCGCTTTTTATGCTGGCCTCGCTATTGATTATTACCCTGCAGCTTCCTCTCGCCCGTTTCGCCCGACGTATTGGCGCCCTGCGCATTCTGCCGGTGGGCTTTCTGCTGCTGTCGGCTTCTTTTGTCAGCGTGGCGTTATTCGCCGCCTCGTCGCCCGCCGAAGGCTGGCTGCGATTATTGCCGTCGGCCTGCTTTGTCACGCTGCTCACCCTCGGCCAGATGCTGCTGGTGCCCTCAGCCAAGGATCTGATCCCGCTGTTCGCCGAGGAGTCGACGCTGGGCGCCCACTACGGGGCGCTCGCCACGGCGGGGGGGGGCGCGGTGTTAGCCGGGAATTTGCTGCTCGGCCATATGCTGGACCAGGCGCTCACCCCCTCGCCGCAGGCGGTCTATCCCTGGCTTCTGCTGGCGCTGTTTCCGTTGTGCAGCGCCGTGGCCCTAAGGGCGATCTGCCGCCCGCTGGCGGCAACCTGACGCTGAGCGGGCAACGGCCCGCTCAGGAAGTTAACCGGGAGAAGCGCACGGAGGCCAGCCCGCCTTATTGTGCCGCCAGCTCGCGGCGAACGATCTCGGCGCCGGCGCTTAAGGCGTGCAGTTTGCCGGTCGCAACCTGGCGCGGCAGCGGCGCCATACCGCAGTTGGTGGACGGATAGAGCTTGTCGGCATCGACGAACGCCAGCGCCTTGCGCAGGGTAGCGGCCACCTCTTCCGGGGTTTCGATAGCATGGCTGGCCACATCGATGGCTCCGACCATCACCTTTTTACCGCGGATCAGTTCCAGCAGATCCATCGGCACCCGCGAGTTGTGGCACTCGAGAGAGATAATATCGAGGGACGATTTCTGCAGCTGTGGGAAGGCCTCCTCATACTGACGCCACTCAGAGCCCAACGTTTTTTTCCAGTCGGTATTGGCCTTGATGCCGTAGCCGTAGCAGATATGCACCGCCGTCTCGCACTTCAGCCCTTCGGTGGCTCGTTCCAGCGCGGCGATCCCCCAGTCGTTCACCTCATCGAAGAAGACGTTGAAGGCCGGCTCATCGAACTGAATAATATCGACCCCGGCGGCCTCTAACTCTTTCGCTTCCTGATTGAGGATTTTGGCGAACTCCCAGGCCAGCTTTTCCCGGCTTTTATAGTGATTGTCATACAGCGTGTCGATCATGGTCATTGGGCCCGGCAGCGCCCATTTAATCGGCTGACTGGTGAGCTGACGCAGATAGCGCGCGTCCTCAACGAAGACCGGTTTCTGGCGCTCCACGGCGCCCACCACGGTTGGAACACTGGCCTCATAGCGGTTACGAATTTTCACGATCTCGCGTTTGGCAAAATCAACGCCGCTGAGGTGCTCAATAAAGGTGGTGACAAAGTGCTGCCGCGTTTGCTCGCCGTCGCTGACAATATCGATCCCGGCCCGCAGCTGGTCGTCGAGGGACAAACGCAGGGCGTCGCGCTTGCCGGCCAGTAATTCTTCGCTGGACAGTTTCCAGGGCGACCACAGGGTCTCTGGCTGCGCCAGCCAGGAAGGTTTCGGTAAACTGCCGGCGGTCGATGTCGGAAGCCATGTTTTCATAATCAGTAGCCTTTTATTTTGGTTTAGCAAAGCGCGAAGTTAGCAGACCATTGCTCAAGCAACGTCTTGTGCGGGTTGATAAAATGTTGTTGTGTAAATTTACCCTGCTCTATCGCCAACAGGCTGCGCTCTTCCCGGTCATAAACAATTTTGGTGACGGAATGATCCAGGTGATTGAGATTGGGCTGATAGTATTGCCCCGCCGCAGAATTCGCGTTGTAGATCTCCGGTCGGTATATTTTCTGAAACGTCTCCATCGTGCTGATGGTCGCGATCAGCTCCAGGCTGGTGTAATCGCTGAGCAGATCGCCGGAAAAATAGAAGGCCAACGGCGCGACGCTATGTTTTGGCATAAAATAGCGCACCTGCAGCCCCATTTTGCTGAAATAGCGCTCGGTCAGCGAGACGCCTTCCTGGGCATATTCAATGCCGAGGACCGGATGTTCGTTGCCAGTGCGACGGTAAACATCTTTGCTGGATACGCTCAGGCAAATCACCGGCGCCTTGCTGAAGCTGGTCTTATAGGCGCTGGATTGCACGAAATCCTTAAAGATATTGCCGTGCAGCTCGCCAAAGTTTTCGGGCACGCTGAAGCGGTTCTGGTCTTTATTATGCTCCAGCAGCAGCACGCTAAAATCATAATCCCGCACATACGAAGAGAAGTTATTGCCGACGATACCGGCATGGCGCTCACCGGTTTTTTTATCGACAATATGCGTTTGCAGGATCTCTATCACCGGAAAACTGGCGGCATCCTGAGCAATATTCATCTCGACAGAAATAATATCCAGTTCCACCGCATAGCGATCGTTGTAGGGATTATCCCAGTGCGCCAGGGTATTAAACCGGTTATTCATCATGATTAACGTATTGCGCAGATTGTCCTGACGGCTCTCCCCTCTGGCCAAATTGGCAAAGTTGGTGGTAATACGCGTATTTTCCGCAGGGTTATAATTTTCATCAAACCGGCTGCGCTTAATCGTATAGGTAAATTCGTTATTCATGGCGATTGTCCATCCTGGTGTCGGGCATAAAGCGGAATAAGCGGAGTATTTTCCACAGGCGACGCAGAGTCAGACCTGGCGCGCTTCAACCGGTAAATGTTGTTGATTCGTTAATGGGTCTATTTTTGCCAGAGTCGGTGATGGAGGGAAAGCGACTTAAATTCATTGCAACATGAGCTATCCTCATGTTGCTCCGCTAAGCGCCAGGTGTACTCGAGGTATCGTCATGATGCCATGGTCAGGGGCGGCAGTTCAGGCCACGTCAGGCTAATAAACGTTTGTGGTGTGAATGTATGCCAGGGTACAATCTTTAACCACTATAATACGTGCTTTAACATAGCCGTCGTACCCGTTTAGCTGGAGCTTTTGTCGTACAGAATGATTGTTGATATCAGTATTATGTCGATGTGCATGGCCGTGCTGCTGATTATGAGCGTACTGCTGAATTAAGAGGCTCCCGAACACAATGACACCCGCTCTCATCTGACCTTCACATTCGCGAGGAATAAAGGAGATTCAGAGGATTCGCGCCGCACGGGATTGTCCCGCCTGCCGCCGCCCTCTACTCTTTTGGTACTTGTTAATCGAGGAATACCAGATGAAAAAAGCTCTCCTTGCCCTGTTCGCTATCGCCACCGTGGCCGCCGCCAGCGCGTTTGCCGCCGATAAAACCGACGCCCCGACGCCCGTTGTCGACAACGGCGGTCGTCCTCCGCTGGAGATGGGTCATGGCCCCCAACCGCCTTTCCCACCACCGTTTCCGCCGCACAAGCCGGTGCTGTTTTCAGCAACGGTCGCGACCGATACGCCGGCGGAAACCATTAACAAACTGACCGCCCTGATCCCCACCGGTCAGGCGAAGCACTACGAAGTTCACGTTGAGGTGGTGCCGGTTGCGGAGGATGCCGACGGGAAATAGCCCTGGCGTGGGCGCTCTGCCTGAGTCCTGCGATAATAAAAAAGCTGCCGCTTATCGCGGCAGCTTTTGTTAGCTTGAATAAAACAGAATGCTGAAAATTAGCTGCGCACTTTACGGTAGATAAACAGCACGACCAGCGCACCGATTACCGCCACCACGAAGCTGCCGAAATTAAACCCGTCGACTTTGCCAAAACCAAAGAAGGTACTGATCCAGCCGCCGACCACGGCGCCGATGATCCCCAGAATAATGGTTACAATAAACCCGCCGCCGTCTTTCCCCGGCATAATCCACTTGGCTAAAATACCGGCAATAAGTCCAAAAATGATCCAGGAAAGAATACCCATGGTTAACCGTCCTCTTGTTACCTTTAAGCATTTCGTATTGAAAAGAGTAGCATATATAACGAGATTGGATCGGTAATAATCTATTTATTAGATAATTTCTTGCCGCCGCGCGGTAGCGCTGCTGGCCTCATGTTTCGCGCTGGCGGCCCCGCCCCCGCTTATTCCCCTGAAAAAAGGGAGGCTATTCGCCTCCCGGTCATGACTTATATTACCGCGGTGGTTAGCCGCGATGAACAGCATAATCGCGACTGTTCGTCGAAGATTTCAATTTGCCAGACCTGGTGGCGAGTCCCGACGTGCAGCGCTTTGCACACGCCCCGCACCCGGCCCCCGCGCGCCGAACGAATGTGGTTGGCGTTAACCTCCAGCCCCACCACCTTCTGTTCGCCTTCGCTGCACAGATAACCCGCCACCGACCCCAGCGTCTCCGCCAGCACCACCGACGCCCCGCCGTGCAGCAGGCCAAACGGCTGCTGTGTGCGGCCATCCACCGGCATGGTGGCCTCCAGCGTATCGTCGGTAAAGGTCTCAAAACGAATATCCAACAGCCCTACCATGTTTCCCTCACCGAGCCGGTTGAGCTGCTCCAGCGTGGCCTGACGTTTCCAAATCATCCGATTATCTCCAGTAACGCCTGCAGCGGGTGGCGAACGCCGCTGCCTTCAATGCGCTTCACCTGGCTGCGGCAGGAGTAGCCCGTCACCAGACAGCGGTTACGCGGCAGCCGCTGTATCGCCTGCTGCCAGGAGAGCGCGTAAATGGCCAGCGAGTTGGCATGGTTTTTCACTTCATGACCATAGGTGCCTGCCATCCCGCAGCACCCGACGCTGACGTTTTCCAGCTTCGCGCCGAAGTGGGCAAAAATCTCTGCCCACTGCTTCGTCGCCGCCGGCAGCGCGGTCACTTCCGTACAGTGACCGAACAGGTACCAGGGCTCGCCGCCCGGATCGGGACGGGCGTCGGCGGTCAGGACCTTCGGCAACCACTCATGGACTAACAGCACCTGAAAATCGCCGCGCTTGTCGCCAAGCGTTTGCTTGTATTCATCGCGGTAGCAGAGCACCAGCGCCGGATCGACGCCGACCAGCGGCATACCCAGCTGCGCCACGCGGTTAAGGAAGTCTGCCGTTTTCTGCGCGGTGCGCGCGAAGCGGGTCAGGAATCCTTTAATATGCTGCGCCTTGCCGTTCGGCGAGAACGGCAGCAGCACCGGCTGATAGCCTAAGGCCTCAACCAGACGGATAAAGTCAGCCACCACCTGGGCGTCGTAATAGCTGGTAAAGGGATCCTGTACCACCAGCACCATCTTCGCTTTCTGCTCGGCGCTCAGCGCTTCGAGCTGCTCAAGGGTCATGTTGGCGGAGCGGTGGCCGGCCATCTGCTGCTTCAGCGACGGCGCCGAGAGCAGCGGCAGATCGACCATCCCGATATGCTTCTCCGACAGCTTTTTCAGCCACGGCTGGTTCATGAAGAAGTTAAAAGTCTTCGGCGCCTGGGCCATCAGCGGCGCATAGGACTCCACCGACGCCACCAGATGATCGCGCACCGGCCGCAGATAGCGGCTGTGGTACAGCTGCAGGAAGCGTGAGCGGAACTCCGGGACATCGATTTTGATCGGGCACTGGGTCGAACAGGCTTTGCAGGCCAGACAGCCGGACATCGCCTCTTTGACCTCGTGCGAGAAATCATATTCCCCTTTGCGCGCATGCCAGCTGTTGCGCGTGCGCGCCACCAGCGAGCGCAGGCTAACGCCCTGCTCCGGCAGCGCCTTCTCCAGCTGATTGGGGTCGACGCCGCGATCCGCCAGCAGACGCAGCCATTCGCGGACCAGCGTCGCCCGCCCTTTCGGCGAGTGAATGCGCTGGTTGCTCACCTTCATCGACGGGCACATCGGGCTTTTTACGTCAAAGTTGAAGCACAGCCCGTTGCCATTACACTCCATCGCCCCGCGCCAGGCGCTGCGCACCGCGATAGGGATCTGCCGATCCCAGGTGCCGCGCTTCACCGCGTCGACTTTCATCATCGGCGCGTCGATCCCTTCCGGCGGACAAATTTTCCCCGGGTTCAGTCGGTTATCCGGATCGAAGACCGCTTTGATCTTCCGCAGCTCGCCGTACAGCGCCTCGCCAAAGAATGCCGGGCTGTACTCGGCGCGGAAGCCTTTGCCATGTTCCCCCCACAGCAGACCGCCATACTTCGCCGTCAGCGCTACCACATCGTCGGAGATCTGCTTCATCAGCACCTCCTGCTGCGGATCGCACATGTCCAGCGCCGGGCGCACGTGCAGCACACCGGCGTCGACGTGGCCAAACATGCCGTAGCTCAGGCCGTGGCTGTCGAGCAGCGCGCGGAACTCGACGATATAATCCGCCAGGTGTTCGGGCGGGACGCAGGTATCCTCGGCAAAGGGGATCGGCTTGGCGGCGCCTTTGGCATTGCCCAACAGGCCTACCGCCTTCTTGCGCATGGCGTAGATGCGCTCCACGCCATCAAGATCGTGACAGACCTGCCAGCCGATGACCCCCGCCTCGCTGCGAGCCATCAGCTCGTCCAGACGCTGGCACAGGGTGGTGACCTGCTGGTCAATCAGCGCCGCGTCATCCCCGGCGAATTCGACGATATTGAGCCCGAGCATCTCTTTATCCGGTACGTCGGTGATCAGTTCGTTCACCGAGTGCCAGACGATATCCTCGCGCGCCAGATTGAGAACTTTAGAGTCGACGGTCTCCACCGACAGGGCCTTGGCCTCCACCATAAAGGGCGCATTTCGCAGCGCAGAGTCAAAGGAGTCATATTTGACGTTGACCAGCCGCCGTACCTTCGGCAGGCGGGTAATATCCAGCCGCGCTTCGGTGATAAACGCCAACGTCCCTTCCGAACCGGTTAAAATACGCGTCAGGTCGAACTCGCTCATCTCATCGTTAAAGACGTGGCGCAGATCGTATCCGGTGAGGAAGCGGTTGAGTTTGGGAAACTTATCAATGATTAGCTCGCGCTGCGCCTTGCAGCGCTGGTAGACCGTGTTGTAAATCCGCCCTATCGTCGAGGGCGTATTGCCAAGCGTCTCCGCCAGCGCCACCGGCACCGCCTGGGTATCGAGGATATCCCCGCCCATCAGCACCGCCCGCAGGCCAAGCACGTGATCCGACGTTTTACCATACACCAGCGATCCCTGTCCGGAGGCGTCGGTGTTTATCATCCCGCCCAGGGTGGCGCGGTTGCTGGTGGAGAGCTCAGGCGCAAAGAAGTAACCATAGGGTTTAAGAAACTGGTTCAGCTGATCTTTGATGACTCCGGCTTCGACGCGCACCCAACCCTCTTCGGGGTTGATTTCAATAATGCGGTTCATATAGCGGGACATATCGACGATAATTCCGCCGTTCAGCGCCTGGCCGTTGGTGCCGGTGCCGCCGCCGCGCGGGGTGAAGATCAGCGATTTAAAGCGTGGTTCGGCGGCGACCCGCGCCAGTAACGCTACGTCTGCCGTGGAACGTGGAAACAGGACCGCATCCGGCAACAGCTGATAGACGCTGTTGTCGGTGGCCATCGTCAGCCTGTCGGCATAGCTGGTGGCGGTATCGCCGGTAAAACCCTGTTGCTCCAGTACCTGCAAAAAATTCAGCACCAGTTGAACTACCCCTGGCGCCTGAGAAATTTGTGGGATCATCACACTTGACCCTGCCTGACTATGTTGTGTTTGAAAATATTGTGTTGGTGCTAACTAAACGTTTGCGTAGCGCATTCAACTTTTTATCACATTTTTTTCATATGCGCCCACGTGTTTTCTGTGCAAAATCAGCCCAGCAAAATTATTGATATTATTATCAGTACATGGATTTATGCGGCGCCAGCTTTTTGGCGCGACTGGAAAGGTAAAAATTCTCTATGATTAACCCCCATCAGCCTCGGGACATACCGCAAATACTGCTGTCGGTGCTGTTCCTGGCCTTGATTATCATATCCTGCCTGTGGGTTGTGCAGCCGTTTATTCTGTCCTTCGCCTGGGCCGGCACCGTGGTGATCGCCACCTGGCCGGTGCTGCTGCGTCTGCAGCGCGTGCTGTTCGGCAAACGGATGCTGGCGGTGCTGGCGATGACCCTGCTGCTGTTTTTGCTATTCGTGATTCCTATCGCTCTGCTGGTCAACAGCCTAGTGGATAACAGCGTTCCGCTGATCAAACTCATCAGCAGCGGAAATGTGACGCTGCCGGATTTCGCCTGGCTCAACAGCGTGCCGCTGGTCGGCGATAAGCTCTACGCCGCCTGGCATGGCCTGCTGGATATGGGCGGCTCGGCGATTATGGCCAAGGTTCGCCCCTACATTGGCACCACCACCAGTTGGTTTGTCGGTCAGGCGGCGCACATCGGCAAGCTGCTGGTCTACTGCGGCCTGATGCTGTTATTCAGCGCGCTGCTTTACTGGCGCGGCGAGCAGGTAGCCTACGGTTTTCGCTATTTCGCCACGCGCCTGGCGGCTAAACGCGGTGACGCCGCCGTGCTGCTGGCCGGCCAGGCCGTGCGCGCCGTGGCGCTGGGCGTGGTGGTGACGGCCCT
The DNA here is from genome assembly GCF_029967715.1 of Klebsiella sp. V115_8. Classification (NCBI taxonomy): domain Bacteria; kingdom Pseudomonadati; phylum Pseudomonadota; class Gammaproteobacteria; order Enterobacterales; family Enterobacteriaceae; genus Klebsiella; species Klebsiella sp. V115_8. The sequence goes on from NZ_JASCAR010000001.1 coordinate 96,431, forward strand.
CACTCAGGCGGTGCTGGGCGGGATCGGCCTTGCCATCTCCGGCGTGCCCTACGCCGCCCTGCTGACCGTGGTGATGATCTTTACCTGTCTGGTCCAGCTCGGGCCTTTGCTGGTTCTGGTGCCGTCGATTATCTGGCTTTACTGGAGCGGGGACACCACCTGGGGCACCGTGCTGCTGGTGTGGAGCTGCGTGGTCGGCACCATGGACAACGTTATCCGTCCGGTGCTTATCCGTATGGGCGCCGACCTGCCGATGATCCTCATTCTTACCGGCGTCATTGGCGGCCTGATCGCCTTCGGCATGATCGGCCTGTTTATCGGTCCGGTGCTGCTGGCCGTCTCCTGGCGCCTGTATGACGCCTGGGTGCACGAAGTGCCGCCGCCGCCGAAAGACCCCGATGTCGTGCTCGAAGAGCTCAGCGAGCTGGAGGCCGGGCGCAAGTAATGCCCTGTCAGGCGGGGGGACCCGCCTGTCTCCCCCCAGGACAATTGTTAAGCAAAATTAATTGATCGCCGGCAAAACGCCAGCCTTGTATGCCCCGCACCCGCTTTTACCCTCCCGGTCCTTCACAACAATTTAACTATTGAGAGGAATCTGATCGACGGCAAAGGCCCCGCTGCCTACTATTAGCTCACGGTTATAAATCAACACCTTGATTTATAAGCATGGAAATCCCCTGAGTGAAACAACGAATTGCTGTGTGTAGTCTTTGCCCATCTCCCACGATGGGCTTTTTTTTGTCCTGCGCATCGCGACGCCGGGCGGCCTGACACCGACAAAAAAAATCCCCGGCATCGCTGCCGGGGATCTGTACTGTCAGGGCGAACTTATTTATTCAGTTCCGCCAGACCTAACCAGGTTTGCACCACGGTATCCGGGTTGAGGGACAGGCTATCAATCCCCTCCTCCATCAGCCAGGCGGCGAAATCTTCATGGTCAGACGGCCCCTGGCCGCAGATGCCGACGTATTTACCCTGCTGCTTCGCCGCGCGGATCGCCATCGACAGCAGCGCTTTCACCGCGTCGTTGCGTTCATCAAACAGCTCAGAGACCACGCCGGAGTCGCGGTCCAGACCGAGCGCCAGCTGGGTCATGTCATTCGAGCCGATGGAGAAGCCGTCGAAGTACTCGAGGAACTGCTCGGCCAGCAACGCGTTCGACGGGATCTCGCACATCATGATGATCTTCAGCCCGTTCTCGCCGCGCTTCAGCCCCTGACGCTCCAGCTCTTCGACCACCGCTTTCGCCTGGGCGACGGTACGGACGAACGGCACCATCACTTCGACGTTGGTCAGCCCCATGTCGTTACGCACGCGCTTCATCGCTTCACATTCCAGCGCGAAGCAGTCGCGGAAGCTTTCGGAAACGTAGCGTCCGGCGCCGCGGAAGCCGAGCATTGGGTTCTCTTCTTCCGGCTCATAGCGCTCGCCGCCCACCAGGTTGGCGTATTCGTTCGACTTGAAGTCAGAGAGGCGTACAATCACCCGTTTCGGATAGAAAGCGGCGCCAAGGGTGGCGATCCCTTCGGTCAGGCGGCCAACGTAGAACTCTCTCGGCGAATCGTAGCCTTTCATCAGCTCGCGGATTTCGTTCTGCAGACCCGGCTCCTGGTCGTCAAACTCCAGCAGCGCGCGCGGGTGAACGCCAATCATGCGGTTGATGATAAATTCCAGCCGCGCCAGACCCACGCCTTCGTTCGGCAGGCAGGCGAAGTCGAAGGCGCGATCCGGGTTGCCGACGTTCATCATCACCTTCAGCGGCAGATCCGGCATGTCGCCGACGCTGGAGCTCTTGACGCTGAAGTCCAGCAGCTCGGCGTAGACATAGCCGGTGTCGCCTTCGGCGCAGGAGACGGTCACGTTCTGGTTTTCCTGAATGCGATCGGTGGCATCGCCGCAGCCGACCACCGCCGGAATACCCAGCTCACGAGCGATGATCGCCGCGTGGCAGGTACGTCCGCCGCGGTTGGTGACGATCGCCGAGGCTTTCTTCATGATCGGTTCCCAGTCCGGGTCGGTCATATCGGTAACCAGCACATCGCCTGGCTCAATGCGGTTCATCTCGCTGATATCGTGGATCACCTTCACCGGACCGGCGCCAATGCGGTGGCCGATGGCGCGCCCTTCGGCGATGATCTGCCCCTGAGCGTGGAGGGTATAACGCTCCATCACCTGGCCGCGGGAACGCACGGTTTCCGGACGCGCCTGGACGATAAACAGCTTACCGGTGTGGCCATCTTTCGCCCACTCGATATCCATCGGACGGCCGTAGTGCTTCTCGATCTGCACCGCCTGCTTCGCGAGCTCCTGCACCTCCTCGTTGGTTAACGAGAAGATATCGCGCTGCGCCTGCGGCACATCTTCGATACGCACCTGCTTGCCGTGCTCTTGAGTCGGCGCGTAAACCATGCGGATCTTTTTCGACCCCATGGTGCGGCGCACGATCGCCGGGCGGCCAGCGGCCAGCGTCGGTTTGTGGACGTAGAATTCGTCCGGGTTCACCGCGCCCTGCACCACCATCTCGCCCAAACCCCACGCCGAGGTGATAAACACCACCTGGTCAAAGCCGGATTCGGTATCGATGGAGAACATGACGCCGGAGGAGGCTAGATCGGAGCGGACCATCCTCTGCACCCCGGCGGAGAGCGCCACGCCGCGGTGATCGTAACCCTGATGCACGCGATAGGAGATCGCGCGATCGTTAAACAGTGAAGCAAACACGTGCTTCACGGCAACGAGCACGGCGTCAAAGCCCTGCACGTTGAGGAATGTCTCTTGCTGCCCGGCGAAGGAGGCGTCCGGCATATCTTCCGCGGTGGCGGAAGAGCGCACGGCGAATGAGGCCTCGGCGTCATCGGCGGACAGCAGGTCATAAGCATCGCGAATCGCGTTTTCCAGTTCGCTCTGGAAGGGGGTATCGATGATCCACTGTCGGATCTGCGCGCCCGCTTTCGCTAATGCGGAAACGTCGTCAATGTCGGTTTCATCCAGCAGCGCATAAATGCGCTGGTTAACACCGCTTTGGTCCAGGAACTGATTGAAAGCATCAGCGGTGGTGGCAAACCCGTTAGGTACGGACACACCCATACCGGACAGATTCGTAATCATTTCACCAAGGGAGGCATTTTTGCCCCCAACTCTGTCTACATCATTCATGCCGAGTTGGTTATACCAAAGCACCAGCGGTGACGAGCCATTGTTGGACATCGAGACAATCCTTTTGTGATTTAATACCAGTGAAAAAAATTTCACGATCGACTGCAAGATTATCCTGACATATTTATGGTGCTGAAAAAAACGGTGAATCGTTCAAGCAAATTATTTTTTCTTTTTTCGGACTGTTCCCCCGATATAGATAACTCAATGATTTTTAGGAATTATGACAAAAAACGCTGGAAATTACGGCAAAAAAAAGAAAATGAACCACCCTTTTCATAAAAAACAAAAATAGCGTTTCAATTTTAAGAAGAGACAAATCAAACAGGGATATGCTTAAATTTAATATCCGCTTTCAGGCAATTAAACTCATTATACCGGATGGTCAAAATGGAAAGTGCTGTAGATCGCCACGTATTTTATATTTCTGACGGTACCGCCATTACGGCGGAGGTGCTGGGGCATGCCGTCATGTCGCAATTCCCGGTCGCCATCAGCAGCGTGACCCTGCCGTTTGTGGAAAATATCAGCCGCGCGCGGGCGGTGAAAGAGCAGATCGACGCCATTTATCAGCAAACGGGCATCCGCCCGCTGGTGTTCTATTCCATCGTTATTCCGGAGATCCGCGATATCATTCTGCAAAGCGAGGGCTTTTGTCAGGATATCGTTCAGGCGCTGGTGGCCCCGCTGCAGCAGGAGCTCAACCTCGACCCGACGCCAGTGGCCCACCGCACCCACGGCCTGAACCCCGGGAACCTGATCAAATACGATGCGCGCATCGCCGCCATCGATTACACCCTCGCCCATGACGATGGCATCTCGCTGCGCAACCTTGACCAGGCGCAGGTGATCCTCCTCGGCGTGTCGCGCTGCGGCAAGACGCCCACCAGTCTGTACCTCGCTATGCAGTACGGCATTCGCGCCGCCAACTATCCGTTTATCGCCGACGATATGGACAATCTGGTTCTGCCGGCGTCGCTGAAACCCCTGCAGCATAAGATGTTCGGCCTGACCATCAATCCGGAGCGTCTGGCGGCGATCCGCGAGGAGCGCCGGGAGAACAGCCGCTACGCTTCGCTGCGCCAGTGTCGGATGGAAGTGACCGAAGTGGAGGCGCTGTATCGCAAGAATAAAATTCCCTGCCTGAACAGCACCAACTATTCCGTTGAGGAAATAGCGACAAAAATCATGGACATCATGGGGCTGAATCGCAGGATGTACTAATAAACTAGTACATTATTAAAAATTTGTTTATGCTATCACCCGTGGCCTATACAGGATCATGCCCTGCTCTTGCAATAAGCAGGGATTGGTTTATCGTGATGCGCATCACTTCCCGGCATTTTCGCTGGCGAAGAAACAGATTTTTGAGACCCCAATGAATAAAACAGACGAATTGCGTACCGCGCGCATTGAAAGCCTGGTAACGCCCGCGGAGCTGGCCCAGCGCCATCCCGTCACCGCCGACGTGGCCGCCCACGTCTCGGCCTCCCGTCGCCGCATTGAAAAAATCCTCAACGGCGAAGACCGCCGCCTGCTGGTGATTATCGGCCCCTGCTCCATTCACGACACCGACGCGGCGATGGAGTATGCCCGCCGCCTGCAGACCATGCGCGAGCGCTACCAGCCGCAGCTGGAGATCGTGATGCGCACCTACTTTGAAAAACCCCGTACCGTGGTGGGCTGGAAAGGCTTAATCTCCGACCCGGACCTCAACGGCAGCTATCGGGTCAACCACGGTATTGAACTGGCACGGCGCCTGCTGCTGCAGGTTAATGAGCTGGGGGTGCCGACGGCCACCGAGTTTCTCGATATGGTGACCGGTCAGTTTATCGCCGATCTCATCAGCTGGGGAGCCATCGGGGCGCGCACCACGGAAAGCCAGATCCACCGTGAAATGGCCTCGGCGCTCTCCTGCCCGGTCGGGTTTAAAAACGGTACCGACGGCAATACGCGCATCGCCGTAGACGCCATCCGCGCCTCCCGCGCCAGCCATATGTTCCTCTCTCCGGACAAGCAGGGGCAGATGACGATTTACCAGACCAGCGGCAACCCGTACGGGCATATCATTATGCGCGGCGGCAAACGGCCGAACTATCACGCCGAGGATATCGCCGCCGCCGGCGAAGCGCTGCGTGAATTCAATCTGCCGGAGCAGCTGGTGGTCGACTTCAGCCATGGCAACTGCCAGAAGCAGCATCGCCGTCAGCTGGAGGTGTGCGCCGATATCTGTCAGCAAATTCGCGCGGGCTCTACCGCCATCGCCGGCATTATGGCGGAGAGCTTCCTGCAGGAAGGGACCCAGAAAGTGGTTCCCGGCCAGCCGCTGGCCTGGGGCCAGTCGATCACCGATCCCTGCCTGAGCTGGGAAGACAGCGAACGTTTATTGAGCGAACTGGCGGCCGCCACGGCCACCCGTCTGTGACCGCTCCGCCCGCCGCGCCTGCGGTGGGCGATCCCCTTTGACATTCCCCTACCAAATTCGGTAACACGATAAATAACGCTTGCCGTCAAAAACAACATTATTGATAATGATTATCATTGTTGCTTTGATTTTTATTTTGAGAGCTATGACGCGTATGGATAACACTGCCACAGCTGAAAAACCAAAAGACAATGCCCCCTATCCCGTGGCGACGGACAGACAGATCAGCAGTCGGGTTCTGTTAGGCAGCGAAGGACGGGTAGTCATTGAGCATGGCGGCCAGCGCTATCTGTTGCGCCAGACCCACGCCGGGAAGTTGATCCTGACCAAATAATCGCCCCGCAGCGCGCGGGGCGAGGCGAGTTAGCTCGAGCAGCTGACTTCCAGACGTTTACCCCAGTCCGGCGGCCGGCGGACGTAGTCGTCCTCGCGATCGGTGAAGGGATCGGCCAGCGCGGCATGCAGACGTTCCAGCTCCCCCATATCGCCAGCCTCAGCCTGCTCGATCGCCCGCTGCGCCAGCCAGTTACGTAACACCAGCGCCGGGTTGACGCCCTGCATCCGCTGCTGGCGCTGGGCATCCTCCACCTGTTCATCACGAAGCCGCGCGCGATAGCTGGCGAACCAGCTGTCGAATGCCGCACGGTCGATAAACTCGTCGCGCAGCGGCGTGGCCGCGCTGAGCTGTTCGCTGTGGCTCAGCAGGCGGAACGTTCGGGTATAGTCGCTTCTCTCGCGGATCATCAGGGCAAACAGACCGTCGAGCAGATCGTTATCCCCTTTCTGCTGAGTGAACAGGCCAAGTTTGTCGCGCATCCGCTGGCCATAGGCGGTCAGCAAGGCGTGCTGATATTCATCCAGCGCCGCGTTCAGCGCTTCGGCGCTGATAAACGGCGACAGCGACTGGGCCAGACGCTGCAGATTCCACAGCCCCACCGCCGGCTGGTTTTCAAAACTGTAGCGCCCCTGGTAATCGGAGTGGTTGCAGATAAAGTCCGGCTGAAAATCGTCAAGGAAGCCATACGGCCCGTAGTCGATGGTCAAACCGAGAATTGACATGTTGTCGGTATTCATCACCCCATGGGCAAAGCCCACGGTTTGCCAGCTGGCAATGGTCTGCGCGGTACGCGTGACAACGTCACGGAACCATAACAGGTACTTGTCCGCTTCATCCTGCAGCTGCGGCCAGTGGTGACGAATGACATAATCGGCCAGCTGCTGAACCTTCTGCGGCTCGCGACGATAGTAAAAATGTTCGAAATGACCAAAGCGGACATGGCTCTCGGCCACCCGCATCAGCATCGCGCCAGGCTCCACGCGCTCGCGGTAGACCGGGGTATCGCTGGTGACCATCGCCAGGGCGCGCGTCGTCGGGATCCCCAGGGCGTGCATCGCCTCCGACGCCAGGCTTTCCCGGATCGTCGAGCGCAGCACGGCGCGGCCGTCCCCCATCCGTGAATAGGGGGTCAGGCCGGCGCCTTTCAGATGCCAGTCGTAACGGCGGCCATCCGCCAGCTGCTGCTCACCGAGCAGGATCCCGCGTCCGTCGCCCAGTTGGCCGGCCCAGGCGCCAAACTGATGGCCACTGTAAACCTGCGCCAGCGGCGACATGCCCGGGAGCAGCGCTTCACCGCCCCAGACGCCGGCCCCGCTTTCCGGCGCAAACAACGCGTCAGGGACGCCCAGCTGTTGCGCCAGCGGAGCGTTGCGCCAGATGAGTCGGGCGTTATCGAGCGGCGTCGGTGACAGGGAAGTGTAAAAGTCCGGCAGTTCATCCCGCCAGTGGGTGGTAAAAGAAAGGGTCATGGTTCCTCCTCTCTCCAGTGTAGTGCCTGGAACAGCGGATTAACACGGGCGGAGTGCAGGGTTATCGGCATAAAAAAGGGAAGCGCTCGCTTCCCTCCGGCCGCTGAATGACGTCAGATACGCCGCGCCTGCCAGAATTTTTTGTTCCAGTAGATGTTATCCAGCGAGGAACGGGTGACGCCCTGACTGGTGGAGGCATGAATAAACTGGTTATCGGTATCGTAGATGCCGACGTGCAGGCCGCTTTCGCCTGAGCCGGTTTTGAAGAACACCAGATCGCCGGGCAGCAGATCGCGCTTATCAATACGGGTGCCGATTTCCGCCTGCTCGCGGGTTTCGCGCGGCAGCTGGAGGGCAAATTTATCGCGAAACGTGCGCACCACAAAGCCGGAGCAGTCGACGCCGCGCGGCGTCATGCCGCCGTAGCGATACGGTGCGCCGCGCCAGCTGCGCAGCTGCTCGTTCAGATTCGCCACCACCGTAATGGAGTCAGCCAGCCGAGGATTCGGCGGCGGTGCCCGATGGCTGCTGCAGCCGGCTAAAATTAACGCCGCCGCCAACATGAACCAGAAGCGCATTTCAGATGATCCCTCTGTCCCTAGTCTCTTTATCGCAATAATTTAGCTTGTTTATCAATATAGTGACAAGATAACTGCGTGCTACTGTGACGCGATGAGCATAATATGACCGGCCACCTCCACGCGCTGGAACGGGATCGCATAGGCAGCGGTTAAATTTTCCTCGTTCAGCACCTCGGCGGTCTCCCCGCAGGCGATGGCTTCCCCCTGGCAGAGCAGCCAGCTCTGTCCGGCATGGCGCAAAGTGTGGTTGAGATCGTGACTGCTCATCACCACCGCGATTCCCGCCGCGCTCAGCTCGCGTAACAGCCGATCCAGCGCCGCCTGCTGGGCCACATCCAGACTGTTCATCGGCTCATCCAGCAGCAGCAGCTGACCCGCGGGATTGCTTAAGGGATCGATCTGCAGGATCACTGCCGCCAGCCGCACGCGCTGCCACTCGCCGCCCGACAGCTGATTGACCTGACGGCCCAGCTTATTGTCAAGGCCAAGCCTGGCCGCGATATCGTTCACCCGGGCGCTGTCGCCCTGCTGCTGCCTGTGCAGCGCCAGATAGTGCCACACCGGCATGGCGAACGGCGGGGTCTGCTGCTGGCACAGATATCCGCGGCGGCGCGCCAGCTCCGTCGCCGGCCACTCGTCAAGCAACCGTCCGTTAAAATGAATCGTGCCGGGGCCGTCGGACAGCCCCGCCATGCGGGCCAGCAGCGTGCTCTTCCCTGCGCCGTTCGGCCCCACCAGGTGAACGATCTCCCCGGCGCGAAAGGCCGCAGAAAACGGGGCCAGACGCCCCGCCGCTTCTACATCCTGTAGCTGCATCAGAAACGACATTATTTCGCCAGCGCTCCTTTAATCGCCGCCACCAGCTGCGGATCGTCCGGCGTCATATCCGGAGAGAAGCGCTGAATGACGTTGCCCTGGCGATCGACGAGAAATTTTTCGAAATTCCACAGAATGTCGTCCACGTACAGCGGCGCGCGGCCCTTGCTGGCCATCCGCTCATAAAAACCGCTACCTTCCGGGGCCACCGCCTTCGGCGCGGCGGCAACCAGCTTTTGATAGAGCGGTGCGCGATGCTCGCCGTTGACGTCAATCTTGCTGAACAGCGGGAAGGTGACGCCGTAGGTGGTGCTGCAGAAGGTCTTAATCTCTTCTTCACTCCCCGGCTCCTGGCCGAGGAACTGGTTGCAGGGGAAGCCCAGCACGCTGAAGCCCTCGCCGGCAAACTGCTTTTGCAGGTCCTCCAGTTGCTCATACTGCGGCGTCAGGCCGCATTTGGAGGCCACATTGACGATCAGCAGTACCTTGCCGGCAAAGGATGCCAGGGTGGTCTTCTCGCCATCAATGGTCGTCACTTCGGTATTCAGAATGTCATGTTGCATAGCCTGTCCTCAATGGATAAACCGGTTTCCGGTGAAGGTGATCCCTATCTACTGTAGCGGATTCAGCGCCCGCCATTCTACTGCCAATCCCCGCGAGTTGTCGCATGATGTAACAGCGCTTCGCTGCCCGTCGGCAACATGAAATCCTCTCAATTGGGCATGCACCTATTTACGTGTACAGTGTTCCATGAATGTAATATGGTTTCGTTACTTGTTAATTTAAGAGAGTTTTGTTGATGAAGAAGTTGTTTAGCCTGGCGTTAATCGCCGCCTCTGTCGCCCTGCTGAGCGCCTGCTCTCCGGATGAAGATAATAAAGTGAAAGTCGCTATCAATACCGGGCCGGACGAAGCCATCTGGAAAGTGGTGGAGCAAGTGGCGAAGGATAAATATCACCTCGACGTCGAAGTGGTCTCCTTCAATGATTATGTGCTGCCTAACGAAGCGCTGAACAACAAAGATGTGGATGCCAACGCCTTCCAGACCCTGCCGTACCTTGAGGCGCAGTCGAAAGAGCGCGGCTATAAATTCACAGTGGTCGGTAAAACCTTTGTCTTCCCTATCGCCGCCTATTCACATCGTATCAAAAATATCAGCGAGCTCCCCGAGGGAGCGACGGTGACCATCTCTAATGAAACCACTACCCTGGGCCGCAGCCTGCTGCTGCTTCAGGCGCAGGGGCTGCTCAAGCTGAAACCGGGCGTCGGCTATTTACCCACCACGCTGGATATCATCGACAACCCGAAACAGCTGAAAATTGTGGAGGTGGATACCCCGCAGCTGACCCGCACCCTGGATGACCCGAACGTCAGCCTGTCAATCATTAACACCAACTTCTCCGCCCAGGCGGGCCTGTCGGCCGCCCGCGACGGCCTGTTCATGGAGGGACCAGATTCCCCTTACGTGAATGCGATTGTCGCCCGCGAGGATAACAAGGACAGCAAGAAAATTCAGGAACTGAAAGCCGCCTTCCAGACCAGTGAAGTCGCGGAAAAAGCGAAGGAAGTCTACAAAGGCGACGCGATCAAAGGCTGGTAAGCCCGAGCCGGCGCCGTCCCTGCAGACGGCGTCGCGCTATCCCCGTCACCGCGAGCGCAGCAGCAACCAGATAAAGACCGGCGCGCCCAGCGTCGCCGTCACCACGCCAATCGGCAGCTCAGCGGCGGAAAGCGCCAGCCGGGCGATAATATCCGCCCCCAGCAAGGCGCTTGCCCCTGCCAGCATGCAGGCCGGGAGCAAGACCCGGTGATCGCTCAAGCCGCATAGCCGCAGAATGTGCGGAATTACCAGGCCGATAAAGCCAATCGCCCCCGCCAGCGCCACGCTCACGCCGACCATCCAGCCGGTCGCCACCACCAGCAGCTTACGCCACAGCCACAGCGGCAGCCCGAGCTGACGGGCGGAGACTTCGCCCAGCGCCAGTAAATTCAGGGGTTGCGACTGCAGACAGACCCAGCAGAGCGCTGGCAGGAGGGCTATCATCAGCCACAGCTGCTGCCAGTCGACGCCGCCAAACCCGCCCATCATCCAGTACATCAGCTGACGCAGATCAAAAGAGGTGGAGAAGTAGACCGCCCAGGTCATCAGGGCGCTGCAGATGATCCCCAGCGCCACCCCCGCCAGCAGCAGGCGGCTGGTGGAAAGATGGCGGCGGGCAAAACGCAGCAGAATAAAGGTGATCAGCAGCGCGCCCAGGATCGCGCACAGCCCGAGCGCCCAGCCCGGTAACAGGCCTTTACCCAGCAGGACGGCGGCAATCAGCCCGACGCCCGCGCCGTTGGAGACGCCCAGCAGACCCGGTTCCGCCAGCGGATTTTCAAACAGCGCCTGCATTATCGCCCCGGAGAGCGCCAGCGCCGCCCCCACCAGCAGCACCGCCAGGGTCCGCGGCAGGCGGATCTGCCAGATAAACAGCTGACCTTTGGCGCTGAGCCACTCGCCGGGCGGGATCCATTGATCCCCCGCGCACAGGCTGATCAGCAGGGTGACCAGCAGCAACAGCGTTAAACCAAGGAGCCAACGCCGGCTGCGGCGCTGTTGAAGATGGGCGAGAGTCAGCATAGATTCCATTACGCAGTGGGAACAAGAGGCTGATTTTACGGTGGGTGTCGCGGTGAGAAAAGGAAAACCTCACGACCAAAGGTCGACGCGGAGGACGCTCCCCCCCGTCGACCATCCCGCTTTACACCAGAATCTGAAACAGCAGCGCGAAGAGAATGATGTTCGCCACCACGATTGCCCAGCCGTTATAGAGCATATACTTCAGATGTGTAGACTGCGCCAGCCCCATCTGGCCGAACATGTCCGATGAGGGAAACGGCCCGAACCAGTCCACCTGAGACGAGGCCAGCAGCACCGCGGTGGTCCCCTGCGGCGGCACGCCGGCGGCCATCAGCATTGGGCCAAAGATTTTATGCGTAAAGGTCATCTGGGCTACCGCCGCGCCGGGCACATGGCCGATTATATTGAACGCGAAGATGCTAAAGCACAGCCAGGCCGGGGAGATCCCCTCCAGCAGCGGCTGGGTATACTCCAGCAGCCCCTGATAGGCGTGCAGGCCATCCATCAGCTCAAGGATCGGGTTATACAGCCAGTAGAGAATAAACATCCACACCAGACGACCGCAGCCGTGATACAGCGCCTGCAGGATCTGCGTCGGCCGCAGGCCGCCCACCAGCCCGGTCATCAACGCCACCAGCAGCATGACGATAATCGCAAAGCTGAAGCCGGCTTTAATCACCACCCCAACCACCGCCATCACGATGATGGTCGCGGCGAAAGCCAGCGCGCTTAATTTACGCCGGCGCTGCTGCGCGGCGCTAAGGTCCTCTTGCGGCTTTTCCGAGAGATCGACCTCATAGCGCAGTTTGCCTTCGGTCATCTTCTGGATCCGTCCGGCCATGATCCAGCCGGCTAACAGGGTGACGGCGCTCATCGGCAGGCCGACATACAGCAGATAATCCGGATAGCTCAGTCCGCCGAGGCTGAGGATCGTCACGGTGCTGGGGGTGAAGGGCCCGGTAAAGAGTCCAACGGAACCGGCGGTCATCATCAGCGCGGCTACCGTCGGCGGCGTTAAGCGTACCGCCGCCGCTACGGGGATAATCACTGCGACAATAATCGCATTGCCGCCGGCCATGGTGCCCAGCGAACCGCAAATTAAAATCGATGACACCACAATGCCGAACTTGACCCGCGTCTGGCTCGACAGCCCAATACGGTGGACCACGAATTTCACCAGTTCAACCGCCGCGCCGGTGCGGGTGGCCACTTCCCCCACGCCGGCGCCGAGCATAATGATAAGCCCGACGGTGGCAATAAATGACCCGGTGGACTTCGCCAGCATCGCGCCCATTTCCGGCAGACCGGTCGAGGTCATGATCATGGCGATAATAATCGAGGAGATGACTGCCAGCACTATATCGACGCCGATCAGCGATAATATCGCTAACGCCACCAGCGGCGTAAATCCCAGCAGGCCAAGCTCGCTGCCCGGTCGACCGTGGCACCACAGCGCAATCAACACGAACAGCAGCAATAACAGACCGGTAATAACGTTTTTTCGCGTGATATTTCGTCTGACAGGCGTATTGCCTGCGAGCGTTGAGTCACTCATAACACTCCTTAATGCCAATCAATCCCACCATGATGGTCAGGTGGTGTATGGGGGCCTGCTCAGAAAATATCCTCCCTCTTTTTCATTATTGGCCGCGGCCTGAGGGTCTGTTGGGGTACAAAGGAAACGATTCTGAGAGCGTTTTATTCCGCCATCAGGCGGGGCCAGCAGCACAATATGTAACCAATGCGCTGATTGGTGATTAAATTTATGTTAACTTAGTGTTAGTAGAAAATGACTTTTTATCGGTAGGCTATAACCCTGAGTTAACTGTTCATGAAACTGCGTCATCTGGAAATCTTCTATGCCGTCATGACCTGCGGCTCTCTGTCACGGGCGGCGGAATCGCTCAATATCTCCCAGCCAGCGGCCAGCAAAGCGTTAAAAAGCGCCGAACTGAAGCTGGGCTTTACCCTGTTTCAGCGGGTGCGCGGCAAGCTGCTGCCGACCAGCGAGGCGATCACACTTTTCGAAAAAGCGCAGACTATTTATCAGGACCTTGATAACCTGCGCCTGCTGGCCGATAACCTGGCCCGCGATCCGCGCGCCAAAATCACCTTAGGCTGTCTGCCGAGCCTGGGGTTAAGCCTGGTGCCGGAGCTGGTGACCGATTTTTATCAGCAAAACAGCAACCTGGTGATGACGCTCACCACCGAGCACACCGAGACGCTGGTCAGAAAACTGGATTTACGCGAGATAGACTTAGCGCTGACGCTGCAGCCGGTGCAGCAGGGAGAGATCCTTACCACCCTGATTGCCGAAGTGCCGCTGGTCTATATCGACCGTCATTATCGTCAGGGAGCGGTGGATATCAGCCAGATCGACCAGCAGCGCTGGATCTCGCCGGGGCCGCACTCGCTCTCCGCCGCCATCGCCACCCGTCGCGACTTTTCCACTACCCGGCTGAATGTCCAGACCTACTACATGGCCACCGAGTTCGTGAAGCGCGGCATGGGCTGCAGCATTACCGATATCTTTTCCGCCCAGCACAACCTGGCTCCCGAGATGATCCATCCCATTACGCCGCCGATGGCCATTAACCTCTGCCTGCTGCGTCGGGCCGACGTTTCCCTGAGCCCGATGGCGCAAAAATTCGTCGATTTTCTCTGCCAGCGCCTGCGCCAGCAGCTCAAGGAGATTAACCTGCGGTTATACCCTGACCATAAAAAGTCAATTGCGCCGCCAGGGTAAATGCTTTGACATAACCCGATAAATTGAACAGCGGTGGATATATCGGGTTATGAACAAACGCATTGTCATTATCGGCGGCGGCGTGGTCGGTCTGGCCACGGCCTGGGAACTGATTAAGCGCGGCCATCAGGTGCAATTACTGGAGCGTAACGGCGAACCGGCCAGCGCCACCAGTTTTGCCAACGGCGGACAATTAAGTTACCGCTACGTCGCCCCCCTTGCCGACAGCGGCGTTCCCCTGCAGGGGATAAAATGGATGGGCAAAGCCGATTCGCCGCTCAATATGCGTCTCAATATCTCTTTACAGCAGTGGCGCTGGCTGCTGCAGTTCCTGCGCGCCTGTAATAGCCAGACCAATAAAATAAACGGCGCTCATATATTGCGTCTGTCGCTGCTCAGCCGGCAGGTCATGCAGTCGTGGCGGGAAGAGGATAATCTTGCCGATTTTCACTGGCGGCGCAGCGGAAAATTAATTATCCATCGCCGGGAATATGATTTTACTAAAGCGGCAAAAGGGATAGATCCTCAGTATCAGCAGGCGCTGAATGCTGAAGCCTGCCTGCAGCTGGAACCGGCGCTAAAACATATCAGCCCTTCGCTGCAGGGCGGAATTTATTCGCCGGGGGATGAAACGGCGGATTGCCATCAATTTTGCCTTGCGCTGATCGACAAGCTCACCGCCAGCAGCCGCTTCAGCCTGCTGACCCACTGTGAGGTGCAGCGGCTCGCCAGGCGCGGCGGACGCGTCAGCGCCCTGGAGACCAGCCGCGGGACCATCACCGGCGATGAGTACGTCGTCGCCGCCGGCAACGGCAGCGGTCCGCTGCTGGGGCACATGGGCGTTCGCGTGCCGCTCTGCGCCCTGAAGGGGTACAGCCTGACCCTTCCCTATCCGCAGCAGGCGGGCATTGCGCCGGACATCAGCGTCACCGATTACGGGCACAAAATCGTTTATGCCCGCCTGGGCCAGCAGCTGCGCATCGCGGCGATGGTGGACATCGGCTACGACGGCGACACACTGCGCGAGAGCCGCATTCAGGCGCTGAAAAAAATCGTCTCCCGCAGCTTTCCCGAACTCGAGGGGTTGGACCAGGCCGAAGCCTGGACCGGCATGCGCCCTTCAACGCCAGCCGGGCCACCGCTACTGGGACGCGCCGGCTACCCCAACCTGTGGATGAATCTCGGCCAGGGCAGCCTCGGTTTTACCCTCGCCGCCGGCAGCGCGGTGGTGCTGGGCGCGTTAATCGACAATCAGATGCCAGACATTTCTTTAGAAGGTCTCACATGGAAACAAACCGCATGACAATCATTCGCAATCATCCTCAACCTCGTCTTTCCGCCAGCGTTGCGTATGGCAATCTGCTGTTCCTCTCCGGACAGACGCCGAAAAGCAACGAGGAGGACATCGCCTTGCAGACCCGCGAAGTGCTGGAGAAAATCGACGCCCTGCTGGCGGCGGCCGGGAGCGATAAGCGGCACATTCTCTCCGCGCAGATCTGGCTGAAAAATATCAAGCGTGACTTTGCCGCGTTCAATGAGGCGTGGGTGGAGTGGATGCCGGAAGGCCATAGCCCGGCGCGCGCGGCCGTGCAGGCGGAGATGGCGCGACCAGAAATCCTGGTGGAGATCATGCTCACCGCCGTTAAAGCGTAAGATTCGACAGAAAAGAAAAAGGCCGCAATGCGGCCTTTTTAATTAGTTCAGATTATTTGTCTTTAGGCGACGCGTTTTCGACACGGCTTTTCAGCTTCTGACCGGGTCTGAAGGTCACCACGCGCCGGGCTGTAATGGGAATATCCTCCCCCGTCTTCGGGTTACGTCCCGGGCGTTGGTTTTTATCCCGCAAATCGAAGTTGCCGAACCCGGAGAGTTTGACCTGTTCTCCGTTTTCCAGAGCACGACGGATCTCTTCGAAAAACAACTCGACCAGTTCTTTGGCATCCCGCTTGCTAAGCCCAAGCTTATCAAACAGATATTCTGACATTTCAGCTTTTGTAAGCGCCATAGGTTCAATCCCTCAATGATGCCTGGAATCGCTCTTTTAATGCCTCTACACATCTGGCAACGGTAGCGGCAATCTCCTCTTCTTCGAGTGTACGGCTGGTATCCTGCAGGATCAGGCTAATCGCAAGGCTCTTATACCCTTCCGCCACACCTTTACCACGGTACACGTCAAATAAGTTTACGCCAACTACCTGATTTACGCCAACTTTCTTACATTCGGCTAAAACATCGGCGGCAGCCACGTTTTCCGCGACCAGCACCGCGATGTCGCGACGGTTCGCCGGGAAGCGGGAAATGTCGCGCGCCTGAGGCACCACGCGGTCTGCGAGCTTGTTCCACTCCAGTTCAAACACCAGAGTGCGACCGTTCAGATCCAGTTTACGTTCCAGCTCAGGATGAACAACCCCAATGAAACCAATGCGTTCACCTTTAAGATAAATCGCTGCGGATTGCCCCGGATGCAGCGCGGTGGTCGCTTCAGCACGGAATTCGATATCCGCTAATTTTCCGGTTAAATCCAGAACGGCTTCCAGATCGCCTTTCAGATCATAGAAATCGACCGTCTCTTTCGCCAGTGTCCAGTGCTCTTCGTAGCGGTTGCCGCAGATCGCCCCGGCCAGCATCACATCCTGACGAATGCCCAGCGGCGCATTGGTGTCCGGCACAAAGCGCAGACCGCTCTCAAAGATGCGAACCCGGCTCTGCTGACGGTTCTGGTTGTAGACCACGGTCCCCAGCAGGCCAGTCCACAGCGACAGGCGCATGGCCGACATTTCGCTGGAGATCGGGCTTGGCAGGATCAGCGCCTCTTCACCGGCGTGGATCAGCTGCTGGACTTTCGGGTCGACGAAGCTGTAGGTGATCACTTCCTGATAGCCTTTGTCATTCAGCAGCGTTTTCACGCGCTTCAGCGACAGGTCGGCTTCACGGTGGGTACCCATGATCAGACCCGCCTGCACCGGCTCATCAGGAATGTTGTTGTAGCCATAAACGCGAGCCACTTCCTCGACCAGATCCTCTTCGATCTCCATGTCGAAACGCCAGCTCGGGGCCACCGCCTGCCATTCGCCCTCGCCCACCGTCACTTCGCAGCCGAGGCGCTGAAGAATGTCAGTGACCTGCGCGTCGTCGATATGGTGGCCAATCAGGCGATCCAGTTTGCTGCGACGCAGAGTGATGGTGGCGCGTTTTGGCAGGGTCGCTTCGTTGGTCACGTCAATCACCGGGCCGGCTTCGCCGCCGCAGAGGTCGATCAGCAGACGCGTGGCGCGCTCCAGCGCTTTATACTGCAGGGCCGGATCGACGCCGCGCTCATAGCGATGAGAGGCATCGGTGTGCAGGCCGTGACGGCGCGCGCGGCCGGTAATGGACAGCGGGCTGAAGAAGGCACACTCCAGCAGTACGTTCTGGGTTTCGTCGTTAACGCCGGAGTGTTCCCCGCCGAAGATCCCGCCCATTGCCAGCGCTTTGTTGTGGTCAGCAATGACCAGGGTATCGCTGTCGAGCTTCGCTTCGGAGCCATCGAGCAGGACCAGGGTTTCGCCCTCTTTCGCCATGCGCACCACGATCCCGCCTTCGATACGGTCGCGGTCAAAGGCGTGCATCGGCTGGCCCAGCTCAAGCAGCACATAGTTGGTCACGTCAACCACCGCGTCGATGGAGCGGATCCCGCAGCGGCGCAGTTTCTCTTTCATCCACAGCGGCGTCGGCGCTTTGACGTTGATGCCTTTCACCACGCGGCCCAGATAGCGCGGGCACGCCTGCGGGGCGTCAACCTGAATCGGCAGCACATCGTCAATGGTGGCGGCAACCGGGGTGATTTCCGGCGCGTTCAGCGGCGCCTTGTTCAGCACGGCCACATCGCGCGCGACGCCGATGATGCCCAGGCAGTCGGCACGGTTCGGGGTGACGCTGATTTCGATGGTGTTATCGTCAAGCTTCAGATATTCGCGAATATCGGTACCGATCGGCGCATCCGCCGGCAGCTCGATAATTCCGCTATGATCATCGGAAATGCCCAGCTCGGAGAAGGAGCACAGCATCCCCTCTGACGGCTCGCCGCGCAGTTTCGCGGCCTTGATTTTAAAATCGCCCGGCAGCACCGCGCCGATGGTCGCCACGGCGACTTTCAGCCCCTGACGGCAGTTTGGCGCGCCGCAGACGATGTCCAGCAGGCGTTCGCCGCCGACGTTGACTTTGGTGACGCGCAGTTTGTCGGCGTTCGGGTGCTGACCGCACTCCACTACTTCACCGACAACGACGCCGTTGAAGCTGCCGGCAACCGGCTCAACGCCGTCCACTTCGAGGCCCGCCATGGTGATCTGATCGGAAAGCGCTTCGCTGTCGATCGCCGGGTTAACCCACTCGCGTAACCACAGTTCACTGAATTTCATTGTTCTGTCCTGCCCTTATTTAAACTGTTTGAGGAAACGCAGATCGTTTTCGAAGAACGCGCGCAGATCGGTGACGCCATAGCGCAGCATGGTCAGACGCTCCATGCCCATGCCGAAGGCGAAGCCGGAGTACACTTCCGGATCGATACCCACGTTGCGCAGCACGTTCGGGTGCACCATCCCGCAGCCCAGCACTTCCAGCCATTTGCCGTTTTTACCCATCACGTCAACTTCCGCGGACGGCTCGGTGAACGGGAAGTAGGACGGACGGAAGCGTACCTGCAGATCTTCTTCAAAGAAGTTGTTCAGGAAGTCGTGCAGGGTTCCTTTCAGATTGGTGAAGCTGATGTTTTTATCAACGATCAGACCTTCCATCTGATGGAACATCGGGGTGTGGGTCTGATCGTAGTCGTTACGATAGACGCGGCCCGGCGCGATAATACGGATGGGCGGCTGCTGGTTTTCCATGGTGCGGATCTGCACGCCGGAGGTCTGGGTGCGCAGCAGGCGAGTGGCATCGAACCAGAAAGTGTCGTGGTCAGCGCGCGCCGGATGGTGGCCCGGGATATTCAGCGCATCGAAGTTGTGGTAATCATCTTCGATTTCCGGGCCCGTCGCCACGGTAAAGCCGAGCTCACCGAAGAAACTTTCAATACGGTCGATGGTGCGGGTGACCGGATGCAGACCGCCATTCTCAATGCGGCGACCCGGCAGCGAGACGTCGATGGTCTCTGCAGCCAGACGAGCATTCAGCGCCGCGCCTTCCAGTTCGGCTTTGCGCGCGTTCAGCGCCTGCTGTACCTGCTCTTTCGCTTCGTTGATGACCGCACCGGCTGCCGGACGCTCTTCCGGCGGCAACTCACGCAGGGTGGTCATTTGCAGGGTCAGATGCCCTTTCTTACCCAGGTATTCCACGCGGACGTTGTCCAGCGCAGCAACATCTGATGCCTCGTTAATGGCTGCCTTGGCACTGGCAACCAGCTCTGCGAGATGTGACATGGTTTTCCTCATTATGTCGGTGCAGACACCGGTTATAGTGAAATTAATATTCCGAATCCATATACGAAAAAAGCCTCCACAGGGGAGGCTTTCTGGCGCTGTTTTCCGTTTCTTCTTTCACGCGCTAGCCTCCTGAGTTCAGGTGCTAAAGTAAAAAAAGAAGCGGAAAATAGCAGCATTCATGCTTGCATTACCTTGTCTGGTAAGAAACGTCAGACCTGTATTGAAAAGCCTGCGCCGATAAAAGTCAATGTATTGATGGTGTTGAAACGAAAAGAGGGAGACAAGCTCCCTCTTTCAACTGGCTTATGCCAGAGCTGCTTTCGCTTTTTCGACCAGAGCGGTGAACGCTACTTTGTCGAATACGGCGATGTCAGCCAGGATCTTACGGTCGATTTCAACAGAGGCTTTTTTCAGGCCATTGATGAATTTGCTGTAAGAAATACCGTTCTGACGTGCTGCTGCGTTGATACGTGCAATCCACAGTTGACGGAACTGACGTTTACGTTGACGACGGTCACGGTAAGCGTACTGACCAGCTTTGATAACAGCCTGGAAGGCAACGCGGTATACGCGAGAACGCGCACCGTAGTAGCCTTTAGCTTGTTTCAAAATTTTCTTGTGACGTGCACGTGCAATTACACCACGTTTTACGCGAGCCATGTGTGCTCTCCTGTATCTATTCTAAGTTAAAAAAGTTAAACGTTAACGACTTATGCGTACGGCAGGCACGCGATAACCAGGCCCAGATCGCCTTTGGAAACCATGGCTTTCGGACGCAGGTGACGTTTACGCTTGGTAGCTTTTTTAGTCAGAATGTGACGCAGGTTAGCGTGCTTGTGCTTAAAACCACCTTTACCGGTTTTTTTGAAGCGCTTAGCAGCACCGCGTACGGTCTTAATTTTTGGCATTTTAATAACTTCCACTTCGCATTGTTAATAAACGAAACAAAGGCGAACAAAACCAGTGAGCCGAAGCCCACCGGAAATGTTTCTTGATGGCCTTACTGTTTCTTCTTAGGAGCGAGCACCATGATCATCTGGCGGCCTTCGATCTTCGTTGGGAAGGATTCGACTACTGCCAGTTCAACCAGATCGTCTTTCACGCGGTTAAGCACTTCCATACCGATCTGCTGGTGGGCCATCTCACGACCGCGGAAACGCAGCGTGATTTTGGCCTTATCGCCATCTTCGAGAAAGCGAATCAGGCTGCGGAGTTTTACCTGATAGTCACCTTCATCAGTACCAGGGCGGAATTTAATTTCCTTAACCTGGATAACTTTCTGCTTCTTCTTCTGTTCCTTAGAAGACTTACTCTTTTCATAAAGGAACTTGCCGTAGTCCATGATACGACAAACTGGCGGCTCGGCGTTAGGGCTGATTTCAACTAAATCTACTCCAGCCTCTTCAGCCTTTTCGATAGCTTCTCTCAGACTCACAATACCCAGCTGCTCACCTTCCAGACCTGTTAAGCGAACTTCCTGGGCGCGAATCTCGCCATTGATACGATTCGGACGTGCCGTTTGAACTCGTTTTCCGCCTTTAATACCTTATTCCTCCAGTTGTTGAAGACTGCGGCTGCGAATCTCTTGTTGCAGCTTCTCGATCACTTCATTTACGTCCATGCTGCCGAGGTCTTTCCCGCGACGGGTGCGCACGGCCACTTTGCCGGCTTCGACTTCTTTGTCGCCACAGACCAACATATACGGGACACGACGTAAAGTGTGCTCGCGGATTTTAAAGCCAATCTTCTCATTTCTCAAGTCTGCTTTTACACGAATGCCCGCATTTTGTAGTTTACGCGTCAATTCGTTAACGTATTCAGCCTGAGAATCGGTGATATTCATGACCACCACCTGCACTGGTGCAATCCAGGTTGGGAAGAAGCCAGCGAACTCTTCGGTCAGGATGCCAATGAAGCGCTCCAGAGAACCGAGAATCGCACGGTGGATCATGACCGGCACCTGACGCTCGTTGTTTTCGCCCACATAGGAGGCGCTTAAACGCTGCGGCAGAGAGAAGTCCAGCTGTACCGTACCGCACTGCCATGCACGATCGAGACAGTCATACAGGGTAAATTCAATTTTCGGGCCGTAGAACGCCCCTTCACCCAGTTGATATTCAAATGGGATATTATTTTCTTCCAGCGCCACCGCCAGATCCGCTTCCGCGCGATCCCAGGTCTCGTCGCTGCCGATACGTTTTTCCGGGCGAGTCGACAGTTTGACGACGATCTTCTCGAAGCCAAAGGTGCTGTACATATCATAAACCATACGAATACAGGCGTTCACTTCATCGCGAACCTGATCTTCAGTACAGAAGATATGCGCATCATCCTGGGTAAAGCCGCGAACGCGCATCAGACCGTGCAGCGCGCCTGATGGTTCGTTACGGTGGCAGCTACCAAACTCCGCCATACGCAGCGGCAGATCGCGGTAGGATTTCAGCCCCTGGTTGAAGATCTGCACGTGGCCCGGGCAGTTCATCGGCTTAATACAGTATTCACGGTTCTCAGAAGAGGTGGTGAACATCGCATCTTTGTAGTTGTCCCAGTGGCCGGTTTTTTCCCACAGCACACGGTCCATCATGAACGGACCTTTGACTTCCTGGTACTGATACTCTTTCAGTTTCGAACGGACAAAGGTTTCCAGTTCACGGAAGATAGTCCAGCCGTCGTTGTGCCAGAACACCATCCCAGGCGCCTCTTCCTGCATATGATACAGGTCGAGCTGCTTACCGATTTTACGGTGGTCGCGCTTGGCGGCTTCTTCCAGACGCTGCAGATAAGCATTCAACGCTTTTTTATCTGCCCACGCGGTGCCGTAGATACGCTGCAACATTTTATTGTTGCTGTCGCCGCGCCAGTAGGCACCGGCGGTTTTCATCAGCTTGAAGTGATGGCAGAAGCGCATGTTCGGCACGTGCGGACCGCGGCACATATCGATATATTCTTCATGATGATACAGGCCAGGCTTGTCATCATGGGCAATGTTTTCGTCAAGAATAGAAACTTTATAGCTTTCGCCGCGCTTCACGAAGGTTTCACGCGCTTCGTGCCAGCTCACTTTCTTCTTGATGACATCGTAGTTTTTCTCGGCGAGCTCATGCATACGTTTTTCGAGCGCGTCGATATCTTCCTGAGTCAGGGTATGGTCGAGGTCTACGTCATAGTAGAAGCCATTATCAACAACCGGACCGATAGCCATTTTGGTGTTGGGCCACAGCTGCTTGATGGCATGACCTAACAGGTGCGCGCAGGAGTGACGAATGATCTCCAGCCCTTCTTCATCTTTAGCCGTGATAATAGAGAGGGTGGAATCAGTTTCAATCGGGTCGCAGGCGTCTACCAGTTCACCGTTTACCCGCCCGGCGATGGTGGCTTTCGCCAGACCCGGGCCGATATCCAGCGCGACGTCCATCGGGCTGACAGCGTGATCAAAATGGCGTTGGCTGCCATCAGGAAGCGTAATTACAGGCATTTTATGTCCTTATTTGCAGTGGTGCCCCACACGAAAGAGCACATACAAAACTATATAATCATCATTATCATCAGGTTAAGGCGCAGTTCCCGCTTCACTCTGCGAAAAGAGGAGCACGACCGGAGCGATCGTTCCCGCCTGCTGCCGCCTGCTGATAACACCGGGGAGTAGTGTACACATCATTGGTACGTGATTAAAGCCGTAATAGCATAAATGATGGCGGAATGTGGAGAAAACAAGAGCCGCGCGGATAAAAGCAGAATATCCGCCAGGAAGACGCGAAAATAATCACCAGCGAAGCCGGATGATATTATGCGGACAAACTAAAAGAGACGCCTTGATATTGCCTGCGTGATGTTTAGCGCGGGTCGTTAAACCGGTACCACTCTACCCGGCTTAATAGTCTGCCCGTGAAGCAGTAGCCTGCGATATTAAGACCACTCGCCTGCTACCAGCGTATGCACATTAAAGGCATCGCTCATGGATTGTCCGGTGCTACGGGAACCGGGGGCAATATTCGAACCGGCCTCAACGTCGGTTGCTTTGGCGATACCTACCTGCGTATGGTCCTGGTTACCCGACGGCGGAACTGGCGTGGCGGCTGATGCGCCAAAGGAAAGCACGCACAGCGCCAGGGCTGCGATGGTAAATTGGCTGTTTTTCATGATGTTTATTCTCTTATTACGGAAGACGGACCGAACAATGTCGCCATTCGGTCAGTGACTCTTAGTATAGATCCAGATCACATATTTGTCCGTCGAATATTTAGCTTTTCGTGTCAAATAGAATGAATATTTGTCAGCAAACGGAGAATAATGGAGAAAAGATGGAGGCCCGTTTCTTTTTATAAAAACTAAAACGAATTGCCAGAAAAAATAATGTCACTTATTGCTAAATCTAAAACGATCAGGCCGGGAAACCCGGCCTGAAAATATTACATCTTATACCCGAGGGAGAGCGAGGTCCGGCGATCGGTATGCTCCGGCGCAGACGCAGGCGGCTCCGAGTTCCAGGTGACGTTGTACGCCACTTTCAGCGCAAAGTGGGCGTTAATCGCCACGTTTAACGCGCTCTCTGAGTTGACCGTGGTGTCCTCGGCGCCAAACACCGATACCCCTTGAGTAAATTTGGCGTTGTCGGTCATCTGCCAGGCCCAGGTTCCGGAGGCGTAACCCAGCGGCTGAGTGTCGGTATCCCCGTCGGTGTATTCGTCATAGCGGACGCCAGGACCAAATTCAAACCGCAGGCTATGCACTGGTCCGTTGAGGATTTGACGACCATAGCCCGCTGTCAGAACATCGCGCTGCTGATAGCCGTTGTAGCGGTCGGTTAGCCAACTGCCCTGCCCAAAGACGTAGTTCATATCGGTCAGGTTATAGCGGCTACGGCCACCGACAGCATATTTCTCTGAGGAGCGCTCATCGTTGGACGAGGTGTTGCTGGCGTTGCCCCACAGCGACCAGGCGGTGGTATTGCCATACCAGGTCAGGGTGGAATCGGCCGTCATTGAGGAGTTCTTGGTGTTGCCGGACTGCGCCAGGTAACCTGCGTTGACCACTCCTTCGAACGGTTTTTTGGCAGCGGAAGGGTCATCCATGACGGTAAATACAGAATCATCGGCCATTGCGCCAACAGACGCAAAAAGCCCCCCCGCCAGCATGACCGCTGCGGGTACTGTCTTTAAAAGCTTCATTATAACTCTCTAAAATACATTTTTTAGGACAGTACAAATGATGAACAGGCGTCACTTTGCCGGCTCATTGAATTTAGCGTCCGTACAACATAAAAGAGACCTGTGGGTCCCGGAAACTTTCGCGAGGATCGCGGAATGCAGGTCCTAAGAAAGGTAGCAAATTATAAAAAAGCACGAATAACATAGCAATCACTTACTCTTTCGTTTTTTGAATAAGACAGCTCCGGAAACAATCTTTATTTCATAATGAAAATACAGGCTTCTTTGCAAATCTCTCAGGGACAGCACTTTCCCTCCCTGGATCATCGTGCCATGCTTAAATAAAGTACAGTCGCCGTATTAAGGAGGAGAAGGAATGACCAAAATTTATACGCTCACGCTGGCCCCCTCGCTGGATAGCGCCACCCAAACCCCGCAGATCTACCCGGAAGGGAAACTCCGCTGCAGCGCGCCGGTATTTGAACCCGGCGGCGGTGGGATCAACGTCGCCCGCGCCGTGACCTTTCTCGGCGGGAAAGCCACCGCCATTTTCCCTATTGGCGGCGCCACCGGCGAGCACCTTGCCGCCCTGCTGGCCGATGAGCAGGTGCCGGTCGAGACCGTCGAAACCCGCGACTGGACACGACAGAACCTGCACGTTCACGTAGCCGCCAGCGGCGAACAGTATCGCTTTGTGATGCCCGGCGCCGCGCTGACAGACGATGAATTCCGCCGTCTGGAAGAGAAAGTCCTGACCATCGATCCCGGCTCTCTGCTGGTGATCAGCGGCAGTCTGCCGCCAGGAATCAGCGTCGAAAATCTGATGCAGCTGGTTAAGCATGCGCAACAGCAGGGCCTGCGCTGCATTATCGACAGCTCCGGCGACGCGCTGGCCGCCGCGCTGGACGTCGGCAATATTGAATTAGTGAAGCCAAACCAGAAAGAGCTCAGCGCCCTCGTGCAGCGCGATCTGAGCCAGCCCGATGACGTTCGCCTTGCCGCTCAATCGTTGATCCAGTCCGGTAAAGTTCGCCGGGTGGTGGTCTCCCTTGGTCCGCAGGGGGCGTTGGGGGTTGACGCCAGCGGCAGTGTTCAGGTGGTGCCGCCGCCAATGAAAAGCCAGAGCACCGTCGGCGCCGGCGACAGCATGGTGGGCGCCATGACCTTACGTCTGGCGGAGAACGCCAGCCTCGAAGACATGGTACGCTTTGGTGTTGCCGCCGGTAGCGCCGCGACCATCAACCAGGGCACCCGCCTCTGCTCGCAGGCCAATACGCAAAAAATCTACGATTATCTCTGCGGGCGTTGATCTCCCCTGCCCCTCCGCGCTGGCGGAGGGGAACCACGATATTTGCAGGATGGTCTATGCTGGAAAGGCCATGCATAACAACGGGGTGTAGAAATGAGCAATGATATTACCGCCTGGGTCGTCAGCGTGAACTTCCACGAACAGGCGCTAACGGAGATCAATGAGGTCAGCAACCATTTTACCCGGGCAGGGTTTGTACTGACGCTCAATGATGAAGAGGGCACTCCCCATGAGCTGGGCACCAATACCTTTGGCCTGCTGAGCGCCCAGGCAGCCGAGGAAGTGAAGGCCCTTAGCGCCGGACTGGCGGAAGCGGCCCTTGGCCGCCCGGCGGAGATCGCCGTCAGCACATTCGCTGAATGGTTAAAAGCTCAATAAGTGCGTTTAGCGCAACGTAAAGCGTCAGTTGTGCGTCAGTTCCAGGTTTACCCGGGAGTAATGCGCTAACCTTATGATATGGTGGAAAACATGGGGAGAGACAGCATGTGGCAAGCAATCAGTACTCTTTTACGCGATTGGCATACCGAAGACGCTGAAATCGAACTGAAAACCGAGCTGCCCGGCGGAGAGATCCATTCCGCCTGGCATTTGCGTTTCGGCGGCAAAGATTACTTCGTGAAATGCGACGAACGGGAACTCCTGCCTATCTTCACCGCCGAGGCCGATCAGCTGGAGCTGCTGTCGCGAAGCAAAACCGTTCGCGTACCGCAGGTCTTTGCCGTCGGCAGCGATCGCGACTACAGCTTCGTGGTCATGGAATACCTCCCTCCCCGTCCGCTGGATGCGCATAACGCTTTCCTGCTTGGCCAGCAGTTAGCCCACCTGCATCAGTGGAGCGATCAGCCGCAGTTCGGTCTGGATTTTGATAACGATCTTTCCACCACGCCGCAGCCCAACGCCTGGCAACGTCGCTGGTCGGTGTTCTTCGCCGAGCAGCGTATCGGCTGGCAGCTGGAGCTGGCGGCGGAGAAAGGGTTGCACTTTGGCGATATCGATACCTTAGTCGATGTGGTACAGCAGCGGCTGGCCAACCATCAGCCGCAACCTTCGCTGCTACACGGGGACCTGTGGTCCGGCAACTGCGCCTTAGGGCCGGATGGCCCCTACATCTTCGACCCGGCCTGCTACTGGGGCGACCGCGAATGTGATTTAGCTATGCTGCCGATGCACCCGGAACAACCCCCGCAGATCTATGACGGCTATCAGTCCGTCTCACCGCTGCCGGCTGGTTTTCTCGAGCGTCAGCCGATCTACCAGCTTTATACCCTGCTGAACCGGGCGATATTGTTCGGTGGCCAGCACCTGGTGACGGTCCAGCAGGCGCTGGACGATGTCTTGATGGAAAAAACGCGTTAGACAAAGTTTACGGCGGACCTCACCGGTCCGCCGCCCTGCATTATCAGTTAATCTCGACGCCATTGAGACGGAATTTAATGGTCATCGTCACGCCGGTTCCCGGTCTTGCCTGCTCGTAACGCCATCTGCGCATCGCGCTTTTCACCTCGCGCTCAAACATATTCGCCGGCTGGGCGGAGAGGATCTGCAGATTATCAATTCGGCCATCAGGCGTGACGTCAAACTTCACCCGTACCGTTCCTTCAATGCGCAGCGCCTGAGCGCGCGCCGGATAGGTCGGCTGAACGCGGCTGATCGCCCGCGGGCCGCTCGGGGCAGTGACGGTGGGTTTGGCCGCTGCGGTGGAGGTGCTCGGCGCGGTGCGCGCTGGCGTCGTATTGTTGTTTTCAAACGGTGAAGCCGGACGCGGCTCCGCGGCCGGTTTGACGTCCCGCTTCGGCTGCTCAACCTTTTTCTCCGGCCTGGGCTTCGGTTTAGGTTTGGGCTTCGGCTTAGGTTCTGGTTTATGGATCACCACCGGCGCCTCTTTCGGCGGCTCCGGGACCACCTCAGGTTCCGGCTCCGGTTCAGGTTCAACAACGGGCTGCACGACGGGTTGCGCCGCCGGGGGCGGCTCAAGATCGGCCGGCGCCACCATCGTGATCTCTATCGGCTGCGTCGGGGAAGGCTGTTCAATAACCTGATGTACCGAGGTATAAAGCAGCCCCGCCACAACGGCACCGTGGATAGCCACGGATAACAGCGTTGGCCACGGGAAGCGGCGAGGTAAATCAAGGGTCATTGCGCTCATAGTCGTTTCTGTTGAAAAATGATGCTCCGATTTTAAATGCAAATAGCAATCATATTCAATAAGCCGTCTTAACCTGAGTCAATATTTGCCACCATTTGCGGAAAAAAGCCGCGTCAGCGGGGCATTCGACACCGGGGCGCATCTTTGCATTGCAGTCCATCGTCGTTTAACTTAACGTAATTCGCCTGTTTAATGATAAGGAGCTTTGCCGTGCTTTACGTTATCTACGCTGAAGATATCGCCGATTCTCTGGAAAAGCGGCTCTCGGTTCGCCCCGCGCACCTTGCGCGTCTACAACTTTTACATGATGAAGGTCGGCTGCTTACCGCCGGGCCAATGCCGGCCGTTGACAGCAACGAACCGGGCGCAGCCGGATTCAGCGGCTCAACGGTGATCGCTGAGTTTGAATCGCTGGAAGCGGCTCAGGCCTGGGCTAATGACGATCCGTATATCGCCGCCGGCGTCTACCGCCAGGTCTCTGTTAAACCATATAAGAAGGTATTTTGAAAATACCCTTTTCTTTTTCTGGTTAACGGCAACAACGCACCAGGCCATCAGATGAAAGGGCGCATTTTGCTACATCACATTAAAATGTCGCCCTTTTTAACCGCACGCAAGTGTTGTCTGTTATCCGCCTGAGACGCCTGGAAGATGAGCACATCCTTTCTCCTTCGACGACATCATCGACCCTCACCTCGCCTTTTGCGGCCATTGAAAATGCTGGACCAAACGTCGACGCCGGGCATGATTTTGAATTGCTAATGTATTGAATCAGTCTGCAACAGAGGTCTTGCATTGGATTTAGCGCTTGCTTTACAAGCCAGCACATCCTGACATCGCCCGGTAAATCCAAAATACAGTTGAAAGAAGATCGTTAAAGAGAGATAGATGCTGACCAACAGATATAAAGGCCTGAAGTAAATAAGCATGCATATCCCGTTCCGCAGGTATGGGACCCCATATCACCATCTTACTGCATTCAGGATCGCGGTGGCTTGAAAGCGTCTGAAAATAAACGGAGTGCGCTGATACAGGCACATATCAATATGGAATGAACGTCTAAAAACTACGCAACCAGATTTACGTTGCAGATGATCATTTTTTAAAGTCGATTAATTTCGCTGGGTAAACTTCACGCAGAGTAATTGTAGGGTGATTTTTGGTTGATTAAAAAATTTGAACGGGAATAACAAATGTTTTCAATAAGTGCCGCATTTTTTTGGGCTACCATTTATGTACCTGACGCTTATGAGGATTTTTATGTGAATACCCTGAAAAAAACCGCATTGCTTTCTCTGCTTGCCTTATATATTCCTGTGTCACAAGCCGCAGCGACAGAATATAGCCTGGATCCGCAGCATACTTCCGTTGTTATTGCCTGGAACCATTTTGGCTTCTCTAACCCTACAGCGTATATCTCTGATGTTTCAGGGAAACTGTCTTTTGACAAAGACAACCCGGAAAAATCCTCTGTGCACGTCACGCTGCCAGTCAAAACCATTGACACTCATGTCAAAGCGTTAACGGATGAGTTTTTAGGCAAAGAGTACTTCGATGTCAACACGTATCCTGAGGCCACTTTTCAGAGCACCCGGGTGGAAAGTAAAGGCGACAATAAATATGATGTTGAAGGTAACCTGACCATTAAGGGCATCACCAAACCGGTTGTATTGCATGCCACTTTGAATAAACAGGATATGCATCCAATGGTGAAAAAACAGGCCATTGGTTTTGATGCCACAGGGGTAATAAAACGTTCAGACTTCAAGCTTGATAAATATGTTCCGGCGGTGAGTGATAACGTGACTATCACGTTATCCACGGAAGCCTATGCCAAATAAATTAACGCCCGCAAAAGCGGTGCGTTTTATTCAGGGTGGGTATCCTGATAGTGAGCATGACATTGAAAAACGATCGACGACCCCACGCCCTGTCCGGACTTCCACACGGCGGTGAATGCCTGTTGCGGAAAAAGGCGTTCTGTCGATAATCCCCCGTCATACCCTGACAGGCATCGCATAGATATTTCAATAGGCGATCTGGCGATGTTAAAAGGGAATGCCGCGCAGAGCGGGAAAACGACAACGGCACCGCGTTCGGTGCCGTTGTTCTGCTCGTTTAACTGTCGGGGAAGATAAACAGCAGAGCATGACGCTGCCGTTTCACCAGTCCCTTCCTGATAGCGAGGATCCGCATATTGCGGCGTGATTGGGCTTCCAGCCAGCGCGCTTTACGGCGATTCACCTGTCTCAGCATGCGCCAGCGCCCTACTTCCGTTCTACTACGCTTCATTGCAACGACTCTACGAGTGAAAACAGCCCCCATTATAAACCTCTGCCGGCGACTGACCACCGCTTTCGCTGCGTTTTTATTTGCCAGAAAAATACTGATGCGTAAACTCATCACATAACGTCATTCAAAAGGATTTTACATCTATGACAACCTTTTACACGGTGGTGAACTGGCTGGTCATTTTGGGGTACTGGCTGTTGATCGCCGGTGTAACATTACGAATTCTAATGAAACGCCGCGCTGTGCCGTCCGCCATGGCATGGTTATTGATCATTTATATCCTGCCGCTGGTGGGGATCATCGCCTATCTCTCCTTTGGCGAGCTGCATCTTGGCAAGCGGCGGGCAGAACGCGCGAGGGCGATGTGGCCTTCCACGGCCAAATGGTTAAACGACCTCAAAGCCTGCAAACATATCTTTGCCGAAGATAACAGCCCGGTGGCCGAGTCCCTGTTCAAGCTTTGCGAACGGCGCCAGGGCATTGGCGGCGTAAAAGGCAACCAGCTGCAGTTGCTGACGGAATCTGACGACGTCATGCAGGCCCTGATCCGCGATATTCAACTGGCTCGCCATAACATAGAGATGGTCTTCTATATCTGGCAGCCAGGCGGTATGGCCGACAGCGTCGCCGAATCGCTAATGGCCGCCGCCCGTCGCGGGGTTCACTGCCGGTTAATGCTCGACTCCGCGGGCAGTGTGGCCTTTTTCCGTAGCCCATGGGCGGCGATGATGCGTAACGCCGGCATTGAAGTGGTCGAGGCTCTCAAGGTCAATCTGATGCGTGTGTTTCTGCGCCGGATGGACCTGCGCCAACATCGTAAAATGGTAATGATCGATAACTATATCGCCTACACCGGCAGCATGAATCTGGTCGATCCCCGCTACTTTAAGCAGGACTCGGGGGTCGGGCAGTGGATTGACCTGATGGCGCGCATGGAAGGCCCGGTGGCGACCTCGATGGGCATCGTCTACTCCTGTGACTGGGAGATCGAGACCGGAAAGCGTATTCTGCCACCGCCGCCGGACGTCAATATCATGCCGTTTGAAGAGGCCAGTGGGCATACCATCCACACGATCGCCTCCGGTCCGGGCTTTCCGGAAGATCTGATCCATCAGGCGCTGCTCACCGCCGCCTACGCGGCGAAAGAGCATTTGATCATGACCACGCCCTACTTCGTACCCAGCGACGACCTGCTGCACGCGATCTGTACCGCCGCCCAGCGCGGCGTGGACGTGAGTATTATTTTACCGCGCAAGAACGATTCGCTGCTGGTGGGCTGGGCCAGCCGGGCCTTTTTCACCGAGCTGCTGGCGGCAGGGGTGAAGATTTACCAGTTTGAAGGCGGCCTGTTGCATACCAAGAGCGTACTGGTCGATGGCGAACTGAGCCTGGTGGGAACCGTGAATCTGGATATGCGCAGCCTGTGGCTCAATTTTGAAATCACGCTGGTCATCGATGACGCCGGCTTCGGCAGCGATCTGGCGGCGGTTCAGGATGACTATATCTCGCGCTCGCGCCTGCTGGACGCCCGTCTCTGGTTAAAACGTCCGCTGTGGCAGCGGATCGCCGAGCGACTGTTTTACTTCTTCAGCCCGTTGCTGTAAAACGTGCCCATCAGATACCGAATGAGTAGCAATCATGGATATGGATTTAAACAACCGCCTGACCGAAGACGAAACGCTTGAGCAGGCATACGACATCTTCCTCGAACTGGCGGCCGATAACCTCGACCCGGCGGACATCATTCTGTTTAACCTGCAGTTTGAGGAGCGCGGCGGCGCCGAGCTGTTCGACCCATCCGCAGACTGGGAAGAGCATGTGGATTACGATCTGAACCCGGATTTCTTCGCCGAAGTGGTGATTGGCCTGGCGGATACCGACGGCGGGGAAATCAATGATATCTTCGCCCGCGTGCTGCTGTGCCGCGAGAAAGATCACAAGCTGTGTCATATTCTGTGGCGTGAATAACGCTGACCCGCCAGTGAAAAGCCTGCCGCGTTCCACCCGGCAGGCTTTTTTTATGCCGAGGGTTTACTTCGGTAAGACATGACCGCAGGCGTGGCAAAACCGGGCGTTATCGTCATGGTCGCCCTGCTGGCACTGCGGGCATACCCGCTGCTGGCGCCGCCGGTTCAGGGCGCTGGTCATATGGGTGGTGATAAGTCCGGTCGGAATGGCAATAATGGAGTAGCCGATCAGGATGAGAATGGAGGCCAGGATGCGGCCCAGCGGCGTGTGCGGCGTAATATCCCCGTAGCCGACGGTGGTGATGGTCACAATGGCCCAATAGACCGAAGCGTTGAGCGTGGTAAAACCATACTCTGGCCCTTCTATCAGGTACATTAACGAGCCGAAAATCACCATCACAATGGCGATAAACGAATAGAACAGGATCAGTTGATGGCGCGCGCTGACAATCGCCCGCCAGAACACATTGAGCGAAGGCATAAAGCGCAACAGTTTGAGAATACGCAACGCGCGGATCGCCCGCATTGCCCGCCAGGCAAAGACATAATTGAGGCTAATTTCCGGCCACAGCCACATCACGTATAGCGGCAGGATGGTCGCTAAGTCAATAAACCCCCAGAAGCTGAAAATGTAATGGAGCGGATTGGGCCATGTCGCAATACGCAGCAAATACTCCAGGGTAAAGACCGCGGTCACCATCAGCTCCAGCCAGACGAATAAATGCCATTCATCTAATGTCAGATGATATTGCGTGCCCAGCCCCGATTCGACAAATATCACCACCACGCTGAGCAAGGCGAAAAGTCCGCACAGCCCTTCGAAGCGGCGGCCGGAACGTCGGTTTTGATCGAAAAGCAAATGATAAAGCCGCAGGCGAGCGGCAGAAAGCATACCCACTTCGTTAACCTCGCAAAAAAAAGGGCTGACCTGCGTCAGCCCCTGAGATTATAACGGGTCTACCTTAAGGCAGGAAACCGCATGGCGGAAACTGCCCTCCAGCACCGGGCGGGTTTTGGCGCACTCCGGTCCGGCGAGCGGACAGCGGGTGCGGAAGACACAGCCCGACGGCGGATTAATCGGCGAGGGTAATTCGCCCTCCAGCAGCTGGATGGTTTTCGTTTTTTCGAGGTCCGGATCGGGGATCGGCACCGCCGACATCAGCGCTTTGGTATAGGGGTGTAGCGGATTATGGTACACCTCATCGTAGGTTCCCAGCTCCACCGCATGGCCCAGATACATCACCAGTACGCGATCGGAGATGTGCTTAACCACCGCCAGATCGTGCGCGATAAATATCAGCGACAGTCCCATTTCACGCTGCAGCTGCTGCAGCAAGTTGACCACCTGAGCCTGGATGGACACGTCAAGCGCGGACACCGGCTCATCGCAGATAATCAGCTTCGGCTCGAGGATCAGCGCCCGCGCAATGCCGATGCGCTGACACTGACCGCCAGAGAACTCGTGCGGATAGCGGTTGATCAGGTTAGGCAGCAGCCCGACTTTCATCATCATCGCCTTCACGCGATCGCGCACTTCCTGACGCGGCATCTTCGGATGATAGGTACGCAACGGCTCAGCGATGATTTCTCCGATGGTCATACGCGGGTTCAGCGAGGCCAGCGGATCCTGGAAGATCATCTGGATATCGCTGCGCACGTCGCGCCACTCTTCCTGCTTCATGCCCAGCAGATCTTTACCCAGCCAGGCCACTTTGCCATCGGTAGCCTTCACCAGACCAATGATGGCACGGGCGAAAGTCGATTTACCGCAGCCGGACTCCCCCACCACGCCGAGGGTCTCACCTTCATAGAGACGCAGCGTCACGCCATCTACGGCTTTCAGCGTTTTCGACGGCTGCCAGAACCACTGTTTGCCATCTTTAATATCGAAATGCACCTTCAGGTCGGCAATTTCGAGCAGGACTTTTCGTTGTTCAGTTACGGCGTTCATAGCAGCTCCCCCACCGGTTTAAAGCAGGCGCGCAGGCGGCCTGGCGCGAACGACTCCAGCGGCGGCGCGCTGCTGCACTGTTCCATTGCGTGCGGACAGCGCGGCTGGAATGGGCAGCCCTTCGGCAAACGCAGCAGGTTTGGCGGGTTGCCCGGAATGGTCAACAACGCATCGCCTTCGGCATCCAGACGAGGAACCGCATTCAACAGCCCAATAGAGTAAGGGTGAGACGGCTGATAGAAGACATCGCGCGCCTGACCATACTCCATGGTGCGGCCCGCATACATCACCAGCACTTTATCGCAGATCCCCGCCACCACTCCGAGGTCATGGGTGATCATAATGATGGCCGTATTAAATTCGCGTTTCAGCTCATTCAGTAACGTCATGATCTGCGCCTGCACGGTGACGTCCAGGGCGGTGGTCGGCTCATCGGCAATCAGCAGCCGGGGCCGGCAGAGCAGCGCCATGGCAATCATCACGCGCTGGCGCATCCCGCCGGAAAACTCGTGTGGGAACATCTTCATGCGCTTGCGCGCTTCCGGCATTTTTACCGCGTCGAGCATCTTCACCGATTCTTCAAACGCTTCGGCTTTGCTCAGCCCTTTATGCAGCATCAGGACTTCCATTAACTGCTCGCCCACCCGCATATACGGGTTCAGAGAGGTCATCGGATCCTGGAAAATCATCGAGATTTGCTCGGCGCGCAGTTTGTTCAGCTCACGCTCAGGCAAATTGAGGATTTGCCGACCGTTAAAGGTGGCGGACCCCCCGATTCGGCCGTTGGCCGCAAGCAGTCCCATCAGGGCGAAGGCGGTCTGCGATTTACCGGAGCCGGACTCCCCGACAATACCGAGCGTCTCCCCCGCCTGCAGGGTGAAGTTCAGATCATTGACGGCGGTGACATCGCCATCCGGCGTTTTAAAGGTGACGCGAAGATCTTTCACGTCCAGCAGCAGGCCGCTGTGGCTCTGCGCTTGCGGCGCTTTTGCCGTTTCAATCATGGTCATGGCAGCGCTCCTTAGCGGTCTTTCGGGTCGAGGGCATCACGCAGACCATCGCCGATAAAGTTGAAACAGAACAGGGTCACCACCAGGAAACCCGCCGGGAACAGCAGCAGCCAGGGCGAGACTTCCATTGAGTTGGCGCCATCGCTGAGCAATGCCCCCCAGCTGCTGAGCGGCTCCTGCGTCCCCAACCCCAGGAAGCTGAGGAAGGATTCAAAGAGGATCATGCTGGGGACCAGCAGCGAGGCGTACACCACCACCACGCCCAGCACATTAGGAACGATATGGCGCAGCACGATGCTCGCTGTGGAGACCCCGCCGACCTGCGCCGCCTCAATAAACTCTTTGCGCTTCAGGCTCAAGGTCTGTCCACGTACGATACGCGCCATATCCAGCCAGGAGACCATGCCGATAGCGACAAAAATCAACAGGATATTCTGGCCAAAAAAGGTCACCAGCAGGATAACGAAGAACATAAACGGGAAGGAGTTGAGGATCTCCAGCAGACGCATCATTACCGAATCCACTTTGCCGCCGAGATAACCGGAAAGCGAACCGTACAGCGTGCCGAGGATCACCGCCACCAGCGCCGCCGCCACCCCGACCATCAGCGAAATACGCCCGCCGATCGCCACGCGCACCAGCAGATCGCGACCGGAGGAGTCGGTCCCGAAGTAGTGGCCAGAGGCCATGTCCGGGGCGTTGGACATCATGCCCCAGTCGGTGTCGAAATAGGAGAATGACGACACCATCGGCGCGAAGGTCACGAACAGCGCAATAAGCACCAGCATAATCAGGCTGGTGACCGCGGCGCGGTTATGCATAAAGCGGCGACGCGCATCCTGCCAGAGGCTACGCCCCTCCACTTCCAGCTTCTCACTGAAGTTTTCCAGCGCCTCGCTATTTTTCTTACTTAACATCATGGCGAACTCCGGCTTCAGTAGCGAATCTTCGGATCGATAACGGCGTACAGCACGTCAACGATGGCGTTGAACAGGATAGTCAGGGCGCCAACCAGGATCGTCAGGCTGAGCACCAGCGAGTAGTCGCGGTTAAGCGCCCCGTTAACGAACAGCTGGCCAATCCCCGGCAGGCCGTAAATGGTTTCAATGACCATTGAGCCCGTAATGATGCCCACGAAAGCCGGCCCCATATAGGAGAGCACCGGCAGCAGCGCCGGCTTCAGCGCATGGCGCAAAATAATGCGGCGCATCGGCAGCCCCTTCGCCCGCGCGGTGCGGATAAAGTTAGAGTGCAGCACTTCAATCATTGAGCCGCGGGTAATACGCGCGATACTGGCGATATAGGCCAGGGAAAGCGCCACCATCGGCAGGATCATAAATTTCAGCGCCCCGCCGTTCCAGCCTCCGCCCGGCAACCAGTGCAGGGTAATGGCAAAGATCATCACCAGCAGAGGCGCCACCACAAAGCTCGGAATAACCACGCCGGTCATGGCTACCCCCATCACCGCATAGTCCCAGCGGGTATTCTGCTTCAAAGCGGCAATAACGCCCGCAGCGACACCGATCACAACCGCCAGCAAAAAGGCGGCGAAGCCCAGTTTCGCCGAAACCGGGAAGCTGGCCGCCACCAGATCGTTGACCGAATAATCTTTGTATTTAAAGGAGGGACCAAAATCGCCATGCGCCAGCTGCTTCAGGTAATTGAAGTACTGCGTCATGATAGGGTCGTTTAAATGGTATTTTGCTTCAATATTCGCCATGACTTCCGGCGGTAGCGTGCGTTCCCCGGTAAAAGGACTTCCCGGAGCCAAACGCATCATGAAGAATGAGATGGTAATAAGAATAAATAGCGTCGGAATCGCTTCCAGACAGCGACGTAAGATAAATTTTAACATTGCCCGTACCTTCTGGCGTGTGCCTTTGCACTGCTCTCAAATAAGACACGATGGAGCGAGCACAGGCCCGCTCCACGTATTGCCATTAATGTTTGATAACGTAAAGGTCTTTTGTATAGACGTTATCCATCGGGTCTTTACCGGTGTAGCCACCGACCCACGGTTTCACCAGGCGGGCGTTAACATAGTAATAGACCGGTACGATCGCGCTGTCTTTATCCAGCTGCTGCTCTGCTTTCGCATAGGCCGCCGTGCGCTGTGCTTCATCGGATGCTTTTACGGATTCAGCCATAATTTTGTCGAACGCCGGGCTCTTATAGTGCGCAGTGTTCATTGAGCTGTCAGAAAGCATGGTGTTCAGGAAAGAGGTTGGCTCGTTATAGTCAGCGCACCAGCCCGCACGCGCCACGTCATAGGTGCCCTGATGACGGGTATCGAGGAACGTCTTCCACTCCTGGTTGACCAGCTTCACGTCAATGCCCAGGTTTTTACGCCACAGCGAGGCGGCGGCAATCGCCAGCTTCTTGTGCAAATCAGAGGTGTTATACAGCAGGTTGAAGGTCAACGGTTTATCGGCGCTATAGCCGGCTTCGGCCAGCAGTTTTTTCGCTTCTTCATTCCGTTTTTCCTGCGACCAGGTAAACCATTCCGGCTCGGTCAGCTTCGCGCCATCGGTATACGGCGGGGTGTAGCCGTAGGCCGGCAGATCGCCCTGTCCTTTCACCTTATTGGCAATGATATCGCGATCCAGACCCAGCTTCAGCGCGGTACGCACGCGCACGTCGGTGAACGGCGCTTTCTGGTTGTTAATTTCGTAGTAATAAGTACACAGATACGGGTCAACGTGCAGCTCGTTCGGGATCTCTTTTTTCAGTTTCTGGAAGAGCTCGATCGGCAGCTGGTTATAGGTCATATCCAGTTCACCGCTGCGATAACGGTTAACATAGGTCACTTCAGAAGAGGTCGGCAGCCAGGTGACGGTGTTGATAACGGTTTTGGCATTATCCCAGTAATGCGGGTTGCGCTCCATCACGATACGTTCGTTGACCACCCAGTCTTTCAGGGTGTAGGCGCCGTTGGTGACGATATTGCCAGGCTGCGTCCACTTCTCGCCAAACTTTTCAATCGCTGGTTTATAGACAGGAGACATCGCCGGGTTAACCAGCAGTTTGTAAAAATAGGGTACCGGCTCGCTGAGGGTGACTTCCAGCGTATGGTCGTCAATGGCTTTTACGCCCAGCTCGCCTGGGGCTTTCTTGCCGTCAATGATTTCATCAACGTTGAGGATATGACCATACTGCGGGTAGCTGGCATAAGGAGACGCTGTTTTCGGGTCTACCAGACGCTGCCAGCTATAAACGAAATCCTGGGCGGTAACCGGCTCGCCGTTAGACCATTTCGCATCTTTACGCAGATGGAAGGTCCAGACTTTGAAATCTTTATTATCCCAGCTCTCTGCCACACCAGGGATCGGGTGGCCATCTTTCGGCGAGGTATTCAGCAAGCCTTCGAACAGGTCGCGGCTAATATTCGCCTCGGGCACCCCTTCAATTTTATTCGGGTCCAGCGATTGCGGCTCGGCGCCGCTATTTCGCACCAGCGTTTGCTTATCCGAAAGCTGCACACCGGCCGGGACATCCGCTGCCATAGCCATATTGCCAGCCATGAGCGCGGATAGCACTCCTGCGGCGATCAAACGTTTTTTAGTGATGATGGTCATTGTGTTGTAACTCCAGTCATTATAATTACTGGTTTTTTAACCAGCCTGTTTTTTTTCCCGTTTTCGGGATCTGTCCAACGCAGGAGTGTTTGCGATTGGCAGATTGCTATCACCGACTTATTTATTACGACCGCTCGAACGGCAGTCTTAACGTCGATTCGTTCCCCCCTCGCTGGAGGGCAGTTCAGGCGCAATGAGACGATTAAAAATGATTCTCATTTACACGCATAATTCAGCAGACGATAACGGCGGAAAGTACCAAAAGGTAAACACCTCCGCCAATGCAATTTGCAAATATGTTACCGGATTCTCTTTTATTGCCG
Source organism: Klebsiella sp. V115_8 (assembly GCF_029967715.1). NCBI lineage: Bacteria > Pseudomonadati > Pseudomonadota > Gammaproteobacteria > Enterobacterales > Enterobacteriaceae > Klebsiella > Klebsiella sp. V115_8. The sequence continues at coordinate 135,703 of NZ_JASCAR010000001.1, forward strand.
GCTTTGCCAGCGTCACTAGCGGTTGCCACAATACGCCGATACAAAAATATTCTTATTAATCATACTGTTACGACATTTACATCAGTCATCATACTGAGCAGCGACCACAAGATGATTTTTTGTACAAAAATTTAACAATAGATTACTTTTTAGCACATTCATCTGCAGCCTTGTTAAAATTACTAATATCATTTCGATGATCCGACAGCAAGCGCCAGAGAATGATGTGAAGAAAATAACATCACAGGAGGGAGAGACGTGAGGGGAATGTTAAGAGAAATATTTCATATCTTAATGAAAAACATGAAATTAATAGCGATATCGCAAAATAGTATTCCTACCGCCGGTTCCGCGCTGGTTAATAGGTTTTGCTAATAATCGCGCAGGCGTGAAGGGAGCCTCCCCGCCTGCGTGGCAACGAACTAACTCAGCAGCCCCGGGAAGAGCGCTTTAATCCCCGTCACAATAAACTCAATGCCGAGAGCCATCAGCAGCAGGCCCATAATACGGGTGATAACGTTAATCCCTGTCTGCCCCAGCAGACGCACCAGCCATGGCGCCATGCGGAAAATCCCCCAGCAGCAGAGGGCAAAGACCGCAATCGCCAGTGAAAAACCGACGAGATGCACCCAGGAGTGATACCGCGTACCCCACACGATAGTGGAACTGATTGCTCCCGGTCCGGCCATTAACGGTAGCGCGAGAGGAACGACGCCGATGCTCTCCCTCACCGCCGTCTCCGACTTCTCCTGCTTGTTCTGCTTATCTTCGCCGAGCTTACCGCTGATCATCGACATCGCGATGGTCACCACCAGGATGCCGCCGGCGATACGGAAGGAATCAATGGAGATACCAAAAATCTTCAGAATGCCATCGCCGAGAAACAGTGACGTCAGGAGGATGATCGCCACCGACAGGTTGGCGGTCAGGTTGGTCTTATTGCGCACTGCTGCCGGCTGGTAGCTGGTCATACTAATGAACACCGGAATAATGCCCACCGGGTTAACCAGAGCAAATAAGCCGATGAAAAACTTGAAATATGCAGAAAAATCGAACAGTGATTGAGTCACAATGGGCTCCGCAGCATCATCAAAATTGGCGGTTGACTGTTAACAGCATAAAATAACTGCGCGAAACATACGCTTTTTGCATGCAATATTCATTATAAATATGCATAACCCGGTGATATGTATCGAATGTTAGCTATTTGTAGTTTTAATGCTAATCGTTTTTTTAATTTCAAAACCCTCCCATTACACTTGATCGAACCGGTCAAAAAGCAGCCAGCTGAAAGGTATCAGCAGTGCCAATACTTGATCTAAATCACGTAATTTGTACTCAGAAGTGAGTAATCTTGATGACACTAACAGAGTGGAAGGCAGCAGTACCTGAAAGTTAAAAAGAGAAAGCTTTTTTAGTAAATCGGTAAAACAGCGTCCTGATTTTCCTACATAAACATTTACATGCAAGCTGTTTACAGCCTGTCTATAATGTCGAATCGAGCGACTGATTTACTAAAAAAGTTTAACATTATCAGGAGAGCATTATGGCTGTTACTAATATCGCTGAACTGAACGCGCTTGTTGAGCGTGTCAAGAAAGCCCAGCGTGAATATGCCAGTTTCACTCAAGAACAAGTCGACAAAATCTTCCGCGCCGCCGCGCTGGCCGCTGCAGATGCTCGAATCCCTCTCGCCAAAATGGCCGTTGCCGAATCCGGCATGGGCATCGTTGAAGACAAAGTGATCAAAAACCACTTCGCTTCCGAATACATTTACAACGCTTATAAAGACGAAAAAACCTGTGGCGTCCTGTCAGAAGACGACACCTTTGGTACCATCACTATCGCTGAACCTATCGGCATCATCTGCGGTATCGTACCGACCACTAACCCGACTTCAACAGCCATCTTCAAATCGCTCATCAGCCTGAAGACGCGTAACGCCATCATTTTCTCTCCGCACCCGCGTGCTAAAGAAGCCACCAACAAAGCGGCTGACATCGTCCTGCAGGCTGCCATCGCTGCCGGCGCGCCGAAAGACCTGATTGGCTGGATCGATCAGCCGTCTGTTGAACTGTCTAACGCCCTGATGCACCACCCGGACATCAACCTGATCCTTGCGACCGGTGGTCCAGGCATGGTGAAAGCAGCATACAGCTCCGGTAAACCTGCTATCGGCGTAGGTGCCGGTAACACCCCGGTGGTGATTGATGAAACGGCTGACATCAAACGCGCCGTTGCTTCCGTTCTGATGTCTAAAACCTTCGATAACGGCGTTATCTGTGCTTCTGAGCAGTCCGTTGTGGTGGTTGATTCCGTTTATGACGCGGTTCGCGAACGTTTCGCCAGCCACGGCGGCTACCTGCTGCAGGGTAAAGAGCTGAAAGCCGTTCAGGACATTATCCTGAAAAATGGCGCGCTGAACGCCGCTATCGTTGGTCAGCCTGCGGCGAAAATCGCTGAACTGGCAGGCTTCACCGTACCGGCCACGACTAAAATTCTGATTGGCGAAGTCACCGACGTTGACGAAAGCGAGCCGTTTGCTCACGAAAAACTGTCTCCGACGCTGGCGATGTACCGTGCGAAAGATTTCGAAGACGCCGTGACCAAAGCTGAAAAACTGGTCGCCATGGGCGGTATCGGTCATACCTCTTGCCTGTACACCGACCAGGATAACCAGCCGGCTCGCGTGGCTTACTTCGGCCAGATGATGAAAACGGCGCGTATCCTGATCAACACCCCGGCTTCTCAGGGTGGTATCGGTGACCTGTACAACTTCAAACTCGCTCCTTCCCTGACTCTGGGTTGTGGTTCCTGGGGTGGTAACTCCATCTCTGAAAACGTTGGTCCGAAACACCTGATCAACAAGAAAACCGTTGCTAAGCGAGCTGAAAACATGTTGTGGCACAAACTTCCGAAATCTATCTACTTCCGTCGTGGCTCCCTGCCTATCGCACTGGATGAAGTGATTACTGATGGTCACAAACGCGCGCTGATCGTGACTGACCGCTTCCTGTTCAACAACGGCTATGCCGATCAGATCACCTCCGTACTGAAAGCAGCGGGTGTTGAAACTGAAGTCTTCTTCGAAGTTGAAGCTGACCCGACGCTGACCATCGTACGTAAAGGCGCCGACCTGGCGAACTCCTTTAAACCAGACGTGATCATCGCGCTGGGCGGCGGTTCCCCGATGGATGCGGCAAAAATCATGTGGGTCATGTACGAACATCCGGAAACCCACTTCGAAGAACTGGCGCTGCGCTTTATGGACATCCGTAAACGTATCTACAAGTTCCCGAAAATGGGTGTTAAAGCCAAGATGGTGGCGATCACTACCACCTCCGGTACCGGTTCTGAAGTTACGCCGTTCGCCGTTGTGACCGATGATGCGACAGGTCAGAAATATCCGCTGGCAGACTACGCGCTGACCCCGGATATGGCCATCGTCGATGCCAACCTGGTGATGGATATGCCGAAATCGCTGTGTGCGTTCGGTGGTCTGGATGCCGTGACCCACGCCCTGGAAGCTTACGTTTCCGTGCTGGCTTCTGAGTTCTCTGACGGCCAGGCTCTGCAGGCGCTGAAACTGCTGAAAGAGTACCTGCCGGCTTCCTACCACGAAGGTTCCAAGAACCCGGTTGCCCGCGAGCGCGTACACAGTGCCGCCACCATCGCCGGTATCGCGTTTGCTAACGCCTTCCTCGGCGTGTGTCACTCCATGGCGCACAAACTGGGTTCCCAGTTCCATATTCCGCACGGTCTGGCCAACGCCCTGCTGATCTGCAACGTTATCCGCTACAACGCGAATGACAACCCGACCAAGCAGACCGCGTTCAGCCAGTACGACCGTCCGCAGGCTCGTCGTCGCTACGCTGAAATCGCCGATCACCTGGGTCTCTCCGCACCGGGCGACCGTACCGCAGCGAAAATCGAGAAGCTGCTGGCATGGCTGGAAAGCGTGAAAGCTGAGCTGGGTATTCCGAAATCTATCCGCGAAGCTGGCGTTCAGGAGGCTGACTTCCTGGCCCACGTTGATAAGCTGTCTGAAGATGCATTCGATGACCAGTGCACCGGCGCTAACCCGCGCTACCCGCTGATCTCCGAGCTGAAACAGATCCTGCTGGATACCTACTACGGTCGCGAGTTCGTCGAAGGTGAAGCAGCCGCGAAAGCCGAAGCAGCTCCGGTGAAAGCTGAGAAAAAAGCGAAAAAATCCGCTTAATCGACAAGCATAAACGTTCTGCAAGCCCCGTCATCTGACGGGGCTTTTTTTTGCCCACCGACAGCCAAGCTTTAACGCCTGCTAGCCCAACGGAGCGCAGGCAATAAAAAGGCGCCCACAGGCGCCTGGACGAGCTTCTGCGCGTATTAGCTGGGGCGGTGCTGGTTTTGTACCTGAGTTAACGAGCCGACGCTCAGCGCCTCTTTATAATGCTTACGACAAACTGACACGTACCGCTCATTGCCGCCGATGACGACCTGCTCGCCCTCGTTGTAAGGACGCCCCTCCTGATCGAGGCGCAGCACCATACTGGCCTTCCGGCCGCAGAAACAGATGGTTTTCAGCTCCACCAGCTTATCTGACCAGGCCAGTAAATACTGGCTGCCGGTAAAGAGCTCACCGCGAAAGTCTGTCCGCAAGCCATAGCAAAGCACAGGAATATCCAGCGTATCGACAACTTCAGACAGCTCATGAACCTGCTCGCGCGTCAGAAACTGGCTTTCATCCACCAGCACGCAGTGAATCGGCTTTAGCTTGTGCTCTGCGGCAATATCGTTAAATAGCGACGTCTGTGGATTATACAATCGGGCCGGCGAGGAGAGACCGATACGCGAGCTGACTTTTCCGGCGCCAAAGCGGTCATCAATCTCAGCGGTATAAACGACGGTACGCATCCCCCGCTCCTGGTAATTGTACGAAGATTGCAACAGAGCGGTCGACTTACCTGCATTCATTGCAGAGTAGTAGAAATAAAGTTGTGCCATCGGCTGCGTGACCCCAATCAAAGTGTTTTATCGCGGCGGCGATTGTACCATATTTTATGCGTACAGCCGCCCATTCGACAGGGGTATTGTATCGCAGCTGAAGAGCCTGCAAAGCCAAAGGATTAAGAGGATGAATTGAATTTTCAGGGCCATTATTTGTACGCCTCGTTACGCTACTGGCGGGGTAACCATTGTCTTTTCGTGCTTATAGGGCGGTTACCTATGGGGCTATAAGCGGCGCCGCGCGTTGTTTTATATTAAGCCTCATAACCAAAAATGCGCTAATACTGACGAGGGTTATTTACCCATGTAAAGGATAATTTTTCTCACCGAACCTCAGAAAAAGCATACCGTCTCAGTGTTTTAGCTTACCTTCTGCTCATCGCTATAAGGATGAAAGATGTGAAGCGGCACGGGAATTTTAACTTAAATTAATTAATTCTCGCGACAAATAACCAGTAATTTTGAATTCCTTACATTCCCCCCTATTGCACAACGCATTTTATCGCTCTATTATTAGTTCAACAAACCACCCCACAATATAAGTTTGAGATTACTACAATGAGCGAAGCACTTAAAATTTTGAACAACATCCGTACTCTTCGTGCGCAGGCAAGAGAATGCACCCTGGAAACGCTCGAAGAAATGCTGGAAAAATTAGAAGTCGTTGTTAACGAGCGCCGTGAAGAAGAAAACGCCGCCGCGGCAGAAATTGAAGAACGTACGCGTAAGCTGCAGCAATATCGTGAAATGCTGATCGCTGACGGTATTGATCCGAATGAACTGCTGAGCACCATGGCAGCCGTTAAAGCCGGTACCAAAACCAAGCGTGCTGCACGTCCGGCTAAATACAGCTATGTCGACGAAAACGGCGAAACCAAAACCTGGACCGGCCAGGGCCGTACCCCGGCGGTGATCAAAAAAGCAATGGATGAGCAAGGTAAATCACTGGACGATTTCCTGATCTAATCTCCGTTGTTACGATATAAAAAATCCCGCTGCGGCGGGATTTTTTTTGCCCCCAGGGGCCGATATAAAAAACCGGGAGCGCATCTGCGACTCCCGGTTTTGTGCTTTCAGCAGCGCTGCGGATTACTTAGCAACCGCGGTTTCCAGCCAGGCTTTAAAATCGTCACCCAGCGTTTTGTGGCGAATACCATATTCGACGAACGCCTGCATGTAGCCAAGCTTATTACCGCAGTCATGGCTCTTGCCTTTCATATGATAAGCTTCGACCGTCTCTTTTTCGATCAGCATATCAATCGCGTCAGTCAGCTGAATTTCATCACCGGCACCCGGAGGAGTCTTCGCCAGCAGCGGCCAGATATCGGCGCTGAGGACATAGCGCCCCACCACCGCCAGGTTGGACGGCGCGACGTCAGCTTTTGGCTTCTCGACCACGCCTACCATCGGCACGCTTTCTCCCGGCTTGAGAGATTCACCTTTGCAGTCAACGACACCGTAAGCGGTCACGTCGTCGACAGGCTCAACCATAATCTGGCTGGCGCCGGTCTCATCGAAACGAGAGATCATCTCTGCGAGGTTATCGCGGCTCAGATCGGATTCATATTCATCCAGAATAACGTCTGGCAGAATAACTGCGACCGGCTCATCACCCACCACCGGATGGGCGCAAAGTACCGCGTGTCCCAGACCTTTTGCCAGGCCCTGACGAACTTGCATAATGGTTACGTGCGGCGGACAAATAGACTGCACTTCTTCCAGCAGCTGGCGTTTCACACGTTTTTCCAGCATCGCTTCCAGCTCAAAACTGGTATCGAAATGGTTTTCGATAGAGTTTTTGGACGAGTGCGTTACCAGAACAATTTCAGTAATTCCTGCAGCGATACATTCATTAACAACATACTGAATTAACGGCTTATCTACCAGCGGCAGCATTTCTTTTGGAATCGCTTTGGTGGCCGGCAGCATCCTGGTGCCTAATCCCGCAACCGGGATAACCGCTTTTCTGACTTTAGAATTAAGGGCAGCCATTGAAATCTCCTGGACTGTTTGTTTTTTAAACTTCTCGTTACAAATAACGTGTCGAGTATATCAGTCAACCGCGTATTCACTGGTCTGAAAAGCTTCCGATAGCCTCGAATTAGGACTTTTACGCATAAAACTGCTCGATGTTACCACCGCTAAAGGACAACGGGTAATCCCGTCTGCTTAGATATAAACGCAATTGCTCACTCCGCAGACAACATTAAGCGTAAACGGCCTCCCGCCCCCCAAATTTGGCACTGCCATGAGGTACAGCGTTGACTAATTTGATTAAGGTAAGCATCACCCAGGGTGCCTAAAGGAACGCCATTGCTAATCTGAATTTGATGCTCACCGGTATTCAGCGTGCCATTAAGTCCCGCCGACACCAGAATTAAATTTTTCAGTCCGCTGTGGTAATACCCCACTAACAAAGGAAACTGGCCGGGAAGGTTTGCCTGACGCAGGAGCTGATTCACCTGTTTTAGCAGACTCCCCATTTCTGGTAGCCGTTGTCCCTGATGCGCCAGCTGCTCCTGTAGCAAGCCATTGAACAACGCGCGCAATAATAAAGCGGCCAGGACGCCATTATCTCCTGCCCGTGTGACATCCAGACAATAGAAGGCCAAATCATTGTCCGAGAGCGGCGCGATATCGAGTACCAGACCGGGTTTATCCGCCGACACCAGCTGGCGATAATGAATGCGGCAGTGCGACATTTCCTGTTGCACCGGCGGCTGTAATTCCTGCAGTAATCGTGAAGCCGCAGTGGGATTACTGACCAGCGCGTCCCAGTCCTCAAATAAACGCTCTTCCTCTTCCACCCGTGAACTGAACATCGCAGGATAGAGGCAGGCATAAACGGTTTCGCGCAGGCGATCGAAATCTTTTACTGGCTTTAACAACACGTCCTGAACGCCAAGCCGCAACGCTTTGGCTATATCGGCCATGTTTTCGGTAGCGGAAATCATCAGGATCGGTAGCTGCTCGCCGCGATTACGCAACGTCTCCACCAGCTCCAGACCGTTCATTCTCGGCATCGAAATGTCGCAAATCATCAGGTCCGGATGCACCTCCGTCATTTTATGCAGGGCATCCTTGCCATCTTCCGCCTGGAAGGTTGTTGCTCCCAGCGAGGTCAGCCATCCATGCAAGAGTGAGCGGAAAACGGGTTCGTCTTCAACTATCAGAATCTGTTTTCCCGCCAATGGCTGCGTCATGATATCTCCCCTGGCTGACGATAATTCAATAGTGGCACGCTATTCTCACTATCGCCTGTCAGAATTTGCTTAAGTCAGGTACTCGTGCGTTAAATCGCGGTACGCACTAAGGGTAATAATTCATCCATTTTCTTTTCTACCGCCAACTGCCCTGCGGTAATCGCCTCGCCGGCGCGATGGAAATCAAGCGTCGAGACTTGCGGACAGTACGGTTGCAACAGGATATCCGGCGGGTCACCCGCCATACGATTGCGTTTAAGACGGTTCTCCAGGACCTGGATAGAGGTGGTCATGATCTCCATCGCCGTCGGCGTCACGGCCGTACGGCGGGAACTCATTTGCGTCAAGCGTGCGCGCAGACGAGTATGCCATGGCCCCTCCTTCGCTTCGGCTTCCCGCCGCGGCGTTTCGAGGGAGAATAAATCCTGCTGCATAAGGTGGGCATCATGTTGCAAATCCACGGCAATCACGATATCCGCCCCCATTGCCCGCGTAAGCGATACGGGAACCGGATTGACCACCGCGCCATCGACCAGCCAGTAACCGTTATGCCTGACCGGCGACATTAACCCCGGCATACTGCAGGAGGCTCGAATCGCTAAGTGCAGATCGCCTTCGGTAAACCACAGCTCCCGGCCAGTGCTTAAATTTGTCGCGACGGCGGCAAATCGCCGTTCGCAGTGTTCGATATCGGTCACGGGCATGATGCGGCGATAATGATTGAACACCTTTTCACCCCGCAGTAGTCCACCGCGGCGCCAGGAGAGGTCCATCAGTTTCAGAACGTCCCAGTTACTGAAAGAGCAGACCCAGGACTCAAGGGCCGGGAGTCGGTTACAGGCATACGCCGCCCCTACCAGCGAACCGATAGAGCAACCGGCCACGATATCAATCTCAATGCCGGCCTGCTGGAGGGCGTTGATGACGCCAATATGCGACCATCCGCGGGCGGCGCCCGCACCTAACGCCAGACCAATTTTAAGCTTTCTCATTAGTACTGATAACTATCCTTCCACTCTGAGCGTGGCAACATTGTCACGGCTCAGTTAACATAAAGCCCTTTGGCGTAGAAGCGCCGTTACTCTTTCTTCCATGGAGGCAATTTTGTCGCAATTATGCCCCTGTGGCAGCGCACTGGAGTATAGCTCATGTTGCCAGCGATATCTGTCCGGCGCTGAGCTTGCGCCAGGCCCGTCACAGCTTATGCGCTCCCGTTACAGCGCGTTCGTCATGAAAGATGCCGACTATCTGATCAAAACCTGGCATCCGTCCTGTCAGGCGCAGCAGTTTCGCGCCGAACTGGAGAAAGGCTTTGCCCACACCGAATGGCTGGGTTTAACCCTGTTCGCCAGCGATGATGGACGAGCCGCCAATGAAGGCTTTGTCAGCTTTATCGCCCGCTTTAATGACAATAACCGCCCGGGCGCCATTATTGAACGTTCCAGATTCTTAAAAGAAAATGGACAGTGGTACTATATCGACGGGACACGGCCGCTGATTGGCCGTAACGACCCCTGCCCTTGCGGTTCAGGTAAAAAATTTAAAAAATGCTGCGGCCAGTAACGCTACCGCAGCGCTTGCAAACACTACAGGATTTTCCTCGCGATGCATTCATTACAACGTAAAGTACTACGCACTATTTGCCCTGATCAGAAAGGCCTCATCGCGCGTATCACCAATATCTGCTACAAGCACGAACTTAACATTGTGCAGAACAACGAATTTGTTGACCACCGTACCGGTCGTTTCTTTATGCGCACCGAACTGGAAGGCATCTTCAACGACGCTATTCTGCTGGCCGATCTGGACAGCGCCCTGCCGGAAGGCTCGATTCGTGAACTCAATCCGGCAGGCCGCCGCCGGGTAGTGATTCTGGTGACGAAAGAGGCGCACTGCCTCGGCGATCTGCTGATGAAAGCCAACTACGGCGGGCTGGATGTCGACATTGCCGCGGTTATTGGCAACCATGACACCCTGCGCCCGCTGGTGGAACGTTTTGGCATCCCGTTTGAACTGGTCAGCCATGAAGGGCTGAGCCGCGAAGAGCACGACAAGCAGATGGGCGACGCGATTGCCGCCCACGAACCGGATTACGTGGTGCTGGCCAAGTATATGCGCGTTCTTACGCCGGAATTTGTCGCTCGTTTCCCGAACAAGATCATTAATATTCACCACTCGTTCCTGCCGGCGTTTATCGGCGCGCGTCCGTATCATCAGGCCTATGAGCGCGGTGTGAAGATCATCGGCGCCACCGCCCACTACGTGAATGATAACCTGGACGAAGGTCCCATCATTATGCAGGACGTCATTCACGTCGATCATACTTATACCGCAGAAGATATGATGCGTGCCGGGCGCGATGTCGAAAAAAACGTATTGAGCCGGGCGCTGTATCAGGTCCTGGCGCAGCGCGTCTTCGTCTACGGTAACCGGACGATTATTCTTTAATCGACTGAGAAATGAATTGGTTAGCTTTCCGGCGTTACGGGTAAAAATCAGGCAACCAGTTTATTTTTGTCAAAGGAATGCTTTACAGGGGCGCATCATTTGGTATGATGCGCCCCGCTTCCCGAGAAGGAAGCAGGCCAGTACTAAGCATTACCCCGTGGTGGGGTTCCCGAGCGGCCAAAGGGAGCAGACTGTAAATCTGCCGTCATCGACTTCGAAGGTTCGAATCCTTCCCCCACCACCATTATTCACTACAGTGATAGGGTTTTCCCGGCAGGCGTAAACGATGTTTGCACTTAGCGGGAAGGGTAAGAACCTTCGACTAAGGTTCGACTCGAGCGCCAGCGAGAGAACGTTGCCGCAGGCAACGGCCCGAAGGGCGAGGAGCGATAGCGACGAGTTATCCTTCCCCCACCACCATTCACTTTGCTGAATAGCCTACAATTTGATTTTACCCCTGGTGGGGTTCCCGAGCGGCCAAAGGGAGCAGACTGTAAATCTGCCGTCATCGACTTCGAAGGTTCGAATCCTTCCCCCACCACCATCTCTTCATGTATTACCCAACTTACTTCACTTGCGATACTCTATATTCTGCCCCACGGGGAAGGATGAGAAGCTTCGACTAAGGTTCGACTCGAGCGTAGCGAGAGAACGTTGCCGCAAGCAACGGCCCGAAGGGCGAGGCGCTTTAGCGCCGAGTCATCCTTCCCCCACTACTGTTGCACTCTCTTCAGCCACCTGTGCTGCTATCTCCTCGCTCGCGCTTCGCTTAGCGAGGCTACATGCTATATTCTCCCCTACGGGGGAGGATGAGAAGTTTCGACCAAGGTTCGACTCGAGCGTAGCGAGAGAACGTTGCCGCAGGCAACGGCCCGAAGGGCGAGGCGCTTTAGCGCCGAGTTATCCTTCCCCCACCATTCTCGCGCTCTCTGCAACCACCTGTACTGCTACCTCCTCGCTCGCGCTTCGCTTAGCGAGGCTACAGGTGGTGCCGACCGGCGCCCCGGACTGGTGCGCCGCGCCGCCTCCGGGAAACTCACAGCGGGGGCAGTCGTCTCTTCACCGGCGAACTTTTCACCACCGAGGTATTGCACTGAGCAAATTCAGCCAGGCCGTCAAGCAGCGTATCCAGTTGGGCAATATCACGCACCACCAGTCGCATCACGAAACAATCCTCTCCGGTCACTTTGTCACTTTCGATGCACTCCGGCATCGCCTGGATATATTTATCCACCTTCTGCAGCAGACCAGGCAGCGGCCGGACCCGCACCAGCGCCTGCAGGCTGTAGCCCAGCGCGGCAAGATTCACCCGCGCCCCATAGCCCTGGATCACCCCCCGCTCCTCCAGGCGCTTCACCCGCTCGGCTGTGCTCGGCGAGGTCAGCCCCACCCGCGCGCTCAATACCTTCAACGAGACTCTGGCGTCCTGAGTCAGGCAAGCGAGTATCGCCCGGTCAATTTCATCAAGTAAGTCATTCATGGTTTTTACCTAATTATGAAAGGAATTTCCCCCTGCTTACCTTAATTCAGCCATGTCAGGCTGTCAGGATTTTTCGCACAATAATGGAAAACTTCTGGAGGTGAAATATGCAACTTACCCGCGGCGTCTGGCAAATGAGCCTGGCGATGATAATTTCTGGCTCGATCGGCGCGTTCGTGCTGCTCTCTGGTTTGCCGGTAATTGATGTGGTGTTCTGGCGCTGCCTGATTGGCGCGCTCACCCTGCTGCTGTTTATCGTTCTCAGCCGCCAACCCTTCAGTCGTCTCACGCGCTTCACCCTCGCCCTCGCGGTGCTTGGCGGCATTGCGCTGGTCATCAACTGGCTGCTGCTTTTTGCCGCCTACTCGCGTATTTCAATTGGCATGGCCACGGTGGTCTACAACACCCAGCCGTTTATGCTGGTACTGATGGGCATGGTGCTGGGGGAGCGAGTCAGCGCCGTAAAATGGGGATGGTTACTGCTGGCCTTCGGCGGCGTGGTGATCCTGCTGTCAAGCGAGCTTGCCCCGGCGCACGGCGATAGTCTCGCGACCGGCGTTTTGCTGGCATTAGGCGCAGCATTTTTCTATGCTCTGACCGCCATTATCGCCCGCAAACTGCATCCGCTCCCTGCTCAGCATATCGCCTTTATTCAGGTGCTGGTCGGCGTCGTGATGCTGCTGCCGCTGGTGCAAATGCCCGCGTTTTCTGCCAGCTTTCCCTGGCGCTATCTGCTGATCCTCGGCGTCGTCCATACCGGGATCATGTATCAGCTTTTATATAGCGCGATACAGAAGCTGCCAACGCCCATTACCGGTTCACTCTCCTTTATTTATCCACTGGTGGCGATGGGGGTCGACTATCTGGTCTTCCACCATGCGTTAACTCCTGTGCAGTGGTGCGGCGGGATGCTGATTCTGTTTGCCGCCGCGGGGAATAACCTCGGCTGGGGCGAAAAAAAACCCCGCCAGAGCGGGGTCAGTCAGCAGACGCGGGCCAGTTAGCGACGGGCGCGAACAATCTGGTATTTGCGCGTCAGGTACTCTACCGGCGCGCTCCAGATATGAACCAGACGGGAGAACGGGAACAGCAGGAACAGGGTCATACCCAGCACCAGGTGGACGCGGAAGATAAACGCCACGCCATCCAGGTGCTGCGACGCACCGCCGTGGAAGGTGACCACCGACTGCGCCCAGCCGACCAGCTTCATCATTTCGCTGCCGTCCATATGCTGGGCTGAGAACGGGATCGTCAGCAGGCCCAACGCACACTGCACCATCAACAGGGAGAGGATCAGAATATCCGCGCCGGTGGTGGTGGCGCGAACGCGCGGGCTGAGCAGACGACGCTTGAGCAGCAGTAAACCGCCCACCAGGGTCATCACGCCGCAGGCGCCGCCGGCGATCATCGCCATCTTCTGCTTGACGTCGATCGGCAGGAAGGATTCATACATCCAGTGCGGCGTCAGCATGCCGAGGAAGTGGCCGGCGAAAATGCCGAGGATGCCGATATGAAACAGGTTCGACGCCAGATTCATCCCTTTACGGTCCAGCATCTGGCTGGAGGCCGCGCGCCAGGTGTACTGACCGTAGTCATAGCGCAGCCAACTGCCGATCAGAAACACCGAGCCCGCAATGTACGGATAAATGTCAAAGAAGAACATATTCAGGAAGTGCATTATTGCTGTCCTCCGTTAGAGATATTCAGATATTGCGGGGCCACGGCTCCGGCAAAACGACGCTGGTGAGCGGAAATCTCCGACTCGCCGCAGCCCTGGTCGGCAAAGAATTTAACCTGTTCTTCTTCCCAGACTGCGTCCAGCGCCTGCGGCGTATCGTCGCGGGCTTCGTCGGCAATCTTCTCCGCCACCTTCTGGCTGTCGACCTGAGTGTTGGCCAGCTTCAGCAGCAGCTCGAACAGCACCGCATAGCGGCTCTCGCGCTGCTGCAGGCGCGCGCTGAGCAGGCCGAGGATCGGCGCAACGTCCCGCAGGCCGCCAAGCGCTTCCTCTTCCGGCAGCTGCGCCAGATACTCCAGATACAGCGGCAGATGATCCGGCAGCTCATGGCTATCGAGCAGCAGACCGTGGCGCTCATACTGCGCCATCAGGTCAACCATCGCCTGCCCGCGATCGCGGGATTCGCCGTGCACGTGTTCAAACAACAGCAGCGAGGTGGCCCGGCCGCGATCAAACAGTTCGCTGTAGGCCGCCTGAGCATCCAGCGGATCCTGAGCCAGCAGATCGCGCAGAAAAACGCCCAGCGCGTGAGCATCTTCTTTGCCGAGTTTCTCCGATGACGCGAGCGCCTCGAACATCTCCTGCTGATGCTGCCATAAGGCAGCGTCAGGGTATTCGAGCAAACGCGACACAATCACAAGTTCAATCATGCGTGCGGCTCCGTTTTGCTGGTCACGTCGATGGCGTCGATGCGACGGCTGTTGAACAGGTTGAACTGGCTGTCAGAGCCGTGGCAGCCGTCGCCAAAGCTAAAGCCGCAGCCATTTTTCTCCGGAAACGCTTCCCGCGCCTGTTCACGATGGCTGCTCGGCACCACGAAACGATCTTCGTAGTTGGCGATCGCCAGGTAGCGGTACATCTCCTGAGCCTGCGCTTCGCTTAAGCCCACCTCTTCCAGCGCGCGGGTATCGACAACGCCGTCAACGGTTTCAGCCCGCTTATAGTGACGCATCGCCAGCATCCGCTTCAGGGCCAACAGGACCGGTTGGGTATCGCCGGCGGTCAGCAGGTTCGCCAGATACTGCACCGGAATACGCAGGCTTTCCACGTCCGGCAGGATCCCGTTGCTGCCCAGTTCGCCGGCATCGGCGGCGGACTGAATCGGCGACAGCGGCGGCACGTACCAAACCATCGGCAGGGTGCGATATTCCGGGTGCAGCGGCAGGGCCAGCTTCCAGTCCATCGCCATTTTCCAGACCGGCGACTGCTGCGCGGCTTCAATCACGCCCTGCGGTACGCCATCTTTCAGCGCCTGCTCAATCACTTTCGGGTCGTTCGGATCGAGGAACACGTCCAGTTGACGCTGATAGAGATCTTTCTCGTTCTCGGTGCTGGCGGCATTTTCGATCGCGTCCGCGTCATACAGCAGGACGCCGAGGTAGCGGATTCGGCCCACGCAGGTTTCGGAGCATACCGTCGGCATTCCGGATTCAATACGCGGGTAGCAGAAGATGCACTTCTCAGATTTCCCACTCTTCCAGTTGAAGTAGATCTTCTTGTACGGGCAGCCGGTGATGCACATCCGCCAGCCGCGGCACTTGTCCTGGTCGATCAGCACGATGCCGTCTTCTTCACGCTTATAGATGGCGCCGCTCGGGCAGGTTGCGACGCACGCCGGATTCAGGCAGTGCTCGCACAGGCGCGGCAGATACATCATGAAGGTGTTCTCGAACTGGCCGTACATCGCCTTCTGCATGTTGTCGAAGTTCTGGTCTTTGGCGCGCTTTTCAAACTCGCCGCCGAGGATCTCTTCCCAGTTCGGACCGCTGGTGATCTTGTCCATCCGCTGGCCGGTGATCAGCGATCGCGGACGGGCGATCGGCTGGTGTTTACTCTCCGGGGCGTTATGCAGGTTCTGGTAGTCGTAATCGAACGGCTCGTAGTAATCATCGATGCCCGGCAGATGCGGGTTCGCGAAGATTTTACCTAACAGCATCGCGCGGTTGCCCATACGCGGCTGCAGCTTGCCGTTGATTTTGCGGATCCAGCCGCCCTTCCATTTCTCCTGGTTTTCCCAGTCGTTCGGAAAACCAACGCCAGGCTTACTCTCCACGTTATTGAACCAGGCGTACTCCATCCCTTCCCGGCTGGTCCAGACGTTTTTACAGGTTACCGAGCAGGTGTGGCAGCCGATGCATTTATCGAGATTCAGCACCATGCCGACTTGTGAACGAATTTTCATTTTACGCTCTCCTGTACCTGGTCATTGCCTTCGCCGTCTAACCAGTTAATGTTCTTCATCTTACGTACCACCACAAACTCATCGCGGTTGGAGCCGACGGTGCCGTAGTAGTTAAAGCCATAGGCCAGATGGCCATAGCCGCCGATCATATGGGTCGGTTTCGGCGTAATACGGGTAACCGAGTTATGGATCCCGCCGCGCTGGCCGGTGACTTCAGAGCCAGGCAGGTTCACGATGCGTTCCTGCGCGTGGTACATCATGGTCATCCCGGCCGGCACGCGCTGGCTCACCACCGCGCGCGCCGTCAGGGCGCCGTTGGCGTTGAACACTTCGATCCAGTCGTTATCTTCGATACCCAGATCTTTCGCATCCGCCTCGCTCATCCAGACGATCGGACCGCCGCGTGACAGGGTCAGCATCAGCAGGTTATCGCTGTAAGTCGAGTGGATACCCCATTTCTGGTGCGGCGTCAGGAAGTTCAGCGCCTTCTCCGGGTTGCCGTTGGACTTCTCGCCCATCACCGCTTTCACCGAGCGGGTGTCAATCGGCGGACGATAAACCAGCAGGCTCTCGCCAAAGTCGCGCATCCACTGGTGATCCTGATACAGCGACTGACGACCGGACAGGGTACGCCATGGGATCAGCTCGTGAACGTTGGTGTATCCGGCGTTATAGGAGACGTGTTCGTCTTCCAGCCCGGACCAGGTCGGGCTGGAGATGATTTTCCGCGGCTGCGCCTGAATATCGCGGAAACGGATCTTCTCGTCTTCTTTGTTCAGCGCCAGGTGCGCGTGTTCGCGGCCGGTGATTTCGCTCAGCGCTTTCCACGCCTTCACCGCCACCTGACCGTTCGTTTCCGGCGCCAGGGTGAGGATCATCTCCGCGGCGTCGATGGCCGTTTCCAGCTTCGGCTGACCTTTCGCCGGGCCTTCGGCCTTGGTGTAGTTGAGCTTACGCAGCAGGTCCATTTCGCTCTGGGTATTCCAGGCGATGCCTTTCCCGCCGTTGCCGATGGTTTCCAGCAGCGGGCCAATGGAGGTGAAGCGCTCATAAGTCGCCGGGTAATCACGCTCGACCGGAATAATATGCGGGGCGGTTTTCCCCGGAATCAGGTCACATTCGCCCTTCTTCCAGTCTTTGACGTCCAGCGGCTGCGCCATTTCCGCGGCGGAATCATGCTGGATCGGCAGCGTAACGACGTCGGTTTCTTTACCGAGGTGGCCCACGCACACTTCAGAGAATTTCTTCGCGATACCTTTGTAGATATCCCAGTCGCTCTTCGATTCCCAGGCCGGGTCAACGGCCGCCGACAGCGGATGAATAAACGGATGCATATCCGAGGTATTCATGTCGTCTTTTTCGTACCAGGTGGCGGTCGGCAGCACGATATCGGAGTAGAGACAGGTGCTCGACAGACGGAAGTCGAGGGTCACCACCAGGTCCAGTTTGCCGTCGAGGCCGTTATCGCGCCATTCGACTTCTTCCGGCTTCACGCCGCCCTGCTTGCCAAGGTCTTTACCCTGAATGCCGTTCTCCGTACCCAGCAGGTACTTGAGCATGTACTCATGACCTTTACCGGAGGAGCCCAGCAGGTTGGAACGCCAGATAAACAGGTTACGCGGATGGTTTTTTCCGTTTTCCGGCTGCTCTGCCGCAAAGCGAATCGATCCCTCCTTCAGAGATTTGACGGTGTAATCCACCGGCGTCATGCCCGCTTTTTTCGCCTCATCGGCGATGCGCAGCGGGTTTACGCCCAGCTGCGGCGCCGACGGCAGCCAGCCCATCCGCTCGGCGCGGACGTTGAAGTCGATCAGATGGCCGCTGTAGCGGGATTTATCCGCCATCGGCGAGAGCAGCTCCTGCGCGGTCACGCTTTCATAGCGCCACTGGCTGGAGTGGTTATAGAAGTACGAGGTGCTGTTCATATGACGTGCCGGGCGTTGCCAGTCAAGGGCGAACGCCAGCGGCTGCCAGCCGGTCTGCGGACGCAGTTTTTCCTGGCCCACATAGTGCGCCCAACCGCCGCCGCTCTGGCCGACGCAACCGCAGAAGATCAGCATGTTGATCAGACCGCGGTAGTTCATGTCGAGGTGGAACCAGTGGTTGAGACCCGCCCCGACGATAATCATCGAACGACCATGGGTTTTATCGGCGTTATCGGCAAACTCGCGGGCGGTACGGATAATATGCGCGCGGGAGACGCCGGTAATTTTCTCCGCCCAGGCCGGAGTGTAGGCTTTCACTTCATCATAGCTGGCGGCGCAGTTGTCATCGTTCAGACCGCGCTCCAGGCCATAGTTGGCCATGGTCAGGTCGTACACGGTGGTCACCAGGGCGGTGGAGCCGTCGGCCAGCTGCAGGCGTTTAACCGGCAGTTTGTGCAGCAGAATGTTTTCAAGCGCGACTTTATTGAAGTGTTCAGAACCTTCGCCGCCGAAGTACGGGAAGCCGACGTCCGCGACCTCGTCATGACTGCCCAGCAGGCTCAGACGCAGCTCAATCTCTTCGCCGGTTTTACCGTCGCGCTGTTCGAGGTTCCATTTGCCTTTGTCGCCCCAGCGGAATCCGAGGGAACCGTTCGGCACGGTCAGATCGCCCTTCTCATCAAAGGCGACGGTTTTCCATTCCGGATTCTTCTCCTGACCAAGGGAATCCACGAGGTCGGACGCGCGCAGCGTGCGGCCGGCGGCGTAATAGCCGTCGCGCTCCTCAAGCATCACCAGCATCGGCATGTCGGTGTAGCGACGCACGTAATCGGTGAAGTACTGGCTCGGCTTATCAAGATGGAACTCACGCAGCATCACGTGGCCCATCGCCAGCGCCATCGCGGCATCGGTACCCTGCTTCGGCGCCAGCCACAGATCGCAGAGCTTGGCGATTTCGGCGTAGTCCGGGGTGATGGCGACAGTTTTGGTCCCTTTATAGCGAACTTCGGTAAAGAAGTGCGCATCCGGGGTACGGGTCTGCGGCACGTTGGAGCCCCAGGCGATGATATAGCTGGAGTTGTACCAGTCGGCGGATTCCGGCACGTCGGTCTGCTCGCCCCAGGTCATCGGCGAGGCCGGCGGCAGGTCGCAGTACCAGTCGTAGAAGCTCAGGCAGGTACCGCCGATCAGCGACAGGTAACGAGCGCCGGAGGCGTAGGAGACCATCGACATCGCCGGGATCGGCGAGAAGCCGGCCACGCGATCCGGACCGTAAGTTTTCACGGTATAAACGTTGGAGGCGGCAATCAGCTCATTCACTTCCTGCCAGGAGGAGCGGACAAACCCGCCGCGACCGCGAGCCTGCTTGAAGCTTTTCGCTTTGTCGGCGTCTTCGATAATCGAGGCCCATGCCTCAACCGGATCGCTATGCTGGACCTTCGCTTCCCGCCACATCTTCATCAGGCGTTTGCGCATCAACGGGTATTTCAGGCGGTTCGCGCTGTAGAGATACCAGGAGTAGCTGGCGCCGCGCGGGCAGCCGCGTGGTTCGTGGTTTGGCAGGTCCGGACGGGTGCGCGGATAGTCCGTTTGCTGGGTTTCCCAGGTCACCAGTCCGTTTTTGACATAAATCTTCCAGCTGCATGAACCGGTGCAGTTGACACCGTGAGTGGAACGCACAATTTTGTCATGCTGCCAACGTTGACGGTATCCATCCTCCCAGTCCCGGTTGGTGTTTAGAAGCTGGCCGTGCCCATCGGCAAAGGTTTCACCCTTCTGTTTGAAGTAGCGAAACCGGTCCAGGAATTTACTCATCGGGTTTCTCCTGATATGGAGCCTGACGGCTCTCTGATAAATCGACATTGCTGGATTTGCAGCGAAGGTAACGCTATGAAAGCGGACGGGAATTGATAGCGATCAATACGGACTGGCTTGTTAGCGCGGCGGAAATTGGCATTTACCACCAAGGTGGTAGGAGCCTCGATTTTTTAACTGCATGTTTTTTTAATGGTTTTTATCGAAAAATGGGTCGCCAAGCGCGGAATTGTTCACCAGGGAGGTATTAAGGGGTAGAGCAGTGACGCTGCCAAGCCGTCCCTTCCCGGCTCAGTGGCCAATACGCATACAATCACCCATTAGTATGTTGTAACTAAATAGGCCGGTTAAAAAAGGCGCCTCCTTCGGGAGTACGCCTTTACGAAGCAACATCGACGATAGCGAATTACTGACGCTTACGGCCGTATACCGCCCAGGTGATGATCACGCAGGCGATATAGAAGATCAGGAAGACTTTCATCGCGCCGGCCGGCGAGCCGGTCAGATCCAGCGAGATACCGAACGCCTTCGGAATAAAGAAGCCGCCGATGGCGCCAATGGCGGAGATAAAGCCCAGCGCCGCCGCGGTATCGGTCGCCGCCTCGCGCATCGCCTGGGCTTCGCTGCCGCCCTGAGCCTTCACCCGGTCCATGGTCAGCTTACGGAAGATCACGGAGATCATCTGGAAGGTGGAGGCGCTCCCCAGCCCGGCGGTCAGGAACAGCACCATAAACACCGCGAAGAAGGCGATGAAGTTACCGCCCTGGCCGTTGGTCGGCAGGGTCAGGAACAGCAGCGCACAGAAGACAGCCATCACCACAAAGTTGACCAGCGTCACGCGGGTACCGCCGAGACGGTCGGAGATCGCCCCGCCCATCGAACGCGCCAGCGCGCCAATAAACGGACCGAAGAAGGCGTAGTGCAGGATCTGCACGTCCGGGAACTGGGTCTTTGACAGCATGGCGAAACCGGCGGAGAAACCGATAAAGGAGCCGAAGGTCGCCAGATAGAGCAGCGCCATGATCCACAGGTGCAGGCGTTTGAGCACCGGCAGCTGTTCGCTCAGCGAGGCTTTAGAAGCGGACAGGTCGTTCATAAAAAACCACGCCGCCAGGGTGAAAATAATCAGGAAAGGTACCCAGATCCACGCGGCGTTTTCCAGATACAGCATTGAGCCGTCCGGCTGCTCGCTGCCGGTCCCGCCAAAAATGGCAAACACCGAGACCGACACCACCAGCGGCGCGACCAGCTGCATCACGCTGACGCCCATATTACCAAGGCCGCCGTTGACGCCCAGCGCCCCGCCCTGCTTCGCTTTCGGGAAGAAGAAGCTGATATTGGCCATACTGGAGGCGAAGTTGGCCCCGGCGAAGCCGCACAGCAGAGAGATGATCACGAAGACGCTAAACGGCGTGGAGGTATCCTGGACCGCAAAGCCCAGCCACACGCACGGCACAATCATGATCCCGGTACTGAACGCCGTCCAGCGGCGGCCGCCGAACAGCGGTACCATGAAAGCGTAAGGCACGCGCAACAAAGCGCCTGACAGCGCCGGCAGCGCGGTCAGCATAAACAGCTGATCGGTCGTAAACTGAAAGCCCACTTTGTTGAGGTTAACGGCAACGGCGCTGAACAACATCCACACGCAGAACGCCAGTAACAGACAGGGAACGGAGATCCATAAATTGCGGCTCGCCACATGGTGGCCGCGCTGTTGCCAGAATTCAGGATCTTCAGGCCGCCAGTCGGTAATGACCGAGCGGTTAGCCTTCTCCGGGAGGGAAGATTGACTCATAGATACCTCTGATTATTCATTTTTCCTGCCGCTACCTTAGGGGTTGCCCCGGGCGGTAAGTTGATATAAATCAAAGGAAAAGCGCGCGCTAATTTGTGCGAAAATAAACCATGCTCCGAAGTGAGTAGAGAATGGTGGGAAAAAAAGTGTGGTTTTTCACACGGCTGCCGGGATGCGTCTAACCCCTCTCCCAACGGCGCCTACCACCGACAATTAAGGAGTAACTCTTTGTGGGTATGGGTATACTCCAGGGGATAGCCGAGAATAAGCGCCACTCCCGGGGACACGACCGGTCAGGAGCCACGCATTCCATGTTAAAACGTCTTTTTACCCCGCTGACGCTGGTCAATCAACTGGCGTTGATCGTCCTGCTTGCCACCCTTACTGGCGTCGCCGGTATGGCGATCTCCGCGCGCCTGGTCAACGGCGTGCAGGGCAGCGCGCACGCCATTAACAAAGCCGGGTCATTACGCATGCAGAGCTACCGGCTGCTGGCGGCGATCCCGCTGAATGAACACGACCAAAAGCTGGTCGATGATATGACCGCCACCGTCTTCAGTCCGGAGCTGCAAAACTCCGCCCGCCGCGACGGGCAGGAGCGCCAGCTGCAGGCCCTGCAGCAGTACTGGCAGCTGGCGCTGGCTCCCGGCATGCAGCGCGCGGTCAACCAGGCGGAGGTCGCCCAGGATGTCGCCGACTTTGTCGATCGTATCGACCAGCTGGTCACCGCATTCGACCATACCACCGAGCAGCGTATCGAACGGGTGGTCTGGATCCATCGCCTCCTCGCCATCGGCATGGCGCTGCTGCTGATCTTCACCATCATCTGGCTACGCGCCCGCCTGCTGCGGCCATGGAAACAGCTGCTGAGCATGGCGCGAGCGGTGAGCCAGCGTGATTTCACCCAGCGGGCGCACATCAGCGGACGCAACGAAATGGCGACCCTCGGCATGGCGCTAAATAACATGTCGGAAGAGCTGGCGGAAAGCTACGCCGTGCTCGAGCGCCGGGTGCAGGAGAAGACCGCCGGGCTGGAACAGAAGAACGAGATCCTCGCCTTCTTATGGCAGGCCAACCGCCGGCTGCACGCCAACGCCCCGCTCTGTGAACGCATTTCGCCGGTGCTGAACGGCCTGCAGGGTCTGACGCTGCTGCGCGATATCGAGGTGCGGGTCTACGATCTGGAAGATGAAGACAACCATCAGGAGTTTACCTGCCACTCGGATAATGAATGTGATGACATGGGCTGCTACCTCTGCCCACGCAACCTGCCGCCGCTACCGGATGGCGGCACAACGCTGAAGTGGCGGCTGTCGGATGCGCATAATCAGTACGGCATCCTGCTGGCGACGCTGCCGGTTGGCCGTCATCTCAGCCACGATCAGCAGCAGCTGGTGGATACGTTGGTTGAACAACTGACCAGCACCCTGGCGCTGGACCGCCATCAGGAGAAACAGCAGCAGCTGATCGTTATGGAAGAGCGGGCCACTATCGCCCGCGAGCTGCATGATTCCATCGCCCAGTCGCTATCCTGTATGAAGATGCAGGTCAGTTGCCTGCAGATGCAGGGCGACGCCTTGCCGGCGGAGAGCCGCCAACTGCTGGGGCAAATACGTAACGAGCTGAATACCTCGTGGGCCCAACTGCGGGAGCTGTTAACCACCTTCCGCCTGCAGTTGACCGAGCCGGGCCTGCGCCCGGCGCTGGAGGCCAGCTGTCAGGAGTACAGCGCCCACTTCGGCTTTACGGTGCAACTTGATTATCAGCTTCCGCCGCGCTTTGTGCCGTCGCATCAGGCCATACACCTGCTGCAGATCGCCCGCGAAGCGTTAAGCAACGCCCTGAAGCATGCCAGCGCGACGGAAGTGACCGTGACGGTGTCACAACGCGATAACCAGGTCCGTCTGGTGGTGGCGGATAACGGCCGCGGCGTGCCGGACCACGCCGAGCGGAGTAACCATTACGGTTTAATCATTATGCGGGATCGCGCGCAAAGCCTGCGCGGCGACTGTCAGGTTCGGCGCCGGGAAACCGGCGGGACCGAAGTGATCGTCACGTTTATCCCGGAAAAAACGTTTTCCATCCAATAAGGAGACCCCCATGAGTCAACAGGAACGGGCAACCATCCTTCTCATTGACGACCATCCGATGCTGCGCACCGGCGTGAAACAATTGATTAGCATGGCGCCGGACATCCAGGTGATTGGCGAAGCCAGCAATGGCGCGCAAGGTATCGAGCTGGCGGAGTCGCTGGATCCGGATCTGATCCTGCTGGACCTCAATATGCCGGGCATGAACGGTCTGGAGACGCTGGACAAACTGCGTGAGAAATCGCTGTCTGGCCGGGTGGTGGTCTTCAGCGTCTCTAACCATGAAGAGGACGTTGTTACCGCCCTCAAGCGCGGCGCCGATGGCTATCTGCTGAAAGACATGGAGCCGGAAGATCTGCTGAAAGCGCTGCAGCAGGCCGCCGCCGGCGAGATGGTATTAAGCGAAGCGTTAACCCCGGTGCTGGCCGCCAGCCTGCGCGCCAACCGCGCCACCTCCGATCGCGACATCAGCCAGCTGACCCCGCGCGAGCGCGACATCCTCAAGCTGATCGCCCAGGGGCTGCCGAACAAAATGATCGCCCGCCGGCTGGATATCACCGAAAGCACCGTCAAAGTACACGTCAAGCACATGCTGAAGAAAATGAAGCTCAAATCCCGGGTGGAAGCCGCGGTATGGGTCCACCAGGAGCGAATTTTTTAAGGCGAGTCCGTCCACGAGACGCCAGGCGCGGTGAACTTGACCAGCGGCTCGGTCAGCGCCAGGACGATCTCATTGGAGGAGACGCGCTGCCCCTGTTTATCCTCTACCACCACCGACAGGCGCCAGCGGTTCGCGGCGCCCGGTTCACTGTTCCACACCGGCATAATCACGCTCCAGCCATCGGGGCTGCTGGCATCCACCGGCGGCGTCAGGCTGAGCGCCTGGGTGTCGCCCTGCCAGTGCAGCGACTTGATGCCGTGCAGACTATGGATCTGCAGCTTGAGCTGCACCGTCTCCCCGGACTGTAGATCCCAGGGCGGCGTGGCCAGATAGACCGTCAGATTTTTGCGCTGCCGATACTCCACCACCGGCAGATTATCCCGCTCCGGGCTGTCGAAGCGGCTGCCGCGCAGCGAGTTGCTGAACGCCACCTCGTCCGCCGCCAGCTGCTGCTTGAGCGGCACGCCAAAGCGGTAGTTGAGCTTCAGGCCAACGTTGTTCTGGCTGACGCCATTTTCCCCTTGCTTATGCTTGGCGGTTACGGTGACCAGCGGGACCGGGGTATAATTGAGCCCGACGGAGACGGCCACCGGGTTATGGTAGCCTGTGCCGGTGTGAAACAGATCGACGCTGTCGCCGAAGTACTGTTCGACGCTGACGCTGGTATTGATGTGCTCATAAAATGGCAGCCGCGCCTGGGCGGTAACGTCATACCCCGCGGCCATCCGCTGCTCCTGAGTTTGATTCTCCCGCAGCTGCCAGTCGCCCAGCGGATGATAGTAGTTCGCCGACAGGCGGAGATATTCCCCCCACGCCTCGGCGCCGACGCTGCCGCGGGCCAGGCTTTCGCTCAGCACCTTGTCATAAAACGAGTTATAGCCCAGCAGCCAGCCGCCGACCCGCCAGCGCTGGCCAAGCCCAATATTGCCCACCAGATCGTTCTCGCGCCGGGTTACCGAATACTGGTTCCACGTCAGGTAGCGATCGTTATCCTGCAATGGCACGAACCAGCTCCCTTTACTGCCGGTGAACTTCCCCTCTTTATCGACCAGCAGGTCGACATTGGCGTTGCCCCACGGCGAGAGCCAGCTCTCCAGCTGGTTGCTCACTTCATTGCCGAGTTTGTTGATGGCGAACATCTGCGCCTGCTCGCCCGCCGTCAGTCCGTTATCGCTCATGCTGGCCTCGCCGAATTTCTTCGCCACTTCGGCAAAGTGTCTGGCGTCGTCATCGACCTGCGGGGCGATCCCCAAATCGGGCAAGGGATCTTCTCCCTGGGGCGTAAGAGCGGTGTCGCTGGCGGTCAGCGCCCAGACGGGAGCGCCCGGCAGCAGCAGGAGAAAGATCAGGGATGGCAGCAAACGGTACGACACAGGCATCAACAGGTTTTACGCGGGCTCGCAGAAAAAATTGGAAGATAGTTTTAGTTTATCGTTTTTTCCCTTCTCCCGCAGCCCTGCGGACAATTCCAGGAATATGCTGAAACCGGTTGGGCAAATAGTCGCCCAACCACAGAAGGTGCCGCCGCGCCGTTACGCCCCGGCGCGGGCCGGTTGCGCCGTCAGCAGCGCGTTGAGCTCCGGCACGCAGGAGCCGCAGTTTGTCCCGCACTTAAGCCTGGCGCCCAAAGCCCCAACGCTGGCGCAGCCGCTGGCGATGGCCTCGCCGATCGCCCGCTCCCCCACCCCAAAGCAGCTGCAGACGATCCGCCCCGGCGGCGCGGCGGCGGCGTCCGGTCGGCCGCTGAGCAACGCATGGCGCCGGGCGGCATCGGACGGCGGCGCGGCGAAGGCGGCGCTTATCCCTGCGCTATCCACCGCCGGCTCGCGCGCATCGCTCCACCAGCCCAGCATCAGCCTCCCCTGATGCCACGCCAGCAGGTTCCACACCGCGCCGCCGTCTGCTATCTGCAGCTGCCAGCCGCGCTGCGCGCACCAGACGCTGAGCCACTGTCGGGCTGACGCCTCCCCGGCCAGCGAGTAGTGCAATACGCCCGCCGCCGCCCGCCGCCGCCAGTGCCAGGCCGCAGGAAACGGCAGCGGTTCGCGACAAAACAGTTCGCTATGCCAGGCAGGCTGCCAGGGGGCGATGGCCACCGCCGCCTGTTTACTCTCCGGCTGGGCGGAATGCGGGTCCGTGACGGCGGCCAGCAGATTATTCACCCGCCCCTGGCGGGCGAACTGATTGTTCCAGTGCATTGGGACAAACAGCGAGCCGGGGCGCTGGCCTTCGCTGATCGCCACTTTCGCCACCATCACCCCATGGCGCGACCAGATCCGCGCCAGCCCGCCGGCGACAAGCTGGTAGCGAACGGCGTCCTGCGGCTCCACCTCCACCACCGGCTCCGCGATATGCTGCATCAGCCGCGGCACGGCGCCGGTGCGGGTCATGGTGTGCCACTGATCGCGGATCCGCCCGCTGTTGAGGATCAGCGGATAAAAGACATCGGTTGCCGCCCGGGTCGGCTGAGGCGTCACTGGCACCATCCGCAGCCTGCCATCGCTATGCCAGCCGCGCGTAACATCCCAGGCGGCGCGGCGGCGGCTGACCGGCCAGCGTACCGGCGCCATAGCGTCCCATGCCTCGCGGCTGAGATCCGCCAGCGCGCCGATATCAAACGCCCGCTGGCCGTCGTTTTCGAAACCGGACAGCGCCGCATGCTCGCGGAAGACGTCATGCGGATGCTGCCAGGCAAACGCCTCGCGATACCCCAGCGCCTGCCCTACTCTGGCGATGATCCACCAGTCCGCTTTCGCCTCCCCCGGCGGCGGCAGGAAGCTGCGCTGACGGGAGATGCGCCGCTCCGAGTTGGTGACCGTGCCATTTTTCTCGCCCCAGGCCAGCGCCGGAAAGCGAATGTGGGCG
This sequence comes from Klebsiella sp. V115_8, assembly GCF_029967715.1. NCBI lineage: Bacteria > Pseudomonadati > Pseudomonadota > Gammaproteobacteria > Enterobacterales > Enterobacteriaceae > Klebsiella > Klebsiella sp. V115_8. The sequence goes on from NZ_JASCAR010000001.1 coordinate 162,894, forward strand.
AATTGTCCGGTATCCGTCTCAGCGGCGACATCCGAGACGATCACCAGCGGACAGCCGGCCAGCGCCTGGCTCACCGCGTGGCTGTCGGGGAGCGACACCACCGGGTTGGTGCCCATGATCCACACCGCTTTCACCTCGCCGCGGCCGATGGCGGCAAACAACTCCACGGCGGTCAGCCCCGGGGTCTGCGCCAGCCGCTCGGTTCCCCAAAAGCGGGCCAGCCGCTGCAGATCGTCTGGCACAAAATCCATGTGCGCCGCCAGCATCGTCGCCAACCCGCCGACTTCGCGCCCGCCCATGGCGTTGGGTTGACCGGTCAGCGAAAAGGGGCCGCAGCCGCGGCGGCCATACTTTCCGCTGGCCAGATGGACGTTGATGATGGCATTACATTTGTCGCTGCCGCTGGCTGACTGGTTAATTCCCATGGTGTAGAGGGTGATGGCCCGCGGGGCGGCGATAAAATCGCGATAGAAACCCGCTACCTCATCGGCGGGCAGGCCGCAAAAAGCCGCCACTTTCGCCACGTCCCAGCCGCGGGCGGCGGCCAGCGCCTGCGGGCCGTCGCGAAAACCGTCGACGCAGGCCCCGGCCTGCGCCAGGGCGTTAAGCAACCCCACGAACAGCCCGCCGTCGCTTCCCGGCGCCAGCGCCAGATGGCGATCGGCGATTTCGCAGGTGGCGGTGCGCCGGGGGTCTATCGCCACGATCTGTAGCCGGGGATTATCCCGCTTCGCCTGCGCCAGACGCTGGTACAGCACCGGGTGCGCCCAGGCGGCGTTCGAGCCGACCAGCACCACCAGATCGCTGTTTTCCACATCCTCATAGCTACAGGGCACCACGTCGGCGCCAAAGGCCCGCTTGTAGCCGGTCACCGCCGACGACATGCACAGCCGCGAATTGGTGTCGATGTTCGCCGCGCCGATAAATCCCTTCATCAGCTTGTTGGCGGCATAGTAATCCTCCGTTAACAGCTGGCCGGAGGCGTAGAAGGCCACCGCCTGCGGACCGTGCTGGTCGATAACCTGTTGCAGGCGGGAAGCGGTCTCCGCCAGCGCCTGAGACCAGGCCACCGGCTGGCCGTCCACCTCCGGCGCCAGCAGCCGCCCCGCCAGGCCCATGGTCTCCCCTAGTGCCGCCCCTTTGACGCACAGGCGGCCGAGGTTGGCCGGGTGCTGATCGTCGCCGCGCACGCTCACCTGACCCGCGTCATCCACGCTCGCCAGCACGCCGCAGCCTACGCCGCAGTAGGGACAGGTCGTTCGGATGGTCTTCATCAGGAGGCCTCCGCTCGCGCCAGCAGCTGCTGGCTGCCCACCCACACTTTGCCGTTTTCCACTTTCACCGGCCAGGCGCGCACTGCCTGTTCACCGCCGTCGCACGGCCAGCCGTCGCGCAGGCGAATCCGCTGTTTGTACAGCGGGGAGATCACCACCGGTTCCCCGCCGACGTCCCCTAACAGCCCCCGCGACAGCACGTTGGCCGCGCTGCCCGGCTCGCGGTTGTCCAGGGCATACACCCGATCGCCGAACCGGAACAGGGCAATCTGCCGCTCCCCTAACCGGGCGCCGATCCCCGCCTGCGCCGGGATGGCGTCAAGGTCGCAAATCGCCTGCCACGGCCGGGATGGGAGTTCGCCTTCAGGCAACGCTTCAGCAGGCAACGGCTGCGGCTGACCGCGCAGATCGTGGCGCTGCACCGCCTCGTCGGGCTGGTCGCTGTTCACGAAGGAACGGAACAGCGCCAGGCGCTGGGGATCGTTGAGCGTGGTCTGCCACTCGCACTGGTAGCTGTCGACGATGCGGGCCATCTCCTGTTCCAGCTCCTCGCCAATGCCGAGGCTATCCTCCAGCACCACCTGCCGCAGGTAGGCCACGCCGCCCTCCAGGTTGTCCATCCAGGTGCTGGTCCGCTGCAGGCGATCGGCGGTGCGGATATAGAACATCAGCAGACGATCGATGCTGCGGATCAGCGTCGCTTCGTCGAGGTCGCTGGCAAACAGGTCGGCGTGACGCGGCTTCATTCCGCCGTTGCCGCAGACGTAGAGATTCCAGCCTTTGTCGGTGGCAATCACCCCGATGTCTTTGCCCTGGGCTTCGGCGCATTCGCGGGTGCAGCCGGAGACCGCCATCTTGATTTTGTGCGGGGCGCGCAGCCCTTTATAGCGATGCTCGAGCCGCACCGCGAGCCCGGTGGAGTCCTGTACGCCGTAGCGACACCAGGTTGCGCCGACGCAGGACTTCACCGTGCGCAGCGACTTGCCATAGGCGTGGCCGGTTTCAAACCCGGCGTCGGCCAGCTCGCGCCAGATCGCCGGCAGCTGTTCCAGCCGCGCGCCAAACAGGTCGATGCGCTGGCCGCCGGTCACTTTGCTGTAGAGCTGGTAACGTTTGGCGATCTGCCCGATGGCGATCAGCCCGTCCGGGGTCACTTCCCCTGCCGCCATCCGCGGCACCACCGAATAGGTGCCGTCCTTCTGAATGTTGGCGAAATAGCGGTCATTGGTATCCTGCAGCGGCAGGTGCGCCGGCTTCAGCAGGTATTCGTTCCAGCAGGAGGCCAGCACCGAGGCCACCAGCGGTTTACAAACCTCGCAGCCGTGCCCCTGGCCGTAGCGGCTAATCAGCTGCTCGAAGGTATGGATATGGTTGACCCGCACCAGATGGTAGATCTCCTGACGCGACCACGGGAAATGCTCGCAGACGTCTTTTTTCACTTCGACGCCCTGCGCCGCCAGCTGGTACTCCATCACCTGTTTCACCAGCGCGCTGCAGCCGCCGCAGCCGGTGGCCGCTCTGGTACAGCTTTTTATCGCCGCCATATCCCCCGCGCCATTGTTCACCGCCTGGCAGATATCGCCTTTGCTGACGCTATGGCAGGAGCAGATCGGCGCGCTGTCGGGCAGCGCCGCCACCCCCAGCGCCTTCGGCGCGGCCCCCTCCAGCGCCGGCAGGATCAGGCTCTCCGGACGCGGCGGCAGCGCCATGCCGTTCAGCATCATCTGCAGCAGCGTGGCGTAGTCGCTGGCGTCCCCCACCAGCACGCCGCCAAGCAGGGCTTTGCCGTCCTGACTGACGACGATTTTTTTGTAAACCTGCTGCGGACCGTCGGTCCATTGATAGCTCTGGCAGCCCGCCGTGCGCTCCTGCGCATCGCCAAATGAGGCTACGTCAACCCCCAGCAGCTTCAGTTTGGTGCTCATGTCGGCGCCGCTAAAGCAGGCGTCCTCTCCTGCGAGGGTGGCCGCGGCGATCCGCGCCATCTGATAACCCGGCGCCACCAGGCCGTAAATTTTATTATCCCACAGGGCGCATTCGCCTATCGCCAGCACGTCCGGGTCAGTGGTGCGGCACTGGCCGTCGATGCCAATCCCCCCGCGCTCGCCAACCTGCAGCGCGCAGCCGCGGGCCAGCGCGTCCTGCGGGCGGATCCCTGCCGAGAAGACCACCATGTCGGCCGCCAGCGTGCCGCCGTCGGCAAAGTTCAGCCGCAGGCCATCGGCCTCGCGCACGATGGCGGTGGTGGCTTTGCTGGTATGCACCCCCACGCCGAGGGCGACGATCTTCTCCCGCAGCATCGCCGCCCCGCCGTTATCCAACTGGACGGCCATCAGGTTCGGGGCAAACTCCACCACGTGCGTCTCCAGCCCCAGCTGTTTCAGGGCGTTGGCGGCCTCCAGTCCGAGCAGGCCGCCCCCGATCACCACCCCGGTCTTCGCCGCGGCGGCATGGGCGGCGATACGGTCGAGATCGTCAAGGGTACGATAGACAAAGCACCCGTCGAGATCGTTGCCAGGGATCGGCGGAACAAAGGGATAGGAGCCGGTCGCCAGCACCAGTTTATCCCAGTGGGTTTCATGCCCCTCGGCGTCCCGCACCAGCCGCGCGTCGCGGTCGATCGTCGCCACCGCCTTGCCGAGGCGGAGTTCGATGCCGTGCTGGTGAAAGAAATCATCGGCCACCAGCGACAGCGATTCGGCGCTGCGTCCGGCGAAATATTCGGAGAGATGCACCCGGTCGTAGGCGGCGTAACGCTCTTCGCCAAACACCACGATACGATATTGCTGATGCAGGTTGCGGCTCACGCATTGTTCGAGAAAATGGTGGCCGACCATGCCATGTCCCACCAGCACTAATACAGGTTTCGTCATCGTCATTATTCCTGCAGCCTGCGGCTGCGTTGAAGAAGGGTCAAAAAGCCAGTCCGCGGTGGCGGGCTCGTCGCTTTCCAGGCGCGCGGTGAGCGCGGCGGCGGCGGTACAGTCGCCCATCAGCAGCACGCCGCGCAGGCGGCTGTCGCGCAGCAGCAGGCGACGATAGTGCCGGTCGATGGGATCCCAGCTGGTATAGATGTCATCCTGTTCGCCGGCCTGCTGTTCGCCGACGCTAAAGAGTTCAATGCCGGTGACCTTCAGGCGGGTCCCGGCGTCCTGCCAGACAAAGCCCTCGCCGGGGGCGCCGCACAGGCGATCCGCCAGCACCTCGGCCTGGCGCAGGCAGGGAGCCACCAGCCCCCAGGTCTGGCCGTCAATTTCGCAACACTCGCCAATGGCGCTGATCCCCGGCAGCGAGGCGGCCATCTGGCGGTCAACCACGATCCCCTGCTGGCACAGCACGCCGGACTGCGCCGCCAGACGGCTGTTGGGCTGCACGCCGGTCGCCAGCACCACTCTGGCGGCGCCGAATACGCGCCCGTCCGCCAGCCGCACGCCGTCGGCGTCGATGGCGGCGATCCGGCACTCCAGCACGCAGCGAATGTCGCGCGCTTCAAGCTGCTGCCTGAGCTCATCGGCGGCAAAGGCGTCGATCAGCGGCGCCATTAAGCCGCTGCCGCGATGCAGGAGTGTGACCTCCCCGCCGCGGCGACGCAGCGCCGCCGCCGCTTCCACGCCCAGAACCCCACCGCCAATCACCACCGCCGGGCCGGGTATCGCCAGAATACGTTCCACGTCCGCCAGGGTGCGGAAGGGCATAACCTGCGGACGATCAATGCCCGGCAGCGGCGGGATAAAGGGCCGCGAGCCGGTGGCGAAAACCAGCTCGTCCCACGGCAGCCAGGCGTCAGCGATGCGCAGCCGCCGTTGCGCAACATCCACTTCATCCACCGCCTCGCCAGACCGTAGACACACCCCGTGCCGGGTGTACCACTCCGCCGGCAGCAACGGGATCTGCGATGCCGTTTTTTCGCCAGCCAGCAGCGGCGAGAGCTGGATGCGGTTATAGGCCGGGTGCGGCTCGTCGCCGACGACGGTAATGGCAAACCGCGCAGGGTCGCGCTCAACCAGCCGCTGCACCAGCCGGGTGGCCGCCATGCCGTTACCGATCACCACCAGTCGCCGCGTCATGACCGCCTCCTTATGCCGCTTTAGGCTGTTTTTCATACAGGAAATGGAGGATCTGCTGGCGCAGATGGTGGTACCGGCTGTCGTCCGCCAGCTGAACGCGATGCCGCGGACGCGGCAGATCGACCGCGAGGATCTCGCCGACCGTCGCCGCCGGGCCGTTGGTCATCATCAGCACCCGGTCGGAGAGCAGCACCGCTTCATCAACGTCGTGGGTGATCATGACGATGGTGGTATTGAGCTCCTGCTGGATATGCATCACCGTGTCCTGAAGGTGAGCGCGGGTCAGCGCGTCCAGGGCGCCGAAGGGCTCATCAAGCAACAGCACTTTCGGCTTCATCGCCAGCGCCCGGGCGATACCCACCCGCTGCTTCATGCCGCCGGAGATCTCCCCGGGCCGTTTATGCAGCGCATGACTCATCTGCACGCGCGCGAGGTTGTGTTCAATCCACTCCCGACGCTCATGCTTGCTCATGGTGCGACGAAACACCTGATCCACCGCCAGCGCCACATTGTCGAAACAGCTCAGCCACGGCAGCAGCGAGTGGTTCTGGAAAACCACCGCCCGCTCCGGCCCGGGCCCGGCGATTTCCCGGTTATCGCACAGCAGTCCGCCCTCGGTAGGGGTCGTGATCCCGGCGATCAGATTCAGCAGGGTCGATTTTCCGCACCCCGAGTGGCCAATCAGGCTAATGGTCTCCCCTTCGACGATATCGAAGGAGACATTCTGCAGCGCCAGAAACTCGCCGCTGGCGGTGTTGAAGCGCTGGCTGACGGCCTGCACCTGAATTAATGGTTTCATGTTGGCTCCTTATTTTTCCTGCCAGCTAAAGCGGCGGGCGAGCAGCATCAGGCCCTGCTCCAGCAGCAGGCCGACGACGCCGATAATGACGATGGCGATGATAATGTTTTCCACATTGAGGTTGTTCCACTCGTTCCAGATCCAGAAGCCGATCCCCAGCCCGCCGGTGAGCATTTCCGCCGCCACGATCACCAGCCAGGCGATGCCGATGGAGAGGCGCACGCCGGTGAGCACCGCCGGCAGCACCGCCGGAAAGAGAATTTTGCGCATCACCGTCCACTCTGAGAGCTGGAGGACGCGGGCGACGTTGAGATAGTCCTGCGGGATCCGCCGCACGCCTTCCGCGGTGTTGATCACCATCGGCCAGATGGAGCAGATAAAAATGGTCCAGCTGGAGGCTGGCTCCGCCTTCTGGAACAGCAGCAGGCCAATCGGCAGCCAGGCCAGCGGGCTGACCGGGCGCAGCAGAGCAATCAGCGGATTAAACATGCGGGAGAAGAACAGCGAGCGGCCGATCAAAAACCCCAGCGGAATGCCCGCCAGCGCCGCCAGGCCGAAGCCCACCGCCACGCGCTGCAGGGAGGCCAACACGTTCCAGCCGATCCCCATGTCATTCGGCCCGTCCTGATAGAACGGATCGGCGAACAGCGTCAGCGCCGAGTCCAGCGTGCTCAGCGGGGTGGGAAAGCCTTTGCTGTGCATCGCCGCCAGCTGCCAGGCCAGCAGCAGCACCCCCAGCCCCAGCAGCGGGGGCAGCAGGCGTTGGGTGAGTTCACGCAGCCAGCGCGTGACGGTCGGCGTGGTGCGCCGGACCTGCACCGGCGGCAGGATAATGACTTCGCCAGGCGCGTTCTCCACGCTGACGACCGGTTGCTTACGTTGTGCCTGCTTCATCTCATGCCCCCTTACGTTGAATAGCGAAATGGCGGGCGTAGCCTTCCGGGTCAGACCCGTTCCAGACCGTACCGTCCATCAGTGTGCTGCTGCGCATCGTGGCCGCCGGTGTACTGATCCCGCCGACCGCCTGGGCGGCCGCCTGCCAGACGTCGATGCGGTTAAGGCGCGACGCCACCGCGAGGTAATCCGGAGCCTGCTTCAGCAGCCCCCAGCGACGAAACTGGGTGAGGAACCACATTCCGTCCGACAGCCAGGGAAAGCTCACCTCTCCCTCGGCGTAAAAACGCATCGGATGGGCATCCTGCCAGCGGCGGCCGAGGCCGTTGTCATACTCCCCAAGCATCCGGCCGGTGAGGTACTGCTCTTTGGTATTGAGCCAGCCGCGTCTGGCGAGCAGGCGGGCCGTCTCCCGGGTGTTCTCCGCCGAGGCGGCGATCCAGCGCTGCGCCTCCATCAGGGCCGCCACCAGCGCGCGGGCGGTGTTCGGGTGGCGTTCCACCCAGTCGCGACGGGCGCCCAGCACCTTTTCAGGATGCTCAGGCCAGATATCCTGGGAAGTGGCCGCGGTGAAGCCGATACGGTCGTTAATGGCGCGGGCGTTCCACGGCTCGCCGACGCAAAAGCCGCTCATATTGCCGATGCGCATGTTCATCACCATCTGCGGCGGCGGCACCACGACGGTGCGCACATCGTTAAAGGGATCGATGCCGGCGCTCGCCAGCCAGTAGTAAAGCCACATGGCATGGGTGCCGGTGGGAAAGGTATGGGCGAAGGTGTAGCTGCCCGGCGCGCTGCGGTCGATCAGCCGTTTCAGTCCGCCGAGGTCGGTCACCCCTTTCTCCTGCAGTTCGCTGGAGAGAGTGATGGCCTGACCATTGCGGTTGAGGGTCATCAGATTAGCCATCGCCTGCGGCTTGCTGGCGATCCCCAGTTCAAGACCGTACAGCAGGCCATAGAGAATATGCGCCGCGTCCAGTTCACCGGCCACCAGCTTGTCGCGCACCGCCGCCCAGCTGGCCTCCTTACTCGGCGCCAGGGTAATTCCATATTTTTTGTCAAACCCCTTCGCCGCGGCGATGGCCAGCGGCGCACAGTCGGTCAGCGGAATAAACCCTACCCGCACGGTGGTTTGCTCCGGTCTGTCCGAGCCGCCGGCCCATGCGGCCTGCATCACGCCCGGCAGCAGCATCGCGCCGCCCAGCGCGGCCCCTGCCTGCAGCAAGCGCCGCCGTGAAATTGAAAACTTATCGCTCATATCCGCTCCACACGCGCAAAAAAAAGCGCCCGACAGTGCATATGCACTGCAGGACGCCTTTATCCACGGACACCCGAACCGCCATTGGTTCGTCGCCCGGACTTTTATTCACTCACTAATGCTAATGCAAAGGGGATGCCAGCTTTGGCTATGGCGCGCTGGCGGGCTTTTCCTTTCGCTCTGGTCGGTTTGTCAGGCAAAAGTGCACCGCCGACAGGCAGCGAATGCCCATCGATTGTGCATCTACTCCTTTGGGGTTAATGGCCAGATCGCCTTCACCATCAGCAGCGCGCGAGCTATCTCAACCATCCGCTGATTCTTGTCCATGGCCATCTTGCGCAGCGTCTGCCAGGCCTGCTCCTCCGGCATCCCCTGGTGGGTCATCAGCAGGCTTTTCGCTTTTTCGATCAGCTTGCGTTCCTCGAGCGCGTCTTTCAGCGAAGCCAGCTGGCTGGAGAGCTGCTGCAGCTCATAGGCCTGCTGGCGCACCAGCGGCAGCAGCTGTTTATCCAGCCGCGGCGTCACGCTGTCGCTCTCCTCCCCGGCCAGCCAGCCAGGCGCGTCGTCTTCTAACAGCGCGTCGGTGGCGTCCAGCAGATCGTCGATCAGTTGCTCTTCCACTTCGCGCAGTTGCTCAAGCCGCTGGGTTTGCAGGCCGAACCAGCGCAGCGCCGTTTCCCCGCCGTCCGCCGCCGGCTGGCGGGTGCAGGCGATCCGCCGCAGTTGCTCGATGTCCAGACCGGCCTGGCACTCGGTCGTAAACAGCTGGACCGTCGCCGGACTGCCCAGCGCCTGGAAGCTGTCAAAGCAGGGCTGCTGACCATCAATACGGTCCACCAGCTGCTGGCGCAGGCTGTCGCTGAACTCGCCGCGGGTAAAGCCCAATGCTCCCAGCGCGCGCTCCTGGCCCACCAGCTCTTTTCCCTGCATAAAGCTGTACAGGGCGACCATACGCCCGGCTACCGACGGGTCGTCAATGCTGTCATTGAGCTGCGGGACGATATTCAGCAGATGGCGGATAATACGGCTGAACTGCTCCGTCGCGGCTTCAGCGGCGACCTGCCGGCGGCTGACCTGCTCACGCAGCGCCGGGAGCTGCGCCAGATCGCCGACCGCCCGGGCGATGCGCCAGCACAGCGCGCTACCGGCGACCGCGCGCGCCCGTTCGAGGGCGGCATAGAACAAGGCCAGCCGCTCATCAACCAGCGCCCCACCCGCCCGACACTCCGCCGCGTACAGCTGACCGCCCGAGCAAAGAAAAATATTCGACGCCCCGCGCTCGCACTGCAGCATATGCACCAGCGCGCTGAGCTGACTTGCCAGCTCGCCCAGCCGGGAAAGTTGCTGAAGCTGTTGTTTTTGCAGGCGGCGCGCCAGCTGCAGCCAGGCCGTCGCCTCGTCCGCGTGACCAGTCGTATTATTCATACCCCTCCTCCGGGTTAACGCTTTATACTGCGGTAAAGCAATAACCGTGCCTTTAAGAAGGAGTTTGTATGCAACGTATTGTGATTATCGCCAACGGCGCCGCCTACGGCAGTGAATCCCTGTTCAACAGCCTGCGCCTGGCCATTGCCCTGCGCGAACAGCAGTCCGACCTCGATCTCAAGCTGTTTTTGATGTCCGACGCCGTCACCGCCGGGCTGCGCGGGCAGAAGCCGGCGGAAGGGTATAATGTGCAGCAGATGCTGGAGATCCTCACCGCCCAGCAGGTTCCCGTGAAGCTGTGCAAGACCTGTGCGGACGGCCGCGGGGTCAGCGCACTGCCGCTGGTTGATGGGGTGGAGGTTGGCACTCTCGTTGAGCTGGCCCAGTGGACCCTGGCGGCAGATAAAGTGCTGACCTTCTAAATCTGCGCCGCCGAACGGGAGGAAATATCAGGTTTCGCCGCCTGAAGAGGTGAAAAAAACGTTAGCTGAATGCTTTCAGGAACAACGTCATTTTTGTTTAATCTTTATCCTTTTTTTTGATCAAAATCAGCATCCCGACCCGCGCCGTTTGGTGTGATGCACAGAGCAAAGTGTGAACAATATCACGCGAGGACTGGGTGGGCAGGATGCTGTAGCGGGACAGAAACGGGGTACAAAAATGGCGATGGTAAAAGCAAGTTTGACGTTGTTTGGCGGTGACACGCTGGTGGTGCGGTGCTCAGAGCGCTGCCATATTCATCTGATGAGCGCGAAGGTTCCTGGCGACAGCCATGCGGATATTCTGAGCGTGCAGGATCGGGACAGCGCCTATCTGACGGTGCCCTACAGCGGCACCTGGAACGTGCTTATCGACAGTCACAGCCAGTCACTGGAGCACTCCATCAGCTACGTTCCGGCCTGACAGTCACTGCCTTAACATACGCCCGGCCATGCCGGGCGTTTTTCTTTTCCTCGCGCTCAGGCCAGGCCCGGCGTCGGGCTGTCGCCCAACAGCGCGCGGACGCTGGCCACCAGATCATCAAGGCTGGCGTCGTGCATCCCGAGCTTACTCAACGCCTGCTCCAGCGAAAACAGGTACTGGGCGTTGGTGCCGAGCGGCCCGCTGGCCCGGGCGATCAGCGGAGCAATGACCTGGGCGCTGGTATCCGGCTCAAACAGCGGATGACGCGGATCCATAATAAACACCAGCGCATTTACCGTCCGCCCGTCGTCCAGCTCCAGCTTGCACCAGGTGGGCAGATAGCAACCGGTAATCATCTCCCGTTTCCACAGCAGCGTCAGCTCTTCTTCCAGCGTGTCGTCCGGCAGACGATAAGCGACGCCGGTGGTTCGACCGCCCTCTTTCAGGGCCAGCATACGTCCCGGCTGGCAGGCGCTCCCGCGCCCGGCGGTCAACCGCAGGCAAAACGCGCGGTGCCAGCCCGGCAGCGTGCCAGTGCAGGACTCGCGATAATTGAGCGCCGGGTTCCAGATAAGCGAACCGTAGCCAAAGATCCATACTGAGCCATCATCCGGGCGGCAGGCCAGCGTCGCCGCCAGCGAGGCTGCGCGTTGTTCTGCCGACCAGAGTAGCGATTCCTCAATAGCGCCAAACGCTGTCTTACAATCCGCATTCATCAAGAAATCACGAGTTAACACTGTTTACTACCTCCGCCACTGCCCGCTTCCCGGCGTTCGTCTCATGCATCCGTCAATATTGCTGAAATATTATCCAGCTTTATCTTTCAATAAGCAATCAGCGGGGCGCTGGCAAGCATAAAAGCGGCGTCAGCAATTATTTTTTCTTATGCCACTTATCGTCATCGCCTTTCTCGTAACTATTCTTCACCGCCGCCCAGGCGACTTTGTGCGCCGTCTCTTCACGGCTGGCGTCATCGCGCCGCTCGTCTTTATCTTTATATTGATCCCAGGCGCTGTTAAACGCTTCTTTATAAATTTCCTGCGCATGGGCAGGCAGAACATGCTGAACGCTGTCGGGGAGCTCTTGTTTACTGTTATAGGGCATAATGACCTCCTGTTTGAGCATAAAATTTAAGTCTGGAACGCAGGCGGCAGGCTATCAAGCCGATGATGAGTTAAAAATGAATTTTAGTAATTATCTGAATAGTAAGTATAAAAATAGCGTAATCGCAAATTATAATAAACTAATCAAGATATCTCTCGATACCCGTAAACTTAAGTAAAAATACAGCAGAAATTTAGCAAAATCTGTTACTTTATCGCCCTGCGTTTTTATAATTATAACACCTGCATAAATGGAGATGGTTCATGACCCATGCACATGAGGCGGTAAAAACCCGCCATAAGGAGTCTTCCCTCGTCTTTCCGGTGCTGGCGCTGGCAGTGCTGTTTTTCTGGGGCAGCAGCCAGTCACTGCCAGTGGTTATCGCGATTAATATCCTCGCGCTGGTCGGTATTTTAAGCAGCGCCTTCAGCGTGGTCCGCCACGCCGACGTCCTCGCCCACCGCCTGGGCGAACCCTACGGCTCCCTGATTCTCAGCCTGTCGGTGGTTATCCTTGAGGTCAGTCTGATCTCCGCGTTGATGGCCACCGGCGACGCCGCGCCGACCCTGATGCGTGATACGCTCTACTCCATCATTATGATCGTCACCGGCGGTCTGGTCGGTTTCTCCCTGCTGCTGGGCGGGCGTAAATTCGCCACCCAATATATGAATCTGTTCGGCATTAAGCAGTACCTTATCGCCCTGTTTCCGCTGGCGATTATCGTGCTGGTGTTTCCCATGGCGCTGCCGGGCGCGAACTTCAGCACCGGGCAATCGCTGCTGGTGGCGGTGATTTCGGCGGCCATGTACGGCGTTTTCCTGCTTATTCAGACCAAAACCCATCAGAGTCTGTTTGTTTATGAGCATGAAGACGACGGCGATGATGACGACCCGCACCACGGTAAACCGTCCGCCCACAGCAGCGGGTGGCATACCGCCTGGCTGCTGGTGCACCTGGTGGCGGTGATCGCCGTCACTAAAATGAACGCCAACCCGTTAGAAACGCTGTTGACCAGCATGAATGCCCCGGTGGCCTTCACCGGCTTCCTCGTGGCCTTGCTGATCCTGTCGCCGGAAGGCCTTGGCGCGCTCAAAGCGGTGCTCAACAATCAGGTACAGCGGGCGATGAACCTGTTCTTCGGCTCCGTGCTGGCCACCATCTCGCTGACGGTCCCGGTGGTCACCCTCATCGCCTTCCTGACCGGCAATGAGCTGCGCTTTGGCCTTGGCGCGCCGGAGATGGTGGTGATGGTCGCCTCGCTGGTGCTGTGCCATATCTCCTTCTCCACCGGACGCACCAATGTGCTGAACGGCGCGGCCCATCTGGCGCTGTTCGCCGCCTACCTGATGACCATTTTCGCCTGACCCCGCTTTCCCGTCCGGCGGAGTCCGGGCGAAAAAAAAAGCCTGCCGGTTTTGACGCCGGCAGGCTTTTTCAGTGATGCGGTCAGGCTTACTTGCTGGTATCCAGCTCGTCGAAGCTTTTCACCAGATCGTCAATCGCTTTCATCTGCTTGAGGAACGGCTCCAGTTTATCCAGCGGCAGCGCGGACGGGCCGTCGCATTTCGCGTGGTCCGGATCCGGATGCGCTTCGATAAACAGACCGGCGATACCCACCGCCATACCGGCGCGGGCCAGCTCGCTTACCTGCGCGCGGCGACCGCCGGAGGCAGCGCCAAACGGGTCGCGGCACTGCAGCGCGTGGGTGACATCGAAAATAACCGGCGAGTTGTTGGAGGCTTTCTTCATCACGCCGAAGCCGAGCATATCCACCACCAGGTTGTCGTAACCGAAGTTCGCGCCGCGGTCGCAGAGGATCACTTTGTCGTTACCACCTTCGATGAATTTATCGACGATGTTGCCCATCTGGCCCGGGCTAACGAACTGCGGTTTCTTGACGTTGATCACCGCTCCGGTTTTGGCCATCGCTTCCACCAGGTCAGTCTGGCGCGCGAGGAAGGCGGGAAGCTGGATCACGTCCACGACGTCAGCCACCGGCTGCGCCTGGCTGGCTTCATGAACGTCGGTGATGATTTTCACGCCAAAGGTCTGCTTCAGCTCCTGGAAAATCTTCATCCCTTCTTCCAGACCCGGCCCACGATAGGAGTGAATGGAGGAACGGTTGGCTTTATCAAAGGAGGCTTTGAAGACGTAGGGGATGCCAAGCTTCTGCGTAACGGTGACGTAATGTTCGCAGATGCGCATCGCCAGATCGCGTGACTCCAGCACGTTCATCCCGCCGAACAGCACGAACGGCAGGTCGTTCGCTACGTTGATATCACCAATGCTAACCACTTTTTGTTTCATAAATTCGCCTTATCAGGGTGTAACCGGAATGGTTCCAGACTAATGCAATGTAATTTGTTTGTGCGAAATCGTGTTGATTTGTGCGCGGATCATCTCGCTGATCGGATCCTCCGGACACTGCTCGACAAAATAGCTCAGGTCCAGCAGCGCCACGTGATCGCAATCCAGCTGAGCGTATATCAGCCCGCGGTCGCGGATCTCATACGGATCTTCCGGGTTAAACTGCAGCAGCGCTTCGCTGGCGCGCAGGGCCAGCTCCATCTGCCGCTCTTCCATCAGCGCCGACTTCAGGGTGTCCAGCAGCTTGCGGATCACCTCGGCGTTATCCGCTTCGTCGAGATCTTCATTAAACAGTTCCGCCACCGGCCCGATGTTGCCCTTCAGCCATACCTCCAGGGTATGTTCGTCGAGGGTTTCGCCGTTGAACGGATTAATCAGCCACATCTCTTCGCTGGTTTCCGGGTCCGCGCGCAGCAGCATCTGGGTCGGGAAGATCACCGGCACCACCGGCAGCCCCAGGCGCTGGGCGATCCACAGTAGGATCGCGCCTAATGACACCGCGCTCCCCTGGCGGTTGACCAGCACTTTATCGAGCCATAGCGCGTCGGATAGACGATAAACGCCCTGCGAGGCGCCAAAGCCCCACTCCTCGTAAAACAGCGCCAGCAGGCGTTCTATCTGGCGTTCCTGGTCCCACGAAGGCGCAATCTCCTCCTGCGCGAGGCGCAGCAGCCGCTGCAGCTCTTCCTCGACAAAACGCGTCGGAAAATCGTCGCGGACCTGTTCAGAAATGAGGACCATGCCATCACACAATGGCGCTTTGTTAAATTCGAAATCCGCTAATGACCCCATGACCTACCCCAGTATCGGTATTCTTGTGATGGCGAGTTGAATGATGATAAACAACACCACCAGCGCCAGCAGGAACGCGATAAAGCGGCTCTGCTGGCTGCGCGGACGACGACGGCCCAGCGCGATAAAACCTAATGCGATGTAAATGATAACGCCAAACAGCTTTTCAGTCAGCCATGCGCCGTCTTCTGTGAACGGCAGGTAGTGCGTTATCGCCATTAATCCCGCACCGCTGAGAAACAGCAGCGTATCGCTGCAGTGCGGCGCAATTCGCATCCACCGCTGGTTCAGCAGCGGGCTCTGGTGATACATCCACCAGTAACGTAAAACGAACAATCCTACCGACACCACCACGCTGGCGATGTGCAGATAGAGGACAGCCGTGAATAAGTTCATCAGCCAACGTTCTCCATGTCGGGTAAACGTCCGAGGGTCAGACGCTCATTGTCGCCATAGTCGCGACAGGTCGCGACATCCAGATAGCCCGCTTCGCGGAACAGCGCGCGCACCGCTTCGCCCTGGGTCCAGCCATGCTCCAGCAGCATCCAGCCGCCGGGCTGCAGATACTGCCGCCCCTCGCGGATAATCTGCGCCAGATCGGCCAGCCCCTCATCGCCCGCCACCAGCGCCGTTAGCGGCTCAAAGCGCACATCGCCCTCGGCGAGATGCGGGTCTGCAGCGTCGATATAGGGGGGATTGCTGACGATCATGGCGAAGCGCTGCCCGGCCAGCGCACTGAACCAGTCGCTTTGCCGTATCGTCACGTTAGCAATGCCCAGATGGGCGGCATTACGCAACGCCAGCGCCACAGCGTCCGGCATCACGTCCACCGCGATCACTTCACAGTCAGGGCGTTCGCTGGCCAGCGCCAGGGCAATGGCGCCGGTCCCGGTGCCGAGGTCGAGAATACGGCACGCCGCGACGGGCAGACGCGCCAGCGCCTGCTCCACCAGACACTCGGTATCCGGGCGGGGGATCAGCGTCGCCGGGGAGACAAACAGCGGCAGCGACCAGAACTCCCGCTGCCCGACCAGATGGGCGATGGGCTCCCCGCGCTGGCGTCGCTGCAGGAGCGCCTCCAGCGTCGTCGCCTCGTCGGCGGACAGCGTCGTTTCGCCGAAGGCCAGGATCCAGGTGCGCGCCCGACCGGTGACGTGTCCTAGCAGGATCTCGGCGTCGCGTCGCGGACTGTCGCTCTCCGCCAGGCGGGCGATTGCCTGCTGCAGCCAGGCCTGAAAGGTCATCATTCCTGCTCGGACAGCGCCGCCAGCTGATCGGCCTGGTGTTCCTGGACAATCGGCTCAATCAGCATGTCGAGTTTGCCCTCCATCGCCTCATCGAGACGGTAAAGGGTCAGGTTGATGCGGTGGTCGGTCACGCGGCCCTGCGGGAAGTTGTAGGTACGGTTGCGATCGCTGCGGTCGCCGCTGCCCAGCAGGTTGCGGCGCGTGGAGGCTTCCGCCTGCTGACGCTTGGCCACTTCGGCGGCGCGGATCCGCGCCCCCAGCACCGACAGCGCCTTGGCTTTGTTTTTATGCTGGGAACGTTCGTCCTGACACTCCACCACGATGCCGGTGGGCAGGTGGGTAATACGGATCGCCGAGTCGGTGGTGTTAACGTGCTGACCGCCCGCGCCGGAGGAACGGAACGTATCGATGCGCAGATCCGCCGGGTTGATATCCGGCATTTCCGCCTCCGGCAGCTCCGGCATCACCGCCACCGTACAGGCGGAGGTGTGGATACGCCCCTGCGACTCGGTGGCCGGCACGCGCTGCACGCGATGGCCGCCGGATTCAAATTTGAGCCGGCCATAGACGCCGTCGCCGCTGATCTTGGCGATCACCTCTTTAAAGCCGCCGTGTTCACCTTCGTTGGCGCTGAGGATCTCCACCTGCCAGCGGCGCGATTCCGCGTAACGGGTGTACATGCGGAACAGATCGCCGGCAAACAGCGCCGCTTCGTCGCCGCCGGTCCCGGCGCGCACTTCCACGAAGGCGTTACGCTCGTCATCAGGATCTTTCGGCAGGAGCAGGACCTGTAGCTGTTGCTCCAGCTGTTCGCCTTTATCTTTGGCGTCGCGCAGCTCTTCCTGCGCCATTTCGCGCATTTCCGGATCGTCGAGCATCATCTGCGCGGTTTCAATATCCTCCTGCACCTGACGCCAGTCGGTATAGCAGCGCGCCACATCGCTTAGTTGAGCATACTCCCGCGACAGCGCGCGGAATTTATCCTGATCGGCAATCGTCGCGGCATCGCCGAGCAGCGCCTGCACTTCTTCGTGGCGCTCGTACAACGCTTCCAGTTTGGCAACAATAGAAGACTTCATAGGCGTGAATTCACCCTGTCCTGAAAATAAGAGAAAGGTGCGCTATTCCAGCCCGAGGCTGTTGCGCAGAATATGCAGGCGTTCGTCGTCCCCGTCACGGGCGGCCTGCTGAAGTGATTTGGTTGGCGCGTGGATCAGGCGGTTGGTGAGCTTACGCGCCAGATCCTGCATAATTTCCTGGGCATCACCGCCCTGCTCCAGCGCGGCCAGCGCCTTCGCCGTCAGCTCCTCACGGACCTGCTCGGACTGAGAACGGTATTCGCGAATGGTCTCGCTGGCGCTCTGCGCGCGCAGCCAGGCCATAAATTCGCTGGTCTCCTGCTCGACGATCGATTCCGCCTGCACCGCCGCGGCCTTACGCTGCGCCAGGTTATGCTGAATGATGTTTTGCAGATCGTCGACGCTGTAGAGGTAAGCGTTAGCCAGTTTGCCGACCTCCGGTTCGACGTCGCGTGGGACGGCGATATCCACCAGCAGCATCGGCTGGTTGCGCCGCGCCTTGAGCGCACGCTCCACCATGCCTTTGCCGATGATCGGCAGCGGGCTGGCGGTGGAGCTGATAATGATGTCGGCCTCTTTCAGCCGTTCGTCGATTTCGCTGAGGGCAATCACCTCGGCGCCCACTTCTTCCGCCAGCGCCTGGGCGCGTTCACGAGTGCGGTTGGCGATCACCATTTTGCGCACGTGATGTTCGCGAAGATGGCGCGCCACCAGTTCGATGGTTTCACCGGCGCCGACCAGCAGCACCGTCACGCTCGACAGGGATTCAAAGATTTGCCGCGCCAGTGTACAGGCGGCGAACGCGACGGAAACGGCGCTGGCGCCGATATCGGTTTCGGTACGCACGCGCTTGGCCACCGAGAACGATTTCTGGAACATCCGCTCCAGTTCGCTGACGTTAAGATGGCCGCGGCTGGAATCGGCGAAGGCTTTTTTCACCTGACCGAGGATCTGCGGTTCGCCCAGCACCAGCGAATCAAGGCCGCTGGCGACGCGCATCAGATGGCTGACGGCATCGTTATCCTGGTGCCAGTAGAGGCTTTTACGCAGGTCTTCTTCATTGAGGCCGTGGTAATCGCACAGCCAGCGGATCAGCGCTTCCTGCAGGTTATCCTGCTCTTCTACGCTGAGATAGAGTTCCGTGCGGTTGCAGGTCGACAGCACCACCCCACCCTGCACCATCGGCTGAGCCAGCAAGCTCTCCAGCGCCTTATCGAGCGTTTCCGGCGAAAACGTGACGCGTTCTCGCAGGGCGACCGGAGCTGTTTTGTGATTGATGCCAAGAGCTAAAAGGGTCATTGTGAGGGAGTAGTACCAGCGTTGCTAAGGTTAGTCTGAGTGCATCATACAGGATGCGCGTAATCAATAAAAGAGAGGCTCCCCTTTTGGAGTAATAGCCAAAGCAAGACCGCCATTAAGGTTAATTTTTTGATTTCAGACAACTTGAACGTAGACGCTATCGCCCGGCGACGCTAGCATTAAGGATTATAAATGTAACCTGCTACACAAATCGGCCCGCTGTTCCCCTGCCGCCGGATTTCACTGTAGACATCAAGGATTTGTCATCATTATGAATCGACTGTTCCGCCTGCTGCCGCTGGCCAGCCTCGTCCTGACCGCTTGTTCTGTTCATACCCCCGAGGGGCCTGGCAAAAGCCCGGATTCGCCGCAGTGGCGCCAGCACCAGCAGGCTGTTCGCAGCCTCAACCAGTTCCAGACCCGCGGGGCGTTTGCCTATCTCTCCGATGAGCAAAAAGTCTATGCCCGCTTCTTCTGGCAGCAGACCGGCCAGGACCGCTTTCGCCTGCTGTTGACCAACCCGCTGGGCAGCACCGAGCTGTCGCTGACCGCGCAGCCTGGCAGCGTGCAGTTGATCGACAACAAAGGCCAGACCTACACCGCCACCGATGCCGAAGAGATGATTGGCCGCCTGACCGGGATGCCGATCCCGCTGAACAGCCTGCGCCAGTGGATCATCGGCCTGCCGGGCGACGCCACCGACTATTCGCTGGACGATCGGTACCGTCTGCGTGAACTGAACTACACGCAAAACGGCAAAACCTGGCACGTCACCTACGGCGGCTACACCAGCGATACCCAGCCCGCCCTGCCGTCTAATGTCGAGCTGAACAATGGCGCCCAGCGCATCAAGCTGAAGATGGATAACTGGATCGTGAAATGATGAGCCGCTGGCCCTCACCTGCAAAACTGAATCTGTTTTTATATATCACCGGCCAGCGGGCTGATGGTTACCACACCCTGCAGACGCTGTTTCAGTTCCTCGACTACGGCGATACGCTGACCATCGAACCGCGCGCTGACGGCGAACTGCGCCTGCTGACGCCGGTGGCGGGGGTGCCGGACGAAGAGAATCTGATCGTTCGCGCCGCGCGTCTGCTGATGCGCGCCGCCGGCGAAAGCGGCCGCCTGCCGGCGGGCAGCGGCGCCGATATCAGTATCGATAAGCGCCTGCCGATGGGCGGCGGTCTGGGGGGCGGCTCGTCCAATGCCGCCACCATGCTGGTGGCGCTCAACCATCTCTGGGGCTGCGGACTCTCGGAAGATGAGCTGGCGACCCTTGGCCTGCAGCTGGGGGCCGATGTGCCGGTCTTCGTGCGCGGCCATGCCGCCTTTGCCGAGGGGGTAGGTGAAATTCTGACGCCGGTGGAGCCTGAGGAAAAATGGTACCTGGTGGCCCACCCGGGCGTCAGTATTCCGACGCCGATCATTTTTCGCGACCCGGAGCTACCACGAAATACCCCGCGCCGGTCAATTAATACGTTATTAAATTGTGAATTCAGCAACGATTGCGAGCTTATCGCAAGAAAACGTTTTCGCGAGGTTGATGCCGCGCTTTCCTGGCTGTTAGAATATGCGCCGTCACGCCTGACCGGCACAGGGGCCTGTGTGTTTGCTGAATTTAACACCGAATCCGCTGCCCGTCAGGTGCTGGACACTGCCCCGGCATGGCTAAATGGCTTTGTGGCGCGCGGAGTAAATCTCTCGCCGCTCAAGCAGGCCCTGCTCTGAATCCTGCGCCGTGAGGGCGCATCGTTCATGAGTCAGCCGGGGAAATTGAGTTACGGTGACAACGTCACCCTGTTCCAGACGTTGCATCGTGCTCTTTAAATACACCGACTGGATCGAATGGCGCCAGCCCGCACATTATTGGCCCATTCATCCACCACTGGACGCATGCCTGAGGTTCTTCTCGTGCCTGATATGAAGCTTTTTGCTGGTAACGCCACCCCGGAACTAGCACAACGTATTGCCAACCGCCTGTACACTTCTCTTGGCGACGCCGCTGTAGGTCGTTTTAGCGACGGCGAAGTCAGCGTACAAATCAATGAAAACGTACGCGGTGGTGATATTTTCATCATCCAGTCCACTTGTGCTCCCACCAATGACAACCTGATGGAACTGGTTGTTATGGTTGATGCTCTGCGTCGTGCTTCGGCAGGTCGTATCACCGCCGTTATCCCTTACTTCGGTTATGCTCGTCAGGACCGTCGTGTTCGTTCTGCTCGTGTGCCAATCACCGCGAAAGTGGTGGCAGATTTCCTGTCCAGCGTCGGCGTTGACCGCGTGCTGACCGTTGACCTGCACGCAGAACAGATCCAGGGCTTCTTCGATGTGCCAGTTGATAACGTGTTCGGCAGCCCAATCCTGCTGGAAGATATGCTGCAGCTGAACCTGGACAACCCGATCGTGGTTTCTCCGGACATCGGCGGCGTGGTTCGTGCTCGCGCTATCGCTAAACTGCTGAACGATACCGATATGGCTATCATCGACAAGCGCCGTCCGCGCGCCAACGTCTCCCAGGTGATGCATATCATCGGCGACGTCGCGGGTCGTGACTGCGTGATGGTCGACGATATGATCGACACCGGCGGCACCCTGTGTAAAGCGGCAGAAGCGCTGAAAGAGCGCGGCGCGAAACGCGTATTCGCCTACGCGACGCACCCGATCTTCTCCGGCAACGCTATCCAGAACATTAAAAACTCTGTGATCGATGAATTTGTCGTCTGCGATACCATTCCGCTGGCACCAGAAATTAAAGCGCTGGATAAAGTGCGTACTCTGACGCTCTCCGGTATGCTGGCTGAAGCTATTCGCCGTATCAGCAATGAAGAATCAATCTCTGCTATGTTCGAACATTAATCGAGCCGAGCACAAAAACCCGCTGCGGCGGGTTTTTTTGTCTCTGAATTTTTAATTCTTCCACAAAATCATTCGGCATGCGTCAAGGCGGCAAGTGAATGAATCCCCGGGAGCGTACAGGCAGTACGTGACCGGGATAAATGAACGCAGCCAACACAGAGGCATCCCGAAGGATGATGTGGCAATGACCGATGCCTCCTTCACCTGCCATTCAGTTGACAGATGATGCGCTCATGGATGAAACATTATTGTGAACAGATTATTTTCCTCACATGTGATGCCTTTCCGCGCCCTCATCGACGCTTGCTGGAAAGAAAAGTACACCACTGCCCGCTTTACCCGCGACCTGATCGCCGGGATCACCGTCGGGATCATTGCGATTCCGCTGGCGATGGCGCTGGCGATTGGCAGCGGTGTGCCGCCGCAGTACGGCCTCTATACCTCAGCGGTGGCAGGGATTGTGATCGCCTTAACCGGCGGATCGCGCTTTAGCGTTTCCGGACCGACCGCCGCCTTTGTGGTGATCCTCTATCCGGTTTCCCAGCAGTTCGGCCTGGCGGGGCTGCTGGTGGCGACGCTGATGTCGGGGATCTTTTTAATGCTTTTCGGCCTGGCGCGCTTTGGCCGCCTGATCGAATATATCCCGCTGTCGGTCACCCTCGGCTTCACCTCCGGGATCGGTATCACCATCGGTACCATGCAGATTAAAGATTTCCTCGGCCTGCAGATGCCCCATGTGCCGGAACATTATCTGCAGAAAGTGGCGGCGCTGGCGATGGCCCTGCCGACCATTAACGTCGGGGACGCCGCCATCGGCGTCGTCACCCTCGGCACCCTGATCCTCTGGCCACGGCTGGGTATCCGTCTGCCGGGCCACCTCCCGGCGCTGCTGGCCGGCTGTGGGGTGATGCTGGTCGTCAACTTGCTCGGCGGCGATGTGGCGACGATCGGCTCGCAGTTCCACTATCAGCTGGCGGACGGCACTCAGGGCAACGGCATTCCGCAGCTGCTGCCGCAGCTGGTACTGCCCTGGGATATGCCGGGCTCCAACTTTACCCTGAGCTGGGCTTCGCTGCAGGCGCTGCTGCCCGCGGCTTTCTCCATGGCGATGCTGGGCGCTATTGAATCTCTGCTGTGCGCGGTGGTGCTCGACGGCATGACCGGTACCAAACATAAAGCCAACAGCGAGCTGATTGGCCAGGGGCTGGGCAACATCGTTGCGCCGTTCTTCGGCGGGATCACCGCCACCGCGGCGATTGCCCGCTCGGCGGCGAACGTCCGCGCCGGCGCCACATCGCCGATCGCCGCCGTGATCCACGCCCTGCTGGTGATCATGGCGCTGCTGATCCTCGCCCCGCTGCTCTCCTGGCTGCCGCTGTCGGCGATGGCCGCCCTGCTGCTGATGGTGGCATGGAACATGAGCGAGGCGCATAAAGTCATCAATCTGCTGCGCCACGCGCCGAAGGACGACATCGTGGTGATGCTGATGTGCATGTCGCTGACGGTGCTGTTTGATATGGTGATCGCCATCAGCGTCGGGATTGTGCTGGCTTCGCTGTTATTTATGCGCCGTATCGCGCGCATGACCCATCTGGCGCCGGTCAACGTCGAAGTGCCAGACGACGTGCTGGTGCTGCGGGTGATCGGTCCGCTGTTCTTTGCCGCCGCCGAAGGTCTATTCAACGACCTGGAGACCCGGATCGCCGGCAAGCGCATCGTGGTGCTGAAGTGGGACGCGGTGCCGGTTCTCGACGCCGGCGGTCTGGATGCCTTCCAGCGCTTTGTGAACAAGCTGCCGGAAGGCTGTGAATTACGCGTATCTAACCTCGAATTTCAGCCGCTACGCACGTTAGCGCGCGCCGGCGTCAAGCCGCTGCCCGGACGCCTGAGCTTCTACCCCGATCGTCAGGCCGCGCTGGCTGACCTGTGATCACCCGGCGGCAGGCCCCTGCGCCTGCCGCATCAAGGCTCCGGTCGCCTGCTGCAGCCAGCTCAGCACCGCCGGCGTCATCCAGGTGCCCTTCATCAAATGCGGCTCCTGTTCCATTGCCTGACGAAACTTCTGCAACGTCTGCGGCCGGGTGCCGGCGTAGGACTGAAACAGCTCAAGCCACGCCCGGGCCAGCGCCTGACCCGACGCCGAATCCGGCGCTACGCCCTCACGGCACGCCTGATGCAGCTTCGCCACCAGCGCTGGCCACTCCTGTAGCCGGTCGAAGTAGTGCCGGCGGGTGAACGCCATCTCCTCGTCGTCGAGATACCGCGCCCAGATGGCCAGTTTGCTTTCGGCAAAGGCTTCGGTGATAAAGGCAATGATGGCCGGGGTGACGCCGGTCTGTTCAACCATTTGCGGCTCGGCGGCATGCATCTCGTTCAGGCGGGTCAGAAACTCCGGGCGCCCGGCCGTATCCTGCTCCAGGCGCTCCATCCAGCGCGTCGCCAGACTCATCGCCTGCGGACTGTCCGTCGGGCAGCCGCTAGCCATCAGCGTCTGCACCTCCTCTGTTAGCTCGCGCCACGCCTGCGCGCGCTGTTCATCCTGTGCCGCAAACGGCAGCACGGCTAACTCCTGTTGACTAAACCAACGATCGTACATTTTCATTAACTCCAGCGTCTGTAGCCAGGACTCCAGATCGGGTTCATTGCCGCTCGCCAGCGCCTCGCGCAGCGCCAACAGCCGGTCGCGCAGCCTGCCGACATCGCGCAGTTGGTCATTAAGCGTCTCTATCTGCTGCGTCAGCAGTTCGGGCAGCGACAGCGTTCGCCGATCGAGATAGTCCTTGATGGTGGCGAGCGTCAGCCCGGTCTGCGCCAGCGCCTTGATCATATGCAGGCGCTGAACCGCGGACAGGTTATAGAGCCGATAGCCCGCCTCGCTTCTGGCCGAAGGCGTTAACAGCCCCGTCTGTTCATAATGATGCAGCGTACGCACCGTCAGCCCGGCGCGCTTCGCCAGCTCTCCCACCTGAATTAACATGACTGCTCCTCTCTGTGGCCAGGTCCGCTACTCTGCTGCCTGACGTAACGTCAGGGTCAAGCGAAAAACGCGCTTGATATTCACTTTTGGCGGCAACCATAGCATCACGAAGGTCAGGTCGGAATGGGGGTCGTCATATGGCGGGAAAAAGAAGAAGAGATAACGAGAGGCACAGTAAAACGCATCGGCCTTCAGGGACCGATGCGGGAATCATGCTACGGTTAGCTGTGGCGATGCTGATTACGACGGCAGCGTTTATCGTAGTGGCGCACCCACCAGTAGCGGTCGCTGACCTGCTCGTGGCCGCCAATACGGGCACCGGCCAGCCAGAGCACCGCACCAACGAAGATGCTTAAGATTGCGCCATGCGCAAAGAATTGTGGCAGGTTAAGCTGCGGAAGCTGGTTCAGAATGGAGTAACCCACCCCCACAACCATCACCACCAACCCTAACCCCATGAGTACGTTACCGAGTAACGAAGCGTTTTTGCGTTTCATGTGTCACCTCCGGACTTTGGGTTGCCAGGGAATGTCCCCAAATCTTATAGGTGTAGTATAGACAAGGTCTCTTCTGTGGAGTGCGCCCACGATCACATTAGTGAACAGCAAATAGACAAAAATTTACAAATAAGCCTATGAACAATATCAAATTCTAATGGTTTAGAGAGTAAATCATCAATGCTGGTATTGTCTCGAGGCCAGAACTTTGTCAAGCGCGCCCGCAGACAGTACACTACGCGGCAGAGAATGCCCCATGCAGGAAAGAAAACGTGACCATTAAACTGATTGTCGGCCTGGCCAACCCCGGTGCGGAATATGCCGCCACCCGGCACAACGCTGGCGCCTGGTATGTGGATTTACTGGCGGATCGCCATCGCGCGCCGCTGCGCGAAGAGAGCAAATTCTTCGGCTATACCTCGCGCATCAACCTGGCGGGCGAGGATGTTCGCCTGCTGGTGCCCACCACCTTTATGAACCTTAGCGGTAAAGCCGTGGCCGCGATGGCGACCTTTTATCGCATCAACCCGGACGAAATTCTGGTTGCCCATGATGAGCTGGATTTACCGCCGGGCGTGGCGAAATTTAAGCTTGGCGGCGGCCATGGCGGCCACAACGGCCTGAAAGACATCATCAGCAAGCTCGGCAATAACCCGAACTTTCACCGCTTACGCGTCGGGATCGGCCATCCGGGCGACAAAAACAAGGTTGTCGGCTTTGTCCTCGGCAAACCACCGGCCAGCGAGCAGAAACTGATTGATGATGCCGTCGACGAAGCGGCGCGCTGTACGGAAATCTGGTTAAAGGATGGTCTCACTAAAGCGACCAACCGTTTACACGCCTTTAAGGCGCAATAAGCCGTTGTCGTGCGGCATTTTTGCCGCGCACCGTGTATAATAGGCAAAGCTATTCAATTTTCTGCAATCTGTTCCTGATAACAGATTGATTATCCAAAGATTAAGGTGATTTAAATCATGGGATTCAAATGCGGTATCGTCGGTTTGCCCAACGTCGGCAAATCCACCCTGTTCAATGCGCTCACCAAAGCGGGTATTGAAGCGGCCAACTTCCCCTTCTGTACCATTGAGCCGAACACCGGTGTCGTACCGATGCCCGATCCGCGTCTGGACAAGCTGGCTGAAATCGTCAAACCGCAGCGTATCCTGCCGACCACCATGGAGTTCGTTGATATCGCGGGCCTGGTGAAAGGCGCGTCCAAAGGCGAAGGTCTCGGTAACCAGTTCCTGACCAACATCCGCGAAACCGAAGCTATCGGCCATGTGGTTCGCTGCTTTGAAAACGACAATATCATTCACGTGGCAGGTAAAGTGAACCCGGCGGAAGATATCGACGTTATCAACACCGAGCTGGCGCTGTCTGACCTTGATACCTGCGAGCGCGCGATTCACCGCGTCTCCAAAAAAGCCAAAGGCGGCGATAAAGACGCGAAAGTTGAGCTGGCCGCGCTGGAGAAATGCCTGCCGCAGCTGGAAAACGCCGGTATGCTGCGCGCGCTGGATCTGACCAAAGAAGAGAAAGAGGCCATCCGCTATCTGAGCTTCCTGACCCTCAAGCCGACCATGTACATCGCGAACGTCAACGAAGACGGTTTCGAGAACAACCCATATCTCGATCAGGTTCGCGCTATCGCCGAGCAGGAAGGGTCTGTAGTGGTGCCGGTGTGCGCCGCGGTTGAAGCGGACATCGCCGAACTGGACGATGAAGAGCGTGATGAGTTTATGGCTGAGCTGGGTCTCGAAGAACCGGGCCTGAACCGCGTGATCCGCGCTGGCTACGCCCTGCTGAACCTGCAGACCTACTTCACCGCTGGGGTGAAAGAAGTTCGCGCATGGACCATCCCGGTCGGGGCGACCGCGCCGCAGGCAGCCGGTAAGATCCACACCGACTTCGAAAAAGGCTTTATCCGCGCGCAGACCATCGCTTATGAAGACTTTATCGCCTACAAAGGCGAACAGGGCGCGAAAGAAGCCGGTAAAATGCGCGCTGAAGGTAAAGACTACATCGTGAAAGATGGCGATGTGATGAACTTCCTGTTCAACGTCTAATCCCGCTGGCTGGCGTTTCTGCCGCCATCGAGTAATAAAAAATCCACGCTCCGGCGTGGATTTTTTTCCTGTGCGCAAGGCGGCGCGCTACTCCACGATATGGGTCTCTTCTGCCGCCTCGTAGCCATCAACGATCTGCACAATCTTTTTTAACTCGTCCTCAATAAAAGCCGGGGTGGCGCTTTCCCCTGAGGTCGGGTGATGAAGCTCCACCGAGATGCCGCTGGCGGCATTGGTCAGCGACAGGCTGATCTCCTGCGGATCCGCCGCAGACGAGGGTCGCCCGATATGCTGCGCGATGGTCGCCGCCACCACGCGCGTATCAACTTCCGCGAGATGCCCCCACCTCATTTCAACATGCCCCTGCTGCCCTGCCTTTATCACCTGCAGCGTATAGCCGCTTTTTGCCGTTGCCATCTCTTTTCCTCCGGTTTCGTTGCCCGGGCGTCATATTCTCAGCCCGGTTTTATCAGCAAAGCTCGAACATTTCTGCCTTGCCGTTAATGACTCTTTTCCACATAGGTCTGCATGTTTTCTTTGGTCACTAACTCAAACGGGATCCAGACATGGGACTCGACTTTTTCTCCTTTAATCAGCTTCAACGCCACCGCTAAGGCCGTTTTGCCCTGACCAACGGCATCCTGGAAAACCGTTACCTGGATCTTATCGCTGGCCAACGCTTTCAGCCCATCCGGCGTGGCGTCGATGCCGCCGATCAGCAGCTTCTTCTGGCTCTTCTCCAGCGCCATCGCCGCGCCAATCGCCATCTCGTCGTTGTTCGCCGCCACAATATCAATCGCTTCCCCGTTGCCTGTCCAGTTCTGCATCAGATCCATTCCCTCGCTGCGGGAATAGTTGGCCGGCTGTTTCTGCACCACTTTCATCGCCGGATATTTGGCCACCACCTGCTCTACGTCCCTGGTGCGCTGCAGCGCGCCGGCATCGGTGAGATTACCAATCATGATGGCGACGTTGCCTTTGTAGTTCGCCAGCTTCGCCAGCGCTTCCATCTGCAATGTGCCGGACTCCCGCTCGTCCGAACCGACAAACACCACGCCAGGGGGTAACGTTTTGTCCCCCGGCGTCCGGTTCACATACACCAGCGGCATCCTGGCCTGCTGCGCCATCTTCGTCAGCTGCGGGGTGCTGGCGGAGTCCACGGGGTCAACGATGATCGCGTCCACGCCGGAGGCAATGAAGCTCTGCACCTGATCGGCCTGGCGCCCGGTGTCGCCGCGGGCGTCTTCGAACTGCACCTCGACCTGGCGGGCATGAGCTTCTTTCTCAATGGACTGACGAATAATGGTGAGAAAGTTTTGATCGAAGTAAGCCATCGAGACGCCGATCTTCTCCGCCAATGCCGAAGCGGAACTGGCCAGAAGGCCAACTAACAGGATGATGTTACAGTGCTTCATAGCATGCCCTCAGAGGTCGAAATAAAATTTTCAATATAAAATTAAACGGTATATTTAAATCATTTTCAGACTACGAAGGGCGTAGAGTTCTTGCAATCATGATGTAAAGAAAATGTTGCCATGCGCACACTTTATTTCACCGCCTCACTCACCGAAGGCCCACCGGTTGCGGGTCGCGCAGCGGGCGGTGGCGCCGGCTGTTTTCGCTTCAGCAGGGCATACTCCACGATCAGCTGTTGCAGATGCAGTTCGGCGAGACTGCCGCGGGCGGCTGGCCAGGGTTCACCTGCGGGGAGCGCGGCCAGCTCGCGCAGCTGCTCTTCCAGCGGAACGGCGCGGTTAAGCGACTGAATGATGGCAAACACCGCCGTTTTCAGTTCGCTCACCGTCAGGTACTTCCCCTTCTGCTCGTCGAGGGCATTGAGCTGATCGGCGAGCCGTTGCAGCTGACGCATGCCCTCCGCCCAGCCGGTGAGGTTTTCCGCGGGCAATGCCGCAGCGCTTAGCTGCCGCTGCCACTGCTGCGCCAGGGGCTTTGCCTGTTCCGGCCAGCGGCTCAGGGCCAGCTGGACCAGCCGGTCGCCGTAGCTTATCGCCCAGTCCGGCGCCAGCTGGGCGAGATCGTCAAGCTGGCGCTGCGCCTGGCGCAGATCGACCGGCGCGTGGGGAGATGCCCCCGGGAGGTCCGCTAGCGGCCCGGCCTGTTGCGTCATCACAGTTGGCGGCAAATCGGTCTGGCGCAGCGCCAGCCATCCACCGACGGCGATGCCCGACACCGCCAGCATGGTGACCATTCCGGCGATAAATGGCTTCCAGCGCGCCGCGGCGACCGGAGTCGATGCCATCCCTGGCGCGGGCCGCTTTGCTGGTGAAGACGGAGCCAGCGGCTCAGCCTCTGGTCTACGTTGTCGTTCTGGCGCTGGCTCAGCCTTCGCAGCATCCTCTTCGTTGACCAGAGCGTCGGGAAGTGCCGCCTCAGACATCGCCACCGGCGGCGCGACGGGAGGCGCTGGCGCAGGGTCGAGGTTCTCGAAGCGGGTTGCCGTGCTGCGCAGCAGCGCCCGCAGGTCACTCAGCGGGTTTTCAGGCGCGATCTCAAGGCGCTGGAGCACCGCGTCGAAGGTTTGCAGCGAACACTCAGCCTGGCTAAGCGACGCAAGATCGTCCGGGGTGAGGTTCAGGGTGCGGATCACCTGCCGCAGCCGCTTGCTCAGGGTGCGGAAAATCTCGGTGCGGGCCGGGAGCGTCTGCGGCCACAGGTTTTTACCCTGGTGGGCCAGCAGCGTTTCCAGCAGCGATAGCCCCTCGTTGATCCCTGCCAGGCCGTCCAGCCTGGCGCGGGCCAGCGTATACCAGGCGACAGTCTGCAGATCCGCGCCGTGATGCTCCAGCAGCGCACGGGCAAGCTGCTCGGCATACGGCCAGTTAATATCCGGCCGCGCCGGGTGGCTGAGCTTGTTCATTTCCGCACGCAGGGCAATAAAATCAGCCAGCGTGCGTGGGTCGCCACCGGTTTTATAGCGGCGGTCTTTATGTGTTGTCATCATGATGTCTTTCAGCGAGAGATTAGAGGGCGGAGCGGGCGTCAAGGTACTGCTGACGTTTAAGGTGGCGGATCAACACCCTGCCTTCAGGCATAAACTCTGTACCGTAACGTACCAGACCGATATCCTTCAGCTCAGCATCAATGGCATAGCGCAGTTCGCCGGGCGCATCCTGATCGAGCATCACCACCGCGATCCGCTGCAGGCGCGGTTCGTATTTCAGCAACACCGCCGTCAGCGTGCTCATCAGCTGATGCGCCGACGCCGGCATGCCCTGGAGGATAGCGGTCATATCCGGCAGGCCGTAGTCCGGCAAATGCGCCAGCGTTCCGGCCCGACAGTTGAGGATGCGCTGCATGTTATCGAGCACCGACAGGATGACCTGATCCGTTTCGCTGACGTTGTTCAACTCCAGCCCGCCGGCGAAATTGCCGTAGAGGATGTCGTACAGGGAAGGACGAGGCATTTCACTTCTCCTTAAGCGGGTGCAGCGTCAGTTGATTTTGGCTGGCTTCGATAATGCGCGGTCTCGCCGGGTCGAGATCGTCCCGGGTGAGTACCAGCCGCCAGCTATTTAGCGTCAGGTCTGGATCGATAAACATGGCCGCCACCGCCACAAACTGCGCGCTGTTTTCCATGGGCATATCAACGGTCACCGATTCGCCCGGACGCAGGCGAATATCTTTTTCCGCCACCCGGTCCGCCTGCAGCGCCTGGCCATCGCCGGCAAACAGCGACGGGTAGTCAGTATTGTCAAACGCCTGCCGGTCCTTCAGCTGGTAAATACGCACCACCGTCGCCAGGGAGGCGCCTTTGGCGTTGTTATTCACGCCTTCCCGGGCGCGAAGATCCAGATGAAGCGTTTTCACCTGGGGGTAAAAAATAGACTGGGTCACGGAAACGGCGCCGTCTTTTACGGTCTGCGTCAGGCCGCAGCCGGTTAAGAGGGTGACCATGAGGAATGCCAGTAACGTGGCGGAGGGTTTAACTGCGGTAATCGCCATCTTCATCGCTCTCCCTGCGGTGGAGGTTTTCCCGGACGCGCTGATAGCGCCCCAGATAAATCGTGATCCTGTCGTCAGCCTGCTTCTGCGCATCCAGCGGTTGCAGCACAGCCGTTCTCCCGAGCTGGACGGCATGCGCCTGCTGGCAGCAAAGTTGCGCATTCGGCAGTAAATGGCGGGCGACGCAAAGCTGCAGCCGCACGTCGAGATGAGATCCGAGCCAGACGTGCAGGAGCGCCATCAGGTCGCTGAACAGTTCGCCGCCGGGCAGCCAGCCGCGGACCTCATCAGGCTTTTCCGTCGCCAGCTGCAGCAACACCTGACCGTTCACATCCGTAGCGTGAGTTCCCATCACTGGCCTGTGTTGCAGGCTAACCGGCTGGCGGATGCTCATCGTTAACGGCTGCGACAAGGGGATCCGGCAGGGATCGTGGTGGTACACCGTCGCCCGGGTCCCCGGGGCCAGGAGCGCCACCAGCGCCTCCATGCCTTCCCCGGATCTCCCCGGCAGCATCATTACCGGCAGCAACGCCAGAAATCGCGACAGCGGCGCTGCGGCAACGGCGGCACATCCCGGTATACCCAGCCCCGCCAGGCCCAGCAGATACTGCGAGGTGTTGTCCGTGCCACCCGCCCGAAAGGTTGCCGGGTAGGAATATTTGCGCCAGATACGGTAATACTGGGCGATCAGCCGATGGTTAAAGATATCGAGAAAATCCTCGGTCGCCTCGACGCCTTCCCGCCGTTGCGCAATGTCATCGCTATAGTGTGTCGGTAGCGGGGATTCCACGCCGTAGAGACCCATAAAAGCAACGCGAACCGCCGGCGGCCGGGGCGGGTCAGGATCGTCCATTCCACGGATTTCGCCGGCCGGGAAGCCCATCCCCGGATGCGGGCGAAAGCGTATGGGTTCATCACCCACCAGCCAGCCGCTGCCGATGATCGGCGCCTTCGGATGGTTCTCCTCCAGCAACTGGCAGAAGCGGTAAAAATTCATGTACGGCAACTGAGGCCGGAGCTGCGCCATCAGCCGGGCAGGCGCAGACTGTGATTCTCTTTCCACCGGATACATTTCCCTTCAGGTTGAACAATGAGCGTCAGCTGGATGAACTGATTCATATCGGCATACAGTGCGAAAAAGCGGTTGAGCATGTCGCCAAACAGATGGACATCCCCCATGCCGGTAAATCCACTGCCGTCGAGCGTCACTTCGATATCCAGCCCGCGCAGCAGGAATCCCTGTTCGAAACGCTGAATTCGGTGATGGCTGACCGCCAGAATAGCGTCCAGACGACGGTTATTGAGCTCATCCTCCCGCCAGTTGTAGAGCGACAGCGTACCGCGCAGTACCTCGGCGCTGCTCATCATGTTGAGAAAACGGGTGCCCAGATGGCTCATGACCCGCCAGTGGTAGCGGTCTTCCGCCGGGGGATATGCCGGCAGCGTGGGTTTACAGAGATTACGGACGGTAAGCGGCGTGGCTGATATCGACTCACAGCGATCCAGCAGCGTGCTCTGTAGCGCCCGGCGC
Source organism: Klebsiella sp. V115_8 (assembly GCF_029967715.1). NCBI lineage: Bacteria > Pseudomonadati > Pseudomonadota > Gammaproteobacteria > Enterobacterales > Enterobacteriaceae > Klebsiella > Klebsiella sp. V115_8. The sequence continues at coordinate 195,298 of NZ_JASCAR010000001.1, forward strand.
GGCAGCTGGCCGTTAGTGCCGGTGATGCGCAAGGAGACCGTTTCCCGCTCCAGCGCCCGGTCGGCCTCCCATTGTTGCCCGCCGAGGATAAGCCAGGTATCGTGCATGCCGGTGACGCCCCGCTTGACGCGGGTGTGGTAGTAGCGTTCCGGCGCATGGCGACGCATCATCCCGCCCTGGTGACGAAAGCGGGTGAAAGGCACATAGCGTGCCTCCCCGGTGCGCCCGGAGCCGGTCACGCTGTCAACAGAATAGATTTCGGTATGCCCGTCCTGCAGGCGCTTCGGACGCAGGAGGTATTCGCTCTCCAGCCCGCTGATGGTTAACGGGTCAGCCTCAAGGGTAAACAGGTTAATCACCGGCACACAGTGCAGGCGCAGGCTGCTTGCGCTGACGGGCAAATCGCTTTGCCAGACCTCGCTGAACACCACCTCAAGCGTGAAATGCGCTATCCCCGCCGGTAGCGTCATGTTTTCCAGACCATTTAGCTGCACGAACATAAATTTTTCGCGAAAGGTGAAGTACTCGAGCAACAGCTGATAGCCGCTGAAAGCGCTCTCCCCCTTCGGCCATAAACGATCCTCCTCGCTAAATCCCCCCGGCGAAAAATAGCCGTCCAGACTTACCCGCTCCGCCTGCCCTGGCAGACGCAGGTACAGCGCGGCCTGGCGTCGGGTCAGCCACAGATGAAGAGCGCTGCCGGTAACGGCGTCTTCCCCCAGGTACAGCGGCAGGCGGCGGAGATCGGTCTGCGACCAGTCTGCCAGCTCGCTACAGGCGAATCGTAGCCGCAGGGCCGAACGTCCGTCCGGCTCTGCCATCATCACCGCCTCCTCTATCGCCAGCGGGTTAAGCGTCAGATCGCGGGTGGTTCGGTACCGGCACACGGTATTTTTCGGCCCCAGTGGGCGGGAGCTTATTTCAAACCCGGCGGGCACCGTTTCCGCCATCTTCATCGCCGGCAGCGTTGGGGTCAGCGCCACGATCGATAGCGATGGAATGGTGCGCAGGTAGTGCGGCCACAGCATGCTGACCAGCCCCTCGGTCAGCTCCGGCAGATCATCATCAATTTTTTCGCGCAAGCGACCTACGGAAAAGGCAAAGCCTTCAAACAGGCGCTCAACGTAAGGGTCCGGCGTGCCGGCTTTATCGAGATCCAGCATCGCCGCCCCGTCGGGGTGAGCCTGCGCGAACGCTTTTGCCGCCTCACGCAGGTAGCGCATTTCAGCGTCAAAATATCGCAGGGTTAAATCGTCCATTATGACTATTCCATTATTCGTCTTCAGGGAGACACGCAGCATGGCTGCGCGGGCAGATTCGTTTACCGCCGGGGGCCATGAGCAGAGGCGGCCCGGCGTCGCAGGTCAACGCCAATCAGTGAGGGAGGCGGTTTCAGTATCCCTCTTCGCCGGGTATATCGTCGGTCAGCGGAACACGCTCAGCAGGCGCGCGCACGCTGAATATCGTCTCCGGTAGCGTAAAGTTTCGCAGGGCCAGAAGCGCCAGCGGTCCTTCCCCCGACTCGGTGCGCAGGGTGTAGTTCAGCGACAGACCATCCGGCGCTTTCCAGCTCAGGCTCCAGCTGCTGCTCGTTCCGGGGTAAGCGCTGACCACCGCCTTATCCAGCAGGCGGATCCAGCCCCAGGCCCCCTGAAGATCTGCATACTGGCGGGTGCCCGCCCGGGTGCTGATCCAGCTCAGACTGGCGCCCGGCGCTTCGGTATCGGCGGGCCAGCTGAACCGCCGCCAGGCCGGCATCTGGTTCATGTAGACAAGTTTCTGGCTGTCGATGACCAGCTCCGTCTGCATCACGCCATCCGCGGTGCCGGGGCGTAGCGCAAAATGCAATCCCGCTTCGCCGTTGGCGAACGCGACGTCGGAGAGATGGCTCAGGGTATTCATCGCCTGCAGAAAGGCCGGGTTAAACGTCAGCCCCTGGGCATTGATACTGTCCGCCATCCAGCGGCTCCCCTCTTTATGCAGTACGCCGTTTAGCCGGGTCTGCAGAAAGCGGGCGATGCGTCCGGTCTCGCTATTGAGATATTTTGCCAGCAGCGGCAGTGAAACTTCACTGCTGGTATTTTTAAAGGGGTAGCGACCGCCAAAAGCGCTATTCCAGTCCTCCACCACCGCGCTGCGCCACTGGGCGTTGAGACTTTCCGCCGCCGGGGTCAGCACCTGCTGCCAGGCCTGCTCCATCGGGCGAACAAACAGCGTCTGCCCAAAACCACTCCACTGCTGGCCCAGTCCCGCCGCCACCAGGCTGCCGTAGTCGCGCGTTTCGGTTAGATCCACAGCCTTGCCCTGGAACACCGTCTGCGCAAGCAGGCGCGTCATCGCCTGCGGGTCGGTGGCGTTGGTGACCTGCTGCAGGCGCAGACGCACCTGGGTGACGCGGGTCAGGAAGGTCTGCAGGCTAAGACGGCTGGTGGGCGTCCCGCCGTCGCGATTGTCCAGCAGCGCCAGTACGGGCCCGAAGGTTGCATCCAGAGGACCGCGCGCGCCGGACTGCTGATCGATGGCGGGTGGGTTGTCACGGTTGAACAGCTGCCTGGCCGATTTGACCAGCGAATCGGCGATGGCTTCCCCGGTCTGGCCGGTTCGCCCCTGCACGCTCAGGGTGTTCATCAGCGCCACCAGCGGCGACTGGCGCACATCGGCCATCAGGGTCAGCTGGTCGATGGCATCGGAGAGGGTCGCCGCGCGCTGCCAGCGCAAACTGTTGAGAAAATCCAGCCAGGCGCCGCTAAAATCAGCGAAATAACGCTCCGCCAGCCGGGCTCGCAGAGTTTCCGGCGACGTCGACTGCGCGGCAGGCTGCTTCGCGTCGCTCAGCACCCAGTCCATTTCATCGCGGCGTTCCGCGACCACTTTCTCAATGGCCGGCTGCACCGTCTCTTCCCAGGCTTTCCGGCTGAACATCCCCGGCACCACCTCATCGGTGGTGAACAGGCGCGACGCGTCTGTGTCGCCGGTCATGTCCGCCAGGTGCAAGTCCGCATACTGGTTCGCCACCTGCGCGAGCATCTTCTGATAAAGCGTGGACTCACTGTTGCGCTGGCCCAGTTGGCGAATTAACCGTGTGCGCGCCTGGCTGACCAGACCGTCATCGACAGGCAGACGCCACTGCGGATGCGACGCCAGGCTGGCAGCGTAAAATGCCAGTAGCGAAGGACCGCTGCCCTGCCAGACGCCGTCGGCGATGCCTGAGCGCTGCGACCAGTCCTGCATCAGCGTGGTAGCGAACCACGCGGCGCCCATTTTTTCCGGGCGGGTCAACATCAGATATTGTTTCAGTTGTCCGTAAGCGGTTTTCGTCATCTTCTCTCGCAGCGGGCTGTCCGGCGGCAGCTGTGCGAAGGCGTTCAGCTGCCGCTGAAGGTGCTCCGCCGCCGCATCGCGCAGCAGCGGCTGCGCCCTCTCTCCGTAGCGCGGAAACAGCGCCGCCAGCAGGTCATCATTCTGGCTGAGACCGCCGCGGGCATACCACGGCGCGCCGTGCTGCGAGCGGTATTCCAGTTGAGAAAGCGTTTTCTGTAACGCGGAGAGCGCATGCAGGCGTACGGCCAGCGACTGTTTCTCCGCTGAGGCCTGCCGCACCTGCTCCTGTGCGATCGCCACCAGCTCGCGGTTGGCGATAAAAGAGACCAGCAGAGTGGCGGCCCAGAGTAACATCAGGGCGACGGCGGAGGCAGAGACAGCTCTTCGCCAGGGAAAGCCGGTCTTTCGTGCTTTTAAGCCGGATGCCCTGAGAGATTCCAGTAGCACGTCCCAGCGTTTATCGTGGCGCCAATGATGCTTCAGGCTGTGCGACGCCTGCGGCGATGACGGGCTGAACACAACGCCGGCTAACGGTAACGCACGATGAGGTTCCAGAAACGTCGACAGGGGAACACTAATCCGCTCCGGCTGCCGCGTGAGTTGGTCCGCCAGACCCAGAAGAAAATGATGCTGCGGGTTACCCGTGACCTGTTGTACTCCAGTCTCTAACAGTCTTGAAGGCAACGCCGACAGTAACTGGCGCATCTGCGACGACTGACAGTCTGGCGGGAAGAGACTGCCGACAGATTGCACGATGCGCCCGGCCTGATCATCCGCCTGGGGATGCAGCGACCAGACATACAGTGGTACAGCCCACCCTAGCAGTGAGAAACGTTCAGCCAGATCATGGGCAATGTTATCTATATCCTCCATGGACAACAAAGCGGGGGATGCGTGCTGATTGGCTGCGGGCAGATGATCAAACGCAGAAGTGACCCACACCAGCCCATTCACAGGGGGGCGAAAGCGTTTACGCAAAGCAAAAAGCCAGTCATTATCCGACGCGCTCTGGGGTTCCCCACCCCAAAGCAATAATGTGTCTCCATTCTCCTGCCAGTACTGGCTACTCAGGCCCGGTGCAAGGCGTTCAACATCCGCCACGCTTCCCGTGAGCATCAGAATGGTCATTTTGCCAGCCCCAAAGCGACCATACTGGCGACGCAATGTCTGCCTCATCTCAATAACGGCGCGGTGACTCTGGGAAGCCGGCTTCAAATGCTGACCACTTGTCAATGGCGCCCCCTGCCCCTTCAGATGGCGGCCGAGTATGAACTGCACAATACGGCCGCCATAACGAAAAAGCAGAATAAGGATCCCTAAGCCCAGGCAGAAATAGAGTTTCGCTTGCAGCGTATTCAATCCAATCTTGTCGCCATAGTGATATATCCCCCACAACATTGCGCCAGCTATCAGCATCAGTACCCCAAAACGGCTACCTAAGCGCAATATGCTATCCGTTGCATTCATCCTTATTTCCTGCAGTAAGAAGATTCGAGAAAGATTCAGACCCACCACCAGGGGCTGATATGACCGTCTGATGAGATAGTGTGTAGTCACGTGGCTTGCCGCCTCTCAGGCAGCGCGAACGGGCCTGGCCTGGTGAAGCTCTGATGATAGTGGTAAGGGGGTGATCACCGTGGCCCATAATGGTTGGTTGGCAAAACCGTCGCCACTCACAATGAGTTGAGATTTATCGTCACCGCACCGTACGATTGCTCCAGCGATCGCGACCCAGGGTGCTGCGACGCCTGGATAACCCAGGCTACTGTCCAGGTTGTAGAGATCACGACCGATATTGATCGGGCTCGACAACGCGATCAATCCCGTTGCGATGGGCTGATGATAGTTCATCTTGATACCCACCAACCAACCGGCAGGCACGGCCTCCGCGGGTAACGCGGCCCAGTCAAACGCGCGCGCAAAGGCATAATGAAACGCCTCGTGGCTTATCCCCTTCACCTGCTCTGGTCGGTGGAGAAGCGCCAGTGGCATAAGATCCGCCGCGACCTGAGGACTGGCAAGCAACAGGCTAACCACCGTTTCTGCCGTTCCCTCAACCTGTTTGGGAGCAACCTGTAGTGCCACAATCAGCATCAGGGATGGCTCAGTCATCGGCTGATCCAGCCAGTGGTCTATCATCTGCAGCCCTTTGCCTTCCAGATACGTCACCGGTTGCCGGATGTGACTGCTCGCCAAACACTGGCGCCAGATCGACTGTATCTCGCTGACGGACAGACTGCTGTCGCTCTCTATGATTAATGACAGCGGTATCTCTGCAGGAACAGATGCCAGTACAGAAGTCAGCTCATTCAACGTATTGCTCATGATGCGCCTAACCAACTGTTCGGGCGTTTCGTCGCCGATACGTATCAGCCGACTATGTCGTATACCTTCGTCACTCCACCAGGAAGGCTGCGTTTTTAAAGCAGGAGTATTGTTTCGTAATGCCTCTCGCTGCCCCTTACCATCCCGATCATCCGGGAGACGTAATGCGGTGTGTAAGCTCACGCCCAGGATTGCCAGGTGGCGCCGCCCTCTCTGGATTTCACGACTCAAAATCTGTTCACGATCGTTATCCCAGCCATCAGCCATTGACTGTAACCCTTTATACCAGGCGATACGCAACGCCAGCAGAATAAGCCAGAGTAATGCCGGTAATATCAACGCCGTTTGCCAAAAATCCGCGGTGTTTATTTGGAGTTTATCTGTATTGCTCATAATGGCCCAGCAGGTGCCTGCTGCCAGCCAACACAGCAAAAACAGCAACCAAACCCACCACACCGGTGCTCGAGGCCGTTGAGCAGGCGGGGGAATACGTTTTAAATCGACAGGCATCGTTAGCGCACCCTGGCTTGTGGCAGGCTCGACAGCAATATGCAACCACAAGCACAACGGTGGCCATGGAACGCAACCGGTATACCATGATCGCTAAAAGTGGGGTGCCCTTCGGCAATCACCGTCGGACCATGGCCTTTGATCGGACAACTGACGGGATCGCCCAGCCGCGCCACGCCGATACCACAAAATTTCATATTACTGGAACCACGGAGCACTTTCCCGCCCCCGGTATGCGTATCGCCTGTACGAATAATTCCTTTCATAACTTTATTTACCTTGTAGCATTTAAGGAAAATAAATAGCTGCGATAATTAGCAATTTTTTGCGCAGCCATTTTCTCAATATCAGAGTTATAACGCGCGAGAAAATTTTTCCAGCTTAAGCAGACTTAAAAGTTCGGAATCGTTTAGATGGAAAATCAGTTCATCCGGCAGACGACGATAGAAATCTGGCAATTCAGTCAATTGATAGAAGAAATTATTTTCATTGAATTCTTTAATCCTTGTGAGTTCGGGCATCAACTCCATCATCGGCACATCCGCAGAATAACCATGCCGAACTTTAGCGAGATTACTCATTTTTTTGATGCAGCCTTCACATCCTTCGTTAATGCCTTTTTCCCACAAACGATAGGCATCTACTCTCCTGCCTTCCATATCGGCAAGCAAGCCAAGATGATCATAAGCCTCTGCATAACCTTGCCCTACCGCACATTCCAGTAACTGCTTACCTAATGGGTGCAGTTCCTGAACCCTGACAACAATAGTTCCCCCTACTGCTGACATGGCCTGTGGACTACCACGCTTGATGGCTTCAGCATACAAGTAGTACATTGTTTCATAATCGCGACCAAACAAATACGACGCATATTTATAGGCAGCAATAGGGATGCCCCGAGAAACGAGTTCGTGGAGTTTGGTGGAAGCAACCTCTATCGGAGTCTCCGCACTCGGATATTTTATTGCCCAGACACTATTTACATATGCGGCCTTCCAGCTTCCGGCTTTTATTGCTGTTGCAAGCAGTCCTTCACGTTTTTGCTTATGTTCAGGACTGTTCCAGAAACCCTTTATTTGATCTCCCTCAGAAGTATACTGAACCAGTTCACTGAACACCTTTTCAGCAATCTTATTTTCTTTAGGTGTAAATCCAGACGCGTCATGGCAGACAAATTTCATATTCTGAAAATACTTCATCAAACCCGGATCAGGATTTATTTGCCCAGCCGAATCCACCCACTTCGGAGAATGATTAAAATCTTCTAAATTAGACTGCCCCGCTGCTATTCCTGAGAAGAAAATAAAAAAGCCGATTAAAAATTTACGCATATGATTTGTCCTTAAATTTATAGGTATTAATGCCAGCGATAACTCGCCGTAAGAGGAGATTTATGCCTCGCCCGTCAGTCGCCAGAACACTAGCTCTCTCCCCGCAGCTATTTATCGCGAAGCGAGCAGGAGCGCAGGCGGACAAGATTTTTTTTATCCAACGGTATGATGTCTCCCTCGCGGAAGAAACGGATGGCACGTTCGTTCAGCCCTTTACGGAGCCGCCACGCTGTCCTTCTCAAAGTCCGGTGACGTCGGCAGCGGTCTGCCCGTTGCCGGGTTCAGCTGTTTCGCTTTCGCAAGTTTCTCTATCAGCGCTGCATCAGGCACTGGCGGCGGGATATTGGCCTCCCATTCCTCCAGCCACTTCAGCTTGCCGTCCCACTCCGGCAGCGGCGCCGGCGGCAGCGGCAGCGGCACGATATCGTTGATTTCCGGGACGACAGGCTGAGCCCATGAGTATTTCGCCAGCACAGCGCCTATCTGCTCATAACGACGGGCACGCTCCGGGTCTTTCTCCAGTGCCAGATAGAACAACCTGTCCATTGGTTCAGGTCCGGAAAATCCGTGCATCAGGAAACCGGCTGAGGTTGAATCTCCCGCTGCCACACCCAACTGGAATGCCTCAGTTGCCTGCTGAAATCGCTTATTATTTTTCAGGTTAACACCCAGATCACTGGATACTTCTCTATCTCCCTGTTCAGCAGCACAGCGACGCATCTGACGGGATATATCCGGCGCAATATCAATCGGAGCGAGTTTATCCCCCACATACGCCTGCGCCTGGGGATTCCCCTCATCTGCCGCCTTACGATAGTAACGCAGCGCCATCTCCGGGTCCTTCGCCAGCCCTGCCGCACCGTGCTCCAGGAAAATGGCAATAAAGTAATAACCGGCAGCAACCTTCGCATCAATCAGTTGCTGACTCAGGCGCAGACGTTCATGGCTGCTCAGCGCAAAGCGCCCGCGCAGCGCGCCATTCTGCAGATTAATACTGGCTTTATAATGACCGTTTTCCGCCGCTATCCGGTACAGACGGGCAATCTCCGCATCCACCGTTTTATCCCGGTTAATCAGATTATTTTTTTGCCGCCAGCGGGCGTATTTAAACAGGACATCGGTATCAGCAGACGCCTCAGGAATAATCTGGTGTTTACAGGTAAACGCCAGGGCGGCGCTTATATCGCTCAGCGGCTCTGATGATGCCTCCTTATGGGCGCTCTTCTGGTCACAGCCTGACAGCAGCAGGCTGCCCAGCACTATCCATGTCGTTATCCCTTTCATTCCCTGACGCTCTCCTTTTCCTTTTCATCTGCAGAGCTTATGCCTCGCCGACACGGCGCCACACCGTCTCCTGCGCTTCCACGACCAGCCTGTCACGCAGCGGCCAGGGACGTGGCCGAACGAAGGTCACCTTTTCCACCGGCATGATGTCCCCCTCGCGGAAGTAACGGATGGTATATTCACTCATCCCTTCACGGGGCCGCCACGCCGGCTGCCAGTAGCCGCTTTGCGGGCAGGGCTCGCCGCTGCGGCACTGCAGCCGCGCCACGCTGTCCTTCTCAAAGTCCGGTGATGTCGGCAGCGGCCTGCCCGTCGCCGGGTTCAGCTGTTTCGCCTGCGCCAGTTTCTCTATCAGCGCTGCATCAGGCACTGGCGGCGGGATATTGGCCTCCCATTCCTCCAGCCACTTCAGCTTACCGTCCCATTCCGGCAGCGGCGCCGGGGGCAGCGGCACGATATCGTTGATTTCCGGGACGACAGGATGGGCCCATGAGTATTTCGCCAGCACAGCACCTATCTGCTCATAACGACGGGCACGCTCCGGGTCTTTCTCCAGTGCCAGATAGTACAGCCTGTCGGTCGGTGCCGGGCCTGCAAATCCTTTTTCCAATGCATAGGAAGATGTTTCATCACCAGCAGCGACTCCTAACTGAAAGGCTTCTACAGCCTCCTGATATTTCTGATCAATTGTTAGCATAATTCCTAACGAATTAGCCGCTTTTCCCTCACCTTGTAGGGCCGCGCATCGAAACATCTGCATGGCTACCTGAGGAGCTCTTTTGGCCGGAAATAGTTTTTCGCCTAAAAAAGCCTGCGCCTGAGGATTCCCTTCATCTGCCGCCTTACGATAGTAACGCAGCGCCATCTCCGGGTCCTGCGCCAGTCCTGCCGCACCGTGCTCCAGATAGATGGCAATAAAGTAGTAGCCGGCGGCCACCTTCGCATCAATCAGTTGCTGACTCAGGCGCAGACGTTCATGGCTGCTCAGCGAAAAGCGCCCGCGCAGCGCGCCGTTCTGCAGATTAATACTGGCCTTGTAATGGCCGTTCTCTGCCGCTATCCGGTACAGACGGGCAATTTCCGCATCCACCGTTTTATCCCGGTTAATCAGGCTATTTTTTTGCCGCCAGCGGGCATATTTAAACAGGACATCGGTATCCGCAGACGCCTCAGGAATAATCTGGTATTTGCAGGTAAACGCCAGGCGGGTATTGATATCGGTTAGCGGGTTCATCGGCGCGTCCTTGTGGGTATTGTTCTGGTCACAGGCGGTCAGTAACAGATAACATACAATTAAAAGTCTTTTCATCAGTCCAGATCGCTCAGTGTTGATTTGTTGTACAGAAACTTAATCAGTGGAGCTTCAGGTCTGTCTTTTCCTGTACCCTGTAGTTTTTCATTGGTGTTAATAAGATATCCCCAGGCCTTAAAAGCATCCTTCGCCTCATCCTGCCCCCCTCGTCCGTTAGTATGCATATTCCATAACCGCCGTCGTAAATCCCGCGTCACGCTGGCCCATTCATGGGCAATATTCATTTCACTGTCCACCTGCATACTGCGCGTGTTGATATTTGCTGAACCGTGGGTGGTAAATACATCATTCACAATCATCAGCTTCGAGTGAATATATACCGGCACCCATTCCTCCGGTGGTGAGTCCGGAGCCACCAGCGAGCAGATATGAACCTTCAGTCCGGGGCGTTCCTCCGGCAGGATTTCACTGCTCTGAATTTCATCGGCCTTCTTTTTAAAATCAGCAATTTTCTCACTCATCTCGCGATTACGTTTATTGATATCTCCGGGGTCGATATAACCAACAGAACCACCGAACGTTGCGTTGCTGAGTTGTCCGATCTTACGCAGTTTTGTCACTTCAGGGATAATGTTTGCCCGACCCAGCACCTCAAGCATCCGCTGGGTATTCACCGTACCCGCCCCAATGCCTTCATCGGTTACGTTAGTCACAACAAACAAATGCAGTTCGCGTCCCACTTTACTCTGCCTTTCCGCAACCTGATTAATTAACTCTGCCAGCGGCGGCCAGCGAAAATACTGATTTTCGATATAGATAAACTGCGTCGCATTATTTACGGCCTGCAGATAAAGCGTTTCAATATCATGCTTTCCTGCCTGCGCCTGAGTGCGCAACAGTTGCGCCATCACCGGCGTACCGTGTAGCGCACGCAGTTTCAGCTTTTTCGCGATGGACACGCTATCACGAATAGTCAGCAGATCCTGACCGGTTTCCTTCTCCCACGCCATGGCAAAATTATGATGCAGATGCTCCAGAATTGGGCCGGTTACCCGACTGGAGATATCCTGCCGCGGCAGCTTACCGTTAGCGCCTAAGCGGGGATCCATATTGTTGCCCGGGCGAAACAGTGCTGAATGTTTATCCGTATCCCAGTACTCATCAAGCATGTTGTGACCCATAACAAAACCAACCGCAGACTCCGGCAGTTCATAATCAACCAGCACCGTTTTTTGATGATGGGTCACGGTACCAGCAAGAGTAAGCAACGTGTCAGGGCTGATATCTGGATCAAGCGCCATATTCGCAGCGCGATAGGCAATTTCAGCTCTCTCCAGGAAATTAAACCCGCGCCCGACAAACAAAGGAGAAAGGGAGCTTAATTTTTCTTGTCGTTGCGCTATGGGTGCGGAAGCAATTTCCGCTATCCCGGCCTGTCCCTTTTTTAACTGATGATCGGACCATTCCCCTGACAGAGAATACTGACTGAACCATTGTCGGTCATAGGCATAACGTTCATCCGTAGTACTTTGGCCTTTCCGGTCTTTATAGCGAATAGCTCCCTTACCTGGTAAGTTGGCCTCTCCTCCCCCACCGGCGGCATTACAGGGCATTTCCCAGCCCAGAATACGCACCTGCACTTTCTTTTCTTCCGCAATCTTACAAAGCAACTCACCGATGCACAGCGACTTACCATCACGAATAAAATACATCGAAGGCTGAAATCCCCAGCAGATGATATCCACCGTTTTTTGTGCGTTCGCGATGGCATGATAAACAGCGGCAAAAGCCTCCTCACCATTCACCAGCGGTTTGTAGGTCGCCAGCGCCGGCGGATATTCCGTATCCTGAACAAACCAGGGCGCGGTAATCATGCACTGGCTGGTGTCAACCGTCGCAACGGGTACAACAATATCGGGCTGGCTCATTCGCTTTTTTCCTTATCACCGGGGCCATCAAGCAGTTCGGCATACAGACTACGATGCTCTGTGTGTGAGGCGGGGGGATTAATATCAGCATCGGCCTGTGAGGTATGGTGGTGAAAACCGCGATTAGCGAGTTCACCCTGCTCAGGGCGACTGTACGCTTCGGCAACAGGTATCTGATAGCTGACGCCATTAGCCATCTCCAGCTTGTAACTTCTGGTCACGACCTGGTGATCGACTGATATCTGACCTCTTTCATCCAGTACCCCTTGTTTCAACAGTGCGCCATCGGCATACAGGGTATATGGCATCCCGGCCCAGCTGCTTTCCGACGCATTTGGCGACTGCGCCACGTTCAGATTCAACGATTGCCTTACCGTGGACTGAAGCGGCGGATAATCTGGATGATCGGCCTTCATGCTGGCGGGTCCGCTATAGGAAAAATCCGCGGCTTTGACGTCGACATCACCGCCAGTACCGAGCTCAATCCGATAGGGATCGAGCGTGATATAGCTTCCTCCAGCGTTAATGATGATTTTTTTCTTTGCCACAATGTGAATTTCGCTATCAGTACTGACAATCTCAAGATCCTTGCGCGCCAGGAGCTGCAACTGATGGTTTTGCGCCTGAATCGCCACGGGCCCCTGATTGGCGATTAATTTCATCCCCAGCTTTCGGACAAACAGGCTAAGTCCTTCCCCCACACCAATAAACAGCCGTTTCATTACGCCCATATCGGCATTCGTCCCGGCATTGATCATCAGATTGCGACGTGCGGTTAGTTGCAGATGCTTGCCACTGGCGAGAGCCACACCATTTGGTGCGCTGAGCACGGCAACCGCCTCCCGTAGCTGATCAATTTGCTCACGCATAAAAGCTAATTGTTGTTCAACCTGGGCAGGGTCGGCATTAGCCGACTGGGCATCACGAGATAGCGAGTCCATCTCATCACCTGCCTGCTTAAGCCTGTCCAGGGTACCCTGCATTGCAAGTATCTTGCCGCTGGCGGTTGACTGTTTATCTGCAGTGATAAAGATCCCTTTCCCAGCCCGTATCGCCCCCCATTTATCGGTCCGGAGCTCAAACCCCTCGCCCCGCAACTCCCTCTGCGCATCCACATTATGCCCCAGGTTGAGCTGCGTCTTGCCGCCGTAATCGGTGCTGAGCTTGATATGCTCCTCGCCGCGCTTGTCCTCCATTCGTAGCTTATTATTGGCCGGAGTACGAATCACATTGCGGGTGCTGTTTTTCTCCGTCACAGGGTCGACATGCCGCGAGTCGTGCAGCGCATGCGCAATGTACGGCCGGTCAGGATCGCCTTCGTGGAAAGCAATCGCCACCTCCGTGCCCTGGACCAGCGGGAAGTGAAAGCCGTACACGTCGCCGCCGTAGGGTTTGGCGAGACGCACCGGCATGCTTTCCTGACCCTGCCCTTTCTCCTCTCTGTCAGCGTCAAATTTCACCCGGTACAGGCCGGACGCATCCTGCCAGGCGTAGATATCATTCGCCTTCGCGCTGGTCACCCGCGCCGTCATGGTGCCAGTCACCTTCGGGCGCGGCAGCAGCGGCGGACGCCAGCACAATGTTTCGCTGTAGGGCACCGCCAGCAGGGACACCCGCAGCGCCTCCCGGCGGCTGGCGGTAAAACCGGTGCCGGTGATTAAAAGCGGATCCTGCACGGGCGCAGGCAGGGTCGGTGGGAGGCTGTCGGTAACGGTCAGCACCTGGGCCGGCGTCAGCCAGGCTGCCGTACTGCTCGCGGTAATCAGCGTCTGGCGAGCGAGAAAACGCTCATGGTCGAGACGGGCATAGAAGTTGGCGGTCTCCGCCTGCGGGACGATTTTATCGCCCCGCTCCCGGTGGCGAAGCTTATAGTGGTATACCTCTCCGTAAGTGATGCCTTCACCATTTCCCCGGGTCATATCCGCTGTTGCCGACTGGAGAACGCTCTGCGCATCGCGGGGGTTATAATCCCGGGTAGTGACGTTCGCCTCTACGACGTTATGCGTGATGCTCAGACCCCATATCGATTCCGTACCGCTGTCGCTCATCCCGGACGGGCTGTTTACAGGAAGTGTTTTATCGAACATCAGCGCCCGCTGCGCGTCGGCGAAGTTGACCACTTCGCTCTGGGCCTCTTCCTGCAGGGTGAAGAAATAAAATATCCCCACCTCTGCCAGCAGGCGCTGGATAAACGCCAGGTCACTCTCCTGATACTGATTAATTTGCTCGCGCCGCGGATAGTGTTGCTTGAGATTAAACTCATACTCCCAGTCATGCAGGTGATGTTCCTGCAATACCTGCTCCACCACTTCCGGCACCGATTTATTGACGAAGAAACGATGGGTGCGGAACTGTTTGTCCAGCAGCGAGAGGAAGGGTTCGAGGGTTATCATGTACTCTGCCTGGTCGGCAGAGCCACTGATACGCTCAAAATGCGTGACCACGCCATGCACCCGTTTGCATTCGGTCAGGCTCTGTAATATGCCGCCGCCCATCGTCAGCGTCGCCGGTTTGCTCAGTAACTGGCTGGCGTCGATATTTTTATCCGTGCTGGTGAAATAAATTGTCCAGAGATACGTTTCACTGAGTTTTTCTTCACCGCTGAATTCTTCCACATCCAGCGATGCAGTACATGACGGAATATCCAGCTGGTAACGGTTGAGGGTGGTGCCGGTAATTATTGAAGAGGTATCCATTATATTCCTGTTTTACTCCGCAGTAATGACCATCAAACATCGATTAACAGGCCATACGGTTTAATTTTGTTTAATGATAATCATCTCATTCTTCATAAATATATTTAAGTGCATATCGATATATCAGATACCCCACCAGGAGTTTCATTACTAAAAGGCAACCCCAGGGATATTTATTTTCACTTACTGAGAAATAAAAAAGCACACAGAAACCGGAGCCTTCAACGTTTAACGCTGCCAGCATTTCTCTGGCAATGTCCTTAGCGCTGTCGATGCAGATCTCCTTTATCCATCCCACTGTCCCGCACTTCACCCCCGCAGAGGCCCCACTTGCCGACAAGATTGACTGGCTGCAGGCACGCTACCGCCCATCGCTGTTTCCTGTTTATCAGGAACCCGTAGCGCACAGGGTCAGGCAGGCATAATGTTGTTGTTCAACGTCCGCGATCGGGTTCGCGGGTTACTCGGTTTCGTTTTTTAAGGCGTCAGCCCCGGCTCCTGACGTATTAGCCGTGCCCGGCGTCAGACAGGCGTCCTTCTGCGGGACCAGACTGATCTCCACCCGGCGATTTTGCGCCCGCCCGTCTGGCGTCTCGTTGCTGGCGACAGGACGACTTGCGCCGTAGCCCTGCACCGCAAAACAGCTCTCCGGCACATCGCCGGTATCGCGCATCCAGTCGCGGACCGCCTCGGCACGCTTCAGAGAGAGCTGTTGATTGGATCTATCGTTGCCGATGCTGTCGGTATGGCCTGCCACCACGATCAGCCAGCCGGGTTTCGCCTTAATGCCCAGCAGCGAGTTCACCAGCAGCTTTGTCGAACCCGGTTTCAGCGTCGATTTGCCGGTATCGAACAGCGCCATGCTATCGAGGCGGATCGTCTGCGGCCCCTGCACAACCTGCTTAATGACCGGACGCGGCGGCGGGGGCGGCGCCCAGTCATTGATCGCGGCTTCCACGAAGGGGATCAGCCGCAATCCCTGATACAACCCCAGCCGGTAACGCAGCGGCTCTCCCCGGCGCAGCCAGTCATCCAGCAGGCGGCTGTCGGCACGCAGACGCTGCTGCGCCTGCAGCTTCGGCGTCGGCGGCGCGCCGCTAAGGCGGTGGTAGACCGCCAGATGATCGCCGACGCTGCGCACGAGGCGCTGGTTGTTGATAAAGGAAGCCAGCATCGCCAGCGCCAGAAAGAGGAAGCCCATGCCAGCGGCAAGACCGGCAGCGCGCATCCGGCGGCTGACCCCGTGGCGGTGAGGCAGTGTTGACAGAAGAAGATCCGGCAGCGGGTGAGGACCTGGCGCCGCGGCGTTGCCCGGGGAGAGCGTGGTGATCCCGGCGATTTGCTGTTGCCAGAGGTTATTTGCCGCCGCTACCATCGGTGTCAGGCAGATGCCCACGGCACACAGGTTCAGCGGAGGAAGTTCCGCCTGCCGGGCGCGGAATGGCCGGAAAAGAGCGTTTTCGGCCAAGGTCAGAATGCTCTCCAGCCACAGCGTCTGATACAGGCGTGAATCAGGTCTGCCCTCCCGCTGCCACTCGGCAACCGACTGGGGCGCTTGTCCTTTCTGCTGCACCTGGAGACCAGGCCTCTCCGGCGTGACGGTAAACCAGCGGTTTTCCTCTACCTGGCCGCCTGGCGGCGTCACCCAGAACACGCTCCACACCGGCGGCAGACCGTTTAACCAGGTTCGGCACTGAACAATACTCCGCCGCCAGTCGCACAGCGACTGCACCAGGTGCTCCCCGGTGGTGTGGTGCTCCGGTACCACCGCCAGCAGCACGGAAACCTGCGATACCAGTGCCGGACGCGCCGCCGCCAGGTACTGCGCCAGCAGCGGCAACTGCTCCGCGCTGTCTCCCCGTAGATACCAGCCGTGACGGGTTTCGCAGTGCGCCGAACGCCCGGGAAACAGACCGTCGGTATCCCCGCAGACCAGAACCACTGCCCCCTGAAAATCCTCGGGCGGCAGGACGATTTCCGGTCGCTGACGGCTGACTGCCCGGCGACGCTGACGCCAGAGCGCCGCGCTGCCCGCCAGCAGGATGCACAGACTGAATATCACCTGGTTGCCGATGGACAGCGGCCAGAAGCCCAGCGCCAGCCACAGGGCCAGGATGACGGTCAATATCGTAAGCAGACGCCGGGCGTTATCACGCATCTCTTATCCCTGCCCTGCTATCTGCGCCACCATCTGTGACAGCATGGAGGAGAAGGTCAACCACAGCGCCGCCAGCGCCACAATGCCAGCCGCCCAGCCGCACCAGTACATCCGCCGTCCGCTGCGCAGCCGGGAGGCACGAACCACCACCGGCGCCTCCTGGGTCAGGCTGAACGGCGGAACCCGCGCGCCAAGCGCATGCGCTACATCCTCACGCCGTTCGTCATCCTGGGCGCGGTACTCTCCGACAAACCCCAGCTGCAAAGTACGAAAGAAGCAGGTCAGCACTGCCGCATCCGCCGCGGGCTCTCGTAGCAGCTGGCGGATCCGTTCCCAGAGCTCTTCCCCGGCGTTGAGGGTGCTGAAAAAGCGCGCCTGCAGCGGATCCTTGCGCCACCTGCGCCAGCCATCATCCTGACTGGCGCGGTTAAGGACGCTCTCATCAAGCAGCGCGCAGTAGGCATAGAGCATCTGCTCAGCGCTGGCTTCACTGACGCCTGCCGCCGCCAGCGCCTCGCGCGCCTCGGTCACCCATCGACAAGCCTGACGATAGAGCGCCTCGCCATCGGTCACCGGCTGGCCGCAGCGTAACTGACTGACCATCAGCCAGCCCGGGTAAAAGGTTTTGTTGATCAGATCGCTTTCAGAGATATTCATGAGCGCAGTACCGCAAAGAGTTCAAGTTTCACGTCGCCAAGCGATTCCGGGGTATAGAAGGTGCAGTTGCCAGCCTCCAGCATCGCGCGGGCGGCATCCGTGGAAAGATCCAGAGCGAAATATTGGTTTTCCAGACGTAGCGGAATGGCCGCCGGCACATGGCTCAGCGGTTTGATCGCGATGCCGCTGAGGGCAATGTTGACGACCTCGGCGACATCATCATGGCTACCCGCCTTACAGAGCTGCGGAAAGCGGCTCTGAAGCTGGTGAGGGGGAAGTGAAGAACGCACCGACAGATAAAAATCCGCCCCCTCGCGCAGCCGTGCATCGTGCAGCCTCCCCCGCCAGATCTCCCGGTCAGCACCCTGCTCCAGCGCGATGGCGATCACCCTTGAGGGCAAGCTGACTTCGAGCAGCGTATCCAACAGGGCAAACAGCGGAGGGAATACCTGCTCCGGCGAGGCATGCCGGTAGCGGGGGATCGCGTCCAGATGATGTTCAAGAGAGAAGGTCAGCAGACTGCCGGCCAGCCTGGCCAGTTCACGATAGAGCAGCTCCGGATGGCGCGAAGGGTCCTGATGCAGCTCGCTGAGCACCGGCTCGGCGCTGTTCAGTGCGTTGAGCAGCCAGAACAGGGAAACATCCGCCACGGCAAAATCAGCCATCCGCGCATTGCTTTCACGGCGCATGGCCATGAGGCGTCTGCGTCGGGCCTGCAGGCGATGTAGCAGCTCGCCCAGCTCGCTGACCAGCGTCGGGCTTGCGGCCAGCGACAGCAGCGGCGGGATGAATTTCGGGTCAAAGATCCACTGCCCCTGGGCGTCGCGTACCAGACGCGCTACCGGGCAGGTTAGGAAGGCTGCGTTTTCTTCGATGGAGAGACGCAGCGTCAGCGTGTGCCGCAGGACGGCCAGCTCGCTGCGTTCATGGCCTGCCAGCTCCTGCACGGTCACCTGCTCGGCGCGCCAGCGGCGCGGGCGGGCGCTTTCCTGGCCGTCATCAAGATTGCCGCCGCTGGCGCTGAGCAGCGGCAGAGCGAGCAGAACCTCCACGTTGTCCTGCATCACGTCCGATACATCGCGGACCGGTGGCAAAATATCCGCCAGCTCGGTGTCAATCAGCGCGCCGTCGGCGAAACGCACGATCAGCCGGGTGGCGTTGAGCCGGGAAAGGGTGAGCGCGCTGGCGTCAAACTCCGCGCGCAATATCCCCCAGGGGTGGGCGAGCGCCATGCGGGAGACCGTATCGGCGACGTGCGCGTCCCAGCGGGCCTGTTGCTGAAACTGCTGCGGAACCAGAAAAGCCCCATCGCGCCATAATGGGCGGAAAATCTTCATCGCACCTCCTGTGCCTTTCACTTTCATCTGTCTGCAGACAGGACCAAATGCCCGGTGGGATATCCTTCATATACCTTGCGTTCGCCTCAGCCCCTGCATTTGCTCTGGCCTGTTCCTCACTAGCGGTTTTTCTCCCGAACGTCGTTCGTCTCGATTGATTGCCTGCCGCTTCAAGGAAAGGAAATATCTCCCCTGCCCGCGAGAATTTCGAAATCAGATGGTATTTTTTGTTCAAGGGAGGTTTATCTTAAAGTGAAATAGCCAGGGGAGGTAACGCCTGGCCCTAAATAATATCTGAATTCAACCCAAGGAAGTTTTATAATTCCTCTTCATTCCATTCACGCAGCTTATTCCATAAGCTGTCCATTTATTATTTCGCTATTAAATATTATTTATATTCACCTGCAAATAATAAAAAAAACTCAACACTAAAATTGTCACTGCAGTAAATATGCCACCGACAGCGCCGGCGCCTGAATCTCCCCCGGCATCAGAGAGATGCCTGACCCCCACCCGGCCATTGCCAGGCGCTGAATTACCCCGTATTTTGGTTTTCCGCTCCGCTGGGGGCGGGTATCAGGGCGAACGAGAGAGAGAGAAAATGAAACCGCTATTTGTCTATGGGACGCTCTGTCCCGGTCGCAGCAATGCGCATATTCTGGAGGCGATCGGGGGCGAGTGGCGTCCGGGCTACGTTACCGGTACCTTTTACGCGCGCGGCTGGGGCGCAGCTGCTGATTTTCCGGGGATCGTCCTCGATGCCAACGGCCCGCGGGTCAACGGCTATCTGTTCCTGTCCGACCGGCTGGCGGCGCACTGGCCCATGCTGGACGACTTTGAGGAGGGGTACGATCGGGTGCCGGTGGAGGTGACCACCGACGATGGACAGCAGGTCAGCGCCTGGATTTATCAGCTCCAGCCCCGGGAGTAATCCCCGGCCAGTCTCGCGCTACCGGGCACAGCGGCCCAGTACGTCCGCGGGTCTGGCGTCGTTTCCGCCAATGCAGGTATACTTGCCAGATGTTTCCTAAGCTTCAGATACGCAAATGACAAAACTTACCTTACAAGAGCAGATGCTCAAAGCCGGCCTGGTCAGCAGCAAAAAAATGGCCAAAGTCCAGAGAACGGCGAAAAAATCCCGCGTGCAGGCCCGTGAGGCCCGGGAAGCGGTGGAAGAGAATAAAAAAGCCCAGCTGGAGCGCGATAAACAGCTCAGCGAGCAGCAAAAGCAGGCGGTGCTGGCGAAAGAGTATAAAGCTCAGGTCAAGCAGCTGATTGAGATGAACCGCATTACGGTCGCCCGGGGCGATATCGGCTTTAACTTTACCGATAATAATCTGATCAAAAAAATCATGGTCGACAAGACCACCCAAACCCAGCTGATTAACGGTCGCCTGGCGATTGCCCGCCTGGCGGTGGATAACAAACCTGAAGGGGAATATGCAATTATTCCGGCGATTGTGGCAGAGAAAATTGCCCAGCGCGATGCCAGCAGCATCGTGTTGCACAGCGCCCTGAGCCAGGATGAGCAGGATGAAGACGATCCGTACGCCGACTTTAAGGTGCCCGACGACCTGATGTGGTGATCGCGGGCTTCCAGCGGCAGGCGATCAGAACGAGCTTGCCTGCTGGATATGCATCGGCTCGCAGCTGACGGGGTGGCGAAAACGCAGTTCGCTGGCGTGCAGCATCAGCCGCGGAGCCTGTTCCGTGCCCGGCAATTCCCGGCCGCCATACAGATCGCAGCCAAGGATCGGATAGCCCAGCAGCTGACAGTGGATCCGCAGCTGATGGGTGCGCCCGGTCTCCGGGGTGAGCGCCACCCTCGTCAGCGCCAGCGCCCTCTCCCCTTCCCGCGTCTGGTACATACGGTCAATTACCCGGTAGCGCGAACGCGCCGGTTTGCCGTGCCGGGCGCAGATCGACATACGCGGGAAACGGGTCGGGTCTTTGGCGATCGCCGCCTCCACTATCCCTTCATCTTCCGGCAGATGGCCGCACAGCAGCGCCGTATAGACCTTACCCACCGTGCGCTGACTGAACTGCTGGCACAGCGCGGCGTTAATCACCTTGTTGCGGGCGACCACCATCAGACCGGAAGTGCCGAAATCAAGGCGGTGTACCAGGGTGCAGCCCGGAAAGCGCTGGACCAGTCGATGATGCACGGAGTCGAGGTTGCGCGGATCTTTGCCTGACAGGCTCAGCAGCCCGGCAGGTTTATTGATCAGCAGCAGGTGTTCGTCCTGATACAGGAGGGTTATCTGCTCGCGGCACGGCGGAGCGACAAAGGTATCGATAATGGTGGACATCAGACGGCCCGAAGAAGGAGTGGCCGGCGATAGTAACCCATTTTGCCCGCCGGTACGACGCTGGCGCACGATCCGCCCTCGCGGCGGCGTCATTTATCACCCACACTTATCGCAAAGGCATGGTCTGCGCAGGCAATGTGCTTTACACTGCGCGCTGCAAAATTTGAGTTAACCAACGAGTAAGAACGGTAATGGCGATGAACGGAACAATCACAACGTGGTTTAAAGATAAAGGTTTTGGATTTATCAAAGATGAAAACGGCGAAAACCGGTATTTTCATGTGATTAAGGTCGCCAATCCCGATCTCATCAAGAAAGACGCGGCGGTGACTTTTGAACCTACCACCAACAATAAAGGGCTGTCGGCCTACGCGGTGAAGGTCATTCCGGAAAGCAAATATATCTATATCGCCGGCGAGCGGCTGAAGCTGACCTCCATCAAGTCCTATGTGGTTTACCGGGAAGAAGAGCCGGTCGAGACCCGTGTGGATAAAGAAAACGCGGTGCTGTCGGTCGGGCTGCTGATGAACAGCATCCGGCCAAAATCCGCGGTGCAGCCGGGAGAGATGCGCTCGGTGAAAAAGCTGGCGATCACCACCTTTCAGGGGACAACCCTGATCTTCTCGGAAGACGAAATCGATATCGATGCCACGGTAAAACTGCTCAAGGTATGACGACCCGGCGTGCGGTCAGCCGCGCGCCCAGTCACCTGCCGAGCCGATTTTCGTCGCCATCGCCCCTCACCGGACGGGGCGAGGCGCCAGACAGCCGATAAGGATGCCGCCGCCATGCCCGTAAATTTTGACTTCAACGATCTCTATGCCTTTCGCGCCCTGATGGAGTATGGCAGCTTTCGGCTGGCCGCAGAATCCATTTGCCTGTCACAATCGGCCCTCAGCCGCCGCATCGAAAAGCTGGAAACCGCGTTAGGCAACCGGCTGTTCGAGCGCACCACCCGCCGCGTGACCCTTACGCTGTATGGACAGAATTTTGCCGAACGTTCGGAGCAGCTGCTGGCCCACGTCGAGACGGTGCTGGCGGATATCAGCCAGGTCAGCAAGGCGCGTACCGGGCTGGTGACAGTGGCGACGGTACCTTCCGCCGCCTACTACTTTATGCCGGAAATCATCCGCAGCTTTCAGGCGCGCTTTCCCCAGGTGCGTATCCGGCTGATCGACAGCAGCGCCGGGAATGTCATTGAGGCGGTGAGCAGCGGACAGGCTGACTTTGGCCTCTGCTTTGCCAAAAACCTGCCGGCCAGCATCGAATTCACCCCGCTGGCCGACGACCGCTATGTCGCCGCCTGTCGGCACGACCATCCGCTGGCGAGCAGGACGCACCTCAGCTGGCAGGCATACTTTGAACAGGATTATATTGGCCTCGATCGGGTCTCCGGCAACCGGACGCTGCTCGACAGGGAGCTGGCGCATCTGACGCCGGCGCGGCCAAGCATTTGCGAAACCCGCCACGTCACCACGATGCTGGGGATGGTGGAAGCGGGCATCGGCATTGCCGCCGTGCCCGCGATGTCGATGCCCGCCGGGGAGCATTCCGTTCTCCGCGCCGTACCGCTTACCGAGCCGGTGGTCACCCGTACGGTAGGTCTGATCCGCCTCAGCGGCCGTATTCAGTCCTACGTGGCGGCAGAGCTGGAGAAGCTGATTATTGAACAGTATCCTTCTGGCTGACCGGCGCGGCGGCAGCTACGCTTCGCATACCGGTGGCGTGGATGGTCTCCTGCGCCGCCGGTGAGGCCAGATACGTCAGCAGCGCCTTTCCTTCCTGCGGGTGGTCGGCGCTGACGGTCACCGCCCCGGCAAAGCGGGTGATGTACTGCAGGTTATCCGGCAGTTCGCCGACAAAGGTCACGCCGGGCACCGGCAGCAGTTCGCTTACCTGCTGAAAACCGATCGCATACCGTCCCTTCGCCACTTCCGAGGCTACCGGAATACGCTCCACCATCCGCGCTTTGCTCTGCATCGCCTCATCAATGCCCAGGCGGTGGAACAGCGTCGAGCTGACATAGCGTCCGCTGGCGCTGTCGGAGTACGCGACCGACGGCGCAGCCAGCAGCGCCGCCCGCAGCTGGTCTGCGCTGCGGATAGCCGGCAGCGGCGCTCCCGCTTTCACCACCACGCCGATGGGCGAGTCGGCCATCTCCCGGCGCGAATCCGGTTGCGTACGGCCCGCTTTCTCGAGGCCGGTCAGCGCGTCGCCGACCATAATCACCACGTCCGCGTGTTCGCCCCGCGCCAGGCGGTTAGGGATCGCCTGCGGCGTTTTCCCCATCGACGGCCCGGGGATCACCACGAGGTGGTTACCGCTTTGTTTTTCCCATGCCGGGGCCAGCTTTTCCAGCGCCGCTTTGAAGCCGCCGGAGATCATCACGGTGACCTCAGCGGACAGCGCGCTGCCGCCGGTGGCGGCCAGCAGCAGCGTGGCCAGCAGGGTTCCTGTCGTTTTACGCATCATCATCTCCCTGATTAACGTGCCGTCTGCAGCGTAACGGCGCTGCGGCGATAGAGGTAGCAAGTGGCCAGCAGGCCGCAGACGGCGGCAAAGCTCATCCAGTAGCCTGGGGAAGCTTTATCACCGGTATATTCAATCAGCGCCGTGGAAATCACCGGCGTGAAGCCGCCAAACACCGCGGTCGCCAGGCTATAGGCCAGCGAGAAGCCTGCCACGCGCACTTCGGCGGGCATAATTTCGGTCAGCGCCGGGATCATCGCCCCGTTGTACATGCCGTAGATAAAAGACAACCACAGCAGCACGCTCAGCATCATTAAAAAGCTCGGCGCGTTCGCCAGCATGGTCAGCGCAGGCCACGCGGTAGCCAGCGCCAGCAGGGTCATGGCAATCAGCACCGGCCGGCGGCCAAAGCGGTCGGACAGCGCCCCGCCCACCGGCAGCCAGAAGAAGTTGGAAATCGCCACCAGCAGCGTGACCAGCAGGCTGTCCGAGGCGCTGAGCATCAGCACTTTTTTGCCAAAGGTCGGCGCATAGACGGTGATCAGATAGAACGCGGTGGTGGTCATCGCCACCATCATCATCCCGGCGATGACCACCTGCCAGTTCGCCAGCAGGGTGGCGAATACCTGGCGCATCGCCAGATGATGGCGGCGGGCAGTAAACTCCTGGGTCTCCTCCAGCTTACGGCGCAGCACAAAAATGAACGGGACGATCAGGCAGCCGAAAAGGAACGGAATACGCCAGCCCCAGTCGCTGATGGCGCTCTGCTCCAGCACGGCGTTGAGGGCAAAGCCCATCGCGGCCGCCACCATAATGGCGACCTGCTGGCTGCCCGACTGCCAGCTGGTGTAAAACCCTTTGCGGCCCGGGGTGGCGATCTCGGCCAGATAGACGGATACCCCGCCCAGCTCAGCGCCGGCGGAGAAGCCCTGCAGCAGGCGGCCGATCAGCACCAGCAGCGGCGCCCACAGGCCAATGGCCTGGTAAGAGGGGATCAGCACGATCAGGAAGGTGCCGGTGGCCATGATCGACAGGGTCACAATCAGCCCTTTGCGCCGCCCTACCTTGTCGATATAGGCGCCAAGCACGATGGCGCCGATGGGCCGCATCAGAAAGCCGGCGCCAAAGACCGCGAAGGTCATCATCAGCGAGGCGAATTCACTGCTCGCCGGAAAAAAGGTATGTGCGATGTAGGTGGCATAAAACCCGAACAGGAAAAAGTCGAACTGTTCGAGAAAGTTACCGGACGTGACGCGCAGAATGGCGCCGAGCCGGTCACGGGTACTCATCAGTGAGGTTGTCGAATGCATGCAGGTCTCCAGTTTGTTATCCACGCGTTGTCGCGCGCCTGTTGCTGAAGACTGAAACAGAACCGGGAATGAAATAAGCGTAATAAACGCATCCATTGATGCAATTTACGCATAAATAACATTTAACTAATTAACATTACTTTTATATACAATCATTTAACACTCTCTGCGTCATCAACGTCGGCGGCAGGGATGAAAAAGTGGGTTTTCCGTTTTGTGACCGAGGCCAGGGTACGCCGCTGCGCCCCGGGCGCCAGGCGGTAAAAGACATACCCGGCCCGGCAGGGTTAACGCGACGCCGAGCGGCGAGATGTTAATAATCCGGACGTGACCTCAGGGCGCCGGCGCCGCGGCGGCGTTCCCCAGCGTCTGCAACAGGGAGATCAGCCAGCGGGTGGCCTCGCGTTTCCCGCTGCGTTTGTGGGCGTAAATCTTGACGTCAAACGGGGGAACCGGAAACGGCAGCGGGAAAATGGTCAGCCGGGCGGCGCGAGCCATCGTCTCCGCCGCCCGCCGGGGCAGCGCCATCAGCAGATCGCTCTGCTCAATAATAAAGGGAGCGCTCAGCATCGAGGGCGTTTTCACCGCCACCTGCCGCGAATAGCCCTGCCGCTCCAGCTCACAGTCCAGCACCCCCTGCCGCTCATTCCATGGGGTCACCACCAGATGACGGGCCGCAAGGTAGGCGTCCAGGTTGAGCGCCGTTCGGTCGGCCTGGCTAATAACCACATATTCGTCCCGCAGCCAGTTAATCTCCTCGAGATCGGGATGAGCTGGCTCGTCAGGGGTATTGAACCCGAGAGCCAGATCGACCTCGCCCGCCAGCAGCTCGGTCAGCGCCGGGCTTTGGGGCAGATAACGGAGCTCAAACCGCAGCCCGGGCGCCTCACGCTGCAGGTGGTGCATCAGCGTCGGAAAGACGCAGAACGCGGTGAAATCGGTGATCGCAATCTGCATGCAGTCGGTGCTGGCGGCCGGCACAAACGCCGCCGGCGGCGTCAGCTCCTGATTGAGAAATTTCAGCGCCGAAGCGATAGAGGGCGCCAGCTGGCTGGCATAGACGCTGGGACACATCCGGTGACCTTCCCGATAGAACAGCGGGTCGTTGAGGGCGCTGCGCAGCCGGGAGAGCGCATGGCTCAGCGCCGAGGTGCTCATCGCCAGCTCTTCTGCCGCCAGGCGCACCGAGCGGGAGCGATAGACCGCGTCAAAGACCGGCAGCAGGTTGAGGTCGATACGGCGCAGGACAGGATGCATAATATTCATCGTTTGCTGATTTCATTGCACTTAATTCTTTTCACAATACCGCTTATGCTCTGGGTCAGCAATTTTGCTTTCTTTCATACCATTCAGACAGGACGACCCATGAGCATCACGATCCGCCAGGCCACCCCGGACGACGCCACCGCTATTTATGACATGATTTATGAACTCGCGGTCTACGAGAAAGCCCCCGAAGAGGTGGTGACGACGGCAGAGGAGATCAGAGAGACGCTGTTTGCCAGCAGCAGCAAAACCGAGGCGCTGATCTGCGAGGTGGCGGGCAAAGCGGTGGGCTACGCCGTGTTCTTCACCAGCTACTCCACCTGGCTTGGCCGTAACGGCATCTATATGGAGGATCTGTACGTAACCCCCGACTATCGCGGGATCGGCGCCGGAAAAGCGCTGCTGAAAACCATCGCGCAATATGCTGTACAGCGTCAGTGCGGGCGTCTGGAGTGGAGCGTGCTCGACTGGAACCAGCCGGCGATTGATTTCTATCTGAGCATTGGCGCGCAGCCGCAGGATGAGTGGGTGCGTTATCGCCTCACTGGCGATGCGCTGCGGGCCTTTGCGGAGTAAGGCGGCTCGCCCGCTGGTCGGCGCCTGGCGTCGACCGGCTGGCCGCGGATCAGGCTTCGACCGCGCTATTCTGCAGCTGCGGACCGGCCAGCGCCAGACGCGCGCCCGCTTCGGTATCGCTGTACTGCTTAAAGTTATCCATAAACAGCTGAGCCAGACTCTCCGCCTTCTCCTGCCACTTATCCGCTGAGCTCCAGCCATTACGCGGATCCAGCACTGCGCTGTCGACGCCCGGAATGCTCTGCGGGATCGCAAGATTGAACACCGGGATCGCTTCATCGCGCAGCGGGCCGGTGGTGCCATTGAGGATCGCGCTGATGATGCTGCGGGTATCGCGCAGCGACAGGCGTTTGCCCTCGCCGTTCCAGCCGGTGTTGACCAGCCAGGCTTCCGCACCGGATTCCGCCATCTTCGCCGCCAGTACGCTGGCGTACTGGGTCGGGTGAAGCAGCAGGAACGCCGCGCCGTAGCAGGCGGAGAAGGTCGGCGTCGGCTGGGTAATGCCGCGCTCGGTGCCCGCCAGCTTCGAGGTGAAGCCCGACAGGAAATGGTACTGCATCTGCTCGGTGGTCAGACGGGAGACCGGCGGCAGGACGCCAAACGCGTCTGCGGCAAGGAAAATCACCTTCGACGGATGGCCCGCCCGGGACACCGGCTTGACGATATTGTCGATATGCGACAGCGGATAGGAGACGCGGGTGTTCTCGGTTTTGCTGCCGTCGGCGTAATCCACGCTGCCGTCGGCGCGCACCACCACGTTTTCCAGCAGCGCATTGCGGCGGATGGCGCCATAAATCTCCGGCTCCGCCTGCGGGTCGAGATTGATGGTCTTGGCGTAGCAGCCGCCTTCGAAGTTAAACACCCCATCATCGTCCCAGCCGTGCTCGTCATCGCCAATCAGTTGACGATGCGGATCGGTGGACAGCGTGGTTTTGCCGGTACCGGAGAGGCCGAAGAACAGCGCGACGTCCCCTGCTTCGCCGCGGTTGGCCGAGCAGTGCATCGACGCGATGCCTTTCTGCGGCAGCAGGTAGTTCATGACCGAGAACAGCCCTTTTTTCATTTCGCCGCCGTACCAGGTGCCGCCGATGAGCTGAATACGCTCGCTCAGGTTAAAGGCGACGAAGTTCTCGGAGTTCATGCCCTGCGCCTGCCAGTTGGCATTGGTGCAGCCGGCGCCGTTGAGCACCACGAAGTCCGGAGTAAAGCTGGCCAGCTCGTCGGCGCTCGGCACGATAAACATGTTTTTGACAAAGTGGGCCTGCCACGCCACCTCGGTGACGAAGCGCACGCCAAGGCGGGTGTCCGGGCTGGCGCCGCACCAGGCGTCGATGATGTACAGTTTTTTGCCGCTCAGCTGGCCTGCGACCAGGCTTTTCAGGCTGCGCCACACTTCTGGCGATAACGGCTTATTATCATTGCGGCCGAGGCCGGAGTCAGCCCACCATACGGTGTCGCGCGTCTGCTCGTCTCTGACGATATATTTATCGCGCGGCGAGCGGCCGGTGAAGATGCCGGTATCCACTGCCACAGCGCCAGAGTCGGTCATTACGCCGCGGGCCGCGCCGGTCAGCTCAGGAGCGGTTTCATGTGCAATAAGCAAATCGTAATCAGGGTTGTAAAACAATTCGCCGCTTGCATTAATCCCCAGCTCCTGCAGAGCCATTTTTACTGATTCAATTTGTTGTGACATGGAACTCCTGACAAACTATTTAAGGTAAGAGGCCTGGGTTATTCATTGCTTTCGTCATCGTCGCCAGCTATTTAATAAGATAAATCCTGGGCAATGAAATAAAGCAATAAATAACCGTGAGTCGCGATTTCATATCGTGCTCATGTAGGGTCGCCGATACGCATTCATAAATCTCAACTTTCCAAAAAATGTTAACACCTGTCGATAATTATGTTAATTGCATAGTTTCTATGCGCTATGCTAAAATTGCATAGCCTTTATTGCGTTTTTGAGGACTGGATCGGTGTTGGCAAATCTGGAAGTTAAATGGCTGTATGATGTGATTGCTCTCGAGGAGTCACGCAGCTTTACCCTGGCGGCCAAAGCCCGCAATATCTCGCAGTCCTCGTTCAGCCGACGCATCCAGTCGCTGGAGGCTTCCCTCGGATTCAGCATCTTCGACCGCAGCGCCAACCCCCTGCAGTTGACCAACCGCGGGAAAATTTTTGTCGGCTATGCGCGAAATATGCTCGACGACATGGATTTTCAGATCAGCCGAATTAAAGGTTTAAATAACACCACGCAGAAAATAAGAATCGACGCCGCCCCGTCGCTGTCGGTGTTATTGCTGCCGGAAATTATCGCCGGTTACACCGACCGTAAAAATAAGACTTTTCATGTTGAATCGATTAACGTCAACGACGCCGTATTTAACCTGAAAGAGGGTAAAAGCGATTTTATCCTCTCCTTCTATAATGAAGAATTAATGAACTATCCGTTTATTAATCATAAAATTTTTGATTCTTACCTGCACCTGGTCTCCCCCTGCGACGAACATGGCCGGCCGCTATTTCATTTACATCGCGGCGTGCTGCCGCTGATGAAATACGCCAACGACAGCTATATGGGGCGCCAGGTGAACCAGGTCATCGACCGCACGCCGGAGATCACCTTCTCCCTCACCTTTGTCTCTTCCATGAGCGAGCTGCTCAAGCGCATGATCCTCAATGGCGACGGCGTGGGCTGGCTGCCGCAGTACTCCATTCAGCGCGAGCTGGACGAAGGCCGACTGACGATCCTCGATGAGAGCCTGTCGCTGCCGATCGGCGCCTGGCTCTACCGCTCCGGCTCGCGGCTTAACCAGGCCGCCGAACGTTTCTGGCAGCACATTAAAACCCGTAACCAACCGCGGGATTAACCCTCTCAGCCGCTGATCCCCAGATACGCCTTACGCACCTCCGGGTCGTTGAGCAGCGCCTGGCCGCTACCGCTCAGGCGGATCTGGCCGTTCACCATCACGTAGGCGCGGTCCGACAGGTTGAGGGCATGGCGGGCGTTCTGCTCCACCAGAAACAGCGTCATCCCCTGGGCCGTCAGCTCGCGCAGGATCTGAAATATCTGCTTCACCACCAGCGGCGCCAGTCCCAGGCTCGGCTCATCCAGCAGCAGCAGGCGCGGCCGGCTCATCAGCGCCCTGGCGATGGCCAGCATCTGCTGTTCGCCGCCGGAGAGGGTCATCGCCCGCTGTCCCCGCCGCTCTTCCAGCCGGGGGAACAGCTGGTACATCCGGGCCTTGTCCTCGGCCTGATAGCGGTTGCCAATGGCAATGGTCCCCATCAGCAGATTCTCCTCGACGGTCATATCGGGAAAGATGCGCCGCCCTTCCGGGGCCTGGGCGATGCCGTTGCTGGCGATAAAGTGGGTCGATTTCCGGCTGATCGCCTCCCCGCGATAGAAAATCTCCCCGCCGGCAATACGCGGCTGCCCGAAGACCGACATCAGCAGCGTCGATTTACCCGCGCCGTTGGCGCCGATCAGCGCCACCGTCTCCCCCTCGTTGACGGTCAAGGAGACCTGCTTCAGGGCCTGGATCGGCCCGTAGAAGACATCCACCTCATCAAAGGCAAGCAGTGGCTGGCTCATCGGCGCGTCTCCTCTTCCTCAGCGCCAAGATAGGCGGCAATCACGCTGGCGTTGGCCTGAATCGCCTGCGGCGCGCCGCGGGCGATGACGTCCCCGTGATCGAGGACGATGATATGATCCGAAATCTCCATCACCATCCCCATATCATGTTCGATCAATAGCACCGTGATGCCGTGCTGCTGGCGCAGAAAGCGGATGATCCGGCTCAGCGCCTGGGTTTCGACCGGGTTGAGTCCGGCCGCCGGCTCGTCCAGACAGATCATCTCCGGACGGGTGCACATGGCGCGGGCGATCTCCAGCCGCCGCTGCTGTCCGTAGGAAAGCGTTCCCGCCAGACGGTTGGCGCAGTCCACCATCTCCACCACCTCCAGCCAGTAAAACGCGCGATCCAGCGCCTGACTTTCCGCCTGCCGATAGCCGCGGGTGTTGAGGATCCCGGCCAGCAGATGGCGGTTAACCTGAGTATGCTGGGCCACCAGCAGGTTCTCAATCACCGACATCTCGCGGAACAGGCGAATATTCTGGAAGGTGCGGGCCAGACCGGCGCGGTTCACCAGATGGGTGCCGCCGAACATCTTGTAATAGATCCGCCGCCCCAGCTGCGCCGGGTGGAGGAAATCGTCCGGGTGAAGCTTTTGCCCCAGCACCTGAATGACATCGGTGACCTTTTCCCGCGCCCGTAGCACGATACTCCCCCCCGTCGCCCGGTAAAAACCGGTCAGGCAGTTAAACACCGTGGTCTTGCCCGCGCCGTTGGGGCCGATCAGGGCGGTGATCGACCCCCGCTCCACCTCCAGATTGACGTCATTCAGCGCTTTGATGCCGCCGAAATGCATCATCAGATGCTCAACGCGTAAGATGCTGTCGCTCATGGCGCGACTCCTTTTCGCAACGCGACCCCGCTGCGGCTGGTGCGCACCAGGCCGCGCGGCCGCCAGATCATCATCAGCACCATCAGCACGCCAAACAGCAGCACGCGATATTCGTCAAACCCGCGCAGCAGCTCCGGGGTGACCGTCAGGACAAACGCCGCCAGCACCACCCCAAGGGTGGAGCCCATTCCCCCCAGCACCACAAT
Organism: Klebsiella sp. V115_8; assembly: GCF_029967715.1. NCBI lineage: Bacteria > Pseudomonadati > Pseudomonadota > Gammaproteobacteria > Enterobacterales > Enterobacteriaceae > Klebsiella > Klebsiella sp. V115_8. Next base: position 226,700 of record NZ_JASCAR010000001.1, read on the forward strand.
CGCCAGGATCAGCGCCGACTCAAAAAAGGTGAACGACGTCGGATTAACAAATCCCTGATAGCTGGCGAAGAACACTCCGGCGATGCCGGCGGTCGACGCGCCGAGCATGAACGCCGAGAGCTTGACCAGCACATGGTTGAGCCCCATCGCCCGACAGGCGATCTCATCCTCGCGCAGCGCCTCCCAGGCGCGGCCGATGGGCATCCGCGTCAGGCGATGCTTCACCAGCAGCACCAGTATCACCACCATGCACAGCACGGCGTAGAGGAAGATGAATTTCAGGTTGGGGTTGTAACTGACGTGGAAGAATTCATGGATAGGGATACCGCCATCCTTTGCCCGGCGGGTAAATTCGAGGCCAAACAGCGTGGGGGACGGCACCGGGACGCCGTTGGGGCCGCCGGTGAAGCTCACCCAGTTGTTAAGCACCAGGCGAATGATTTCGCCAAAGCCGAGGGTGACGATGGCCAGATAGTCGCCGTGCATGCGCAGCACCGGAAAGCCTAGCAACGCCCCGGCGAGGGCCGCCATCACCGCCCCCAGCGGCAGCATCGCCCAGAAGCCGAGACCCAGGTACTGGTAGCCCAGCGCCAGGCCGTAGGCGCCGATAGCATAGAACGCCACATAGCCCAGATCGAGCAGCCCCGCGAGACCCACCACGATATTCAGCCCCAAACCGAGCAGGACGTAGATCAGCCCGAGGATCGCCACGGTCAGCAGGTATTTGCTGGCGAGAAACGGAAAGGCGATAGCCAGGCCCACCAGCAGCGGCATTATCCAGCGCAGCCGCGAGCGGTAGCCCGGGGGCCGGACGTACACCCCGTCATCCGCCCCCTCAAAGCGGGCAACCAAGGCCTTGCCCCGCCGGCTCTGCAGCAGCAGGCTGAGCGCCAGTCTACCGGCCATCACCACCGCCACCAGGATCGCCACCCGCGCGGGCGCGAGGGTAAAGCCATAGCCTTTGAGCACCACGCCGACGATCGGGCCAAAGACAATTAACGCGCAAAGACCGGCCAGCACGCTGTCGATCAGCGCGCTTTTGATATCCCGCGCAGGCTGGCGCGTCAGTTCACCCATAGAGCCCCCTCAGACCTTGGCCACCAGCGGACGACCCAGCAGCCCCTGCGGGCGAAAAATCAGGATCGCCACCAGCAGCGCAAAGGAAAAAACGTCTTTGTAATCCGAATTCACCATTCCGGCGAACTGCGCCTCGGCCACCCCGAGCAGCAGTCCGCCCAGCATCGCGCCAGGCAGCGAGCCAATCCCGCCCAATACCGCGGCGGTGAAGGCTTTGATGCCGATAATAAATCCGATGTAGAAGTCGAAGGTGCCGTAGTTCATGGTCACCAACACTCCGGCCAGGCCGGCCATCGCCGCGCCGATGACAAACACCAGGGAGATCACCCGGTCGGTATTGATGCCGAGGATCGCCGCCATGCGCCGGTCCTGCTGGGTGGCGCGGCAGATGCGCCCCAGCCGGGTGTACTGGATAATCCAGGTCAGGATCAGCATCCCCACCAGCGCGGCGACGAGAATAAACACCTTGGTCCAGGTGATCTGCACTACCCCATCGCCCACCGTCATACGCAGCGCGCCGCTGAGCAGCGTCGGGATCCCCTGCTGGTTTGGCCCCTGGCTCAGCTGAACATAGTTCTGCAGGATCAGCGACATTCCAATAGCCGAGATCAGCGGCGCCAGGCGCGTCGAGTTGCGCAGCGGCCGGTAGGCGATGCGCTCGATCGCCCAACCGTACACGCCGGTGACCACAATGGTGAATACCAGGGTGGCGAAAATCAGCAGCGGAAACGAATGGATCCCGAAGAAGGAGAGCAGCGCCAGGCCGATGGCGCACAGGTAGGCGGAGACCATATACACCTCGCCGTGGGCGAAGTTGATCATGCCGATGATCCCATACACCATGGTGTAGCCGATGGCGATTAAGCCGTACACCGCGCCCAGCGTCAGCCCATTGATCAATTGTTGCAGAAAAAACGCCGTCATAGCCCCTCCAGCCGCCAGGCCGACGGCCGCCGGGATCGGTACCCGGTCGACCGCCGTCGTGAGACGATTAGCCAATCAAAACAACGGATAGTTACTGGGTGGTAGCCGATCAGAGCTGGTGATATTTGCCCTTGTCGTCCCACTGATAGACCACATAGTCCGACACCTTGAGGTCGCCTTTGCCATCCCAGCCTTTTTTGCCCATCACCGTCTCGACGTCGTGGCTCTTCAGCCAGTCGCTGGCTTTGGCGTTATCGGTGCCGACGGCGTTCCAGGCGGCGGCGATAGCCTGAATGGAGGCGTAGGCGTAGAGGGTATAGCCTTCCGGCTCAAAGCCGCTGGCGCGGAACTTCTCGATCACCGCTTTGCCTTCCGGGAGAGTGCGCGGGTCCTGACCAAAGGTCATCAGCACGCCGTTGGTGAACTGCGGCCCGCCGGCGGCCGTCACCAGCTCCTCGGTGACAATACAGTCGCCGGAGAAGAATTTCGCCTGCACTCCCTGCTCGCGCATCTGGCGCACCAGCGGGCCCGCCTCAGGGTGGCAGCCGCCAAAATAGACCACGTCCGGCTTGAGGGCGCCGATCTTGGTCACAAGGGCGTTAAAGTCTTTTTCACCGCGGGAGAGGCCTTCGTACAACACTTCTTTGGTGCCCCGCTTCGCCAGCGCCGCGCGGGTGGCATCGGCCAGCCCCTGGCCATAGGTGTCTTTATCGTGGATGACGGCAATTTTCTTCGCCTTCAGCACGTCCAGCATATAGTTGGCGGCAATCGCCCCCTGCTGATCGTCGCGGCCGCACATGCGGAAGAGATCCTTCATGCCGCGCTCGGTGATTTGCGGGTTGGTGGAGCCGGGGGTAATGGTCAGAATCCCGGCTTCGTCATACACCTCGGAGGCCGGCATCGTTGAGGAAGAGCAAAAGTGCCCCACCACGGCGGAGACTTTCGCTTCGTCCACCAGCCGGTTGGCCACCGCTACCGCCTGTTTCGGTTCGCACGCGTCATCCCCCTGCACCAGCACAATCTTTTCGCCTTTGATGCCGCCGGCGGCATTGATATCAGCCACCGCCTGCGAGGCCCCCTTCCAGTACTGGGCGCCGTAGGTAGCGTTGGGGCCGGTGAAGGGCCCGGCGACGCCGATCTTCACGTCAGCCTGGGCGTAAAAGGCCATGCTCATACAACCTGCTATCACAACATGAAGCGTCATTGTTTTCAGTTTCAAAGACATTCGGATATTCCTCAGCGATTTAGAGCCTGGCGTCATGGAATGACGCAGAAAATATCACTTACCGTGTGGTACCGACGCAGGCGCAGCGCCAGGACGGCCAGGGTGGAAGAAGCAAAAATCCCGCCAGGTAGAGAGATCGCGCCGGAGAGCGGACGCCCCGGTCGGTGCGCACGCGACGACAACCCGTGCCGCATCCGGCAAGGGCGCATTCCCTTTCAGGTCAGGAGATCGGTTGCCATCACGTGGCGAGCCGGACAACGCGGTATCCGTACCGGCCCGTGAGCTAAACATAGATGCAGTTAGCGGTCGCTGCGCGCCAGCGTGGTGCAAAAATGCGAATATGATCAACAGTGGTGATTATTTTGTTGCGGTAATGTGAAGATGATAACAGGAGAGCCCGTTAAGGGCTCCCCTGTGGCCCGGCGGCCGCTCAGAGCTGGCTGGTGAACGTTCGCGAGATCACATCCTGCTGCTGCTCGCGGGTTAGCGCGTTAAAGCGGACCGCATAGCCGGAGACGCGGATCGTCAGATTCGGATACTGCTCCGGATGTTCTATCGCATCGAGCAGCTTTTCCCGGTTCAGTACATTGACGTTGAGGTGCTGTCCCCCCTCCACCATCTCCTCGTGATGGAAGTAGCCGTCCAGCAGCCCCACCAGGTTGTTTTCCTGCGCCGACGGCGCTTTGCCGAGGGCCGCCGGCACGATGGAGAAGGTGTACGAGATGCCATCTTTGGCGTAGGTAAACGGCAGTTTCGCCACCGAGGTCAGCGACGCCACCGCCCCTTTGCGGTCGCGGCCATGCATCGGATTGGCCCCCGGGGCGAACGGCGTCCCCGCCCGACGTCCGTCCGGCGTGTTGCCGGTTTTCTGCCCGTACACCACGTTGGAGGTAATGGTCAGGATCGACTGGGTCGGCACCGCCTGGCGCCAGGTGGGCAGCGCCTGAATTTTGCGCATAAAGCGCTCCACCAGGTCGCAGGCGATGGCATCGACGCGATCGTCGTTGTTGCCATATTGCGGATAATCCCCCTCAATGACAAAGTCCACCGCCAGCCCGTGATGGTCGCGCACCGGCTTCACCCGGGCGTACTTTATCGCCGACAGCGAATCCGCCGCCACCGACAGACCGGCGATGCCGCAGGCCATCGTGCGGTAGACGTCACGGTCGTGCAGGGCCATCAGCGCCGCTTCGTAACTGTACTTATCATGCATGCAGTGGATGATGTTCAGCGCGCTGATGTACTGCACCGCCAGCCAGTCCATAAAGTGGTCGAGGCTGGCCATCACGCTGTCGTAGTCCAGCACCTCATCGCGCAGCGGCGCGGTTTTCGGCCCCACCTGGATCTTCAGTTTCTCATCCACCCCGCCGTTAATCGCGTAGAGCAGCGTTTTGGCGAGATTGGCGCGGGCGCCGAAGAACTGCATCTGCTTGCCGATCACCATCGGGCTGACGCAGCAGGCGATGGCGTAGTCGTCGCTGTGAAAATCGCTGCGCATCAGATCGTCGTTCTCATACTGCAGCGACGAGGTGGCGATAGAGACCCGGGCGGCGTATTTTTTAAACGCCACCGGCAGCGCCTGCGACCAGAGCACGGTCAGGTTCGGCTCCGGCGCCGGACCCATGGTGTGCAGGGTATGCAGGTAACGGAAGGTGGTTTTACTGACCAGGGTGCGGCCATCCAGCCCCATACCGCCCAGGACTTCCGTCGCCCAGATGGGATCCCCGGAGAACAGCGAGTCAAATTCCGGGGTACGCAGGAAACGCACCATGCGGATCTTCATGATGAAGTGGTCAATCAGCTCCTGGGCCTGCTCCTCATTGAGTAAACCGGCGCGCAGATCGCGTTCAATATAGATATCGAGGAAGGTGGCCGTGCGTCCCAGCGACATGGCGCCGCCGTTCTGCGACTTCACCGCCGCCAGGTAGGCGAAGTAGAGCCACTGCACCGCCTCCCGGGCGGTGCGCGCCGGGTGGGAGATATCGCAGCCGTAACGGGCCGCCATCTCCTGCATCTGCTGCAGCGCGCGCCGCTGTTCGGCCAGCTCTTCGCGCAGGCGCAGGGTGGACTCCAGCGCCTCGCCGCGTTCAAGGGCCGGCTGTAGGTCGGCAAACTGCAGCTCACGTTCGCGGACCAGATAGCGAATGCCGTACAGCGCCACGCGGCGGTAATCGCCGATGATCCGTCCGCGACCGTAGCCGTCCGGTAGCCCGGTCAGCACCCCGGACTTACGGCAGCGCAGCATATCCGGGGAATAGACGTCAAATACGCCCTGATTGTGGGTCTTGCGCAGCGCCGTAAACTGATACTCAAAATCGGGGTCCATTTCGCGGCCATAGGCCTCGAAGGCGCTTTTGATCATATTGATGCCGCCAAAGGGATGCAGGGCGCGCTTCAGCGGCCGGTCCGTTTGCAGGCCGACGATCTTTTCCAGCGGCTGGTTGATATAGCCCGCCGCGTGGGCGGTGATGCTGGTGGCGACATTGGTGTCGAAATCCACCGGCGCATGGGTGGCGTTCTCGACGCGGATCCCGGCCATCACCTGCTCCCAGAGGGCGGTGGTGGCCGGCGTCGCGTCGGCGAGGAAGGACTCATCGCCCTCGTAAGGGGTGTAGTTATGCTGAATAAAGTCGCGAACGTTAATCTGCGTTTGCCACGCCGTCCCGCGAAAGCCCTGCCAGGCGTCGGCGTATCGTGCGTCGTGGGTGTCGATATCTACTTTCATGAACATCGTCTCTCTACAGAATAAAAAAATCAGGCCAGCGCCGCCGCGGTGTGGATCCGGCCTAAGCGGATCGCATCGAGGGCAATCATGCGCTCTTCATTGGTGGGGATAACCGCGCAGCGCACCCGGCTGCCGTCGGCGGAGATCAGGCGCTCGCCGGCCGAATTAGGCTGCTGGTTGCGGGCAGCGTCCATCTCAAGGCCAAAGACCGCCAGCCGCTCGCTCACCAGCCGACGGATCAGCACCGAGTTTTCGCCAATCCCGCCGGTGAAAATAATGCCGTCGAGACGCTGCAGCGCGGCGGCGTGGCCGGCGATATGGCGGGCGATGCGATGGACGAAGGTTTTGATCGCCAGGCGGGCGCGGGCATGGCCCTCATGCCAGGCCTGCTCCAGTACCCGCAGGTCGGAGGAAAGGCCGGAGATCCCCAGCAGGCCGGAAGCGGTGTTGGCCACCCGCTCCAGGTCGCTGAGGGTCTGCCGGGTTTCCGCGGCAATCCACGCCATGGCGCCGAAGTCGACATCGCCGCTGCGGGTGCCCATCATCAGCCCCTCCAGGGGCGTCATCCCCATCGAGGTGTCCACGCTGCGGCCGTTGCGCACCGCGCAGATCGAGGCGCCATTGCCCAGGTGGGCGATCACCAGGCCGCTCTCCTGCTCCGGCAACCCGAGCAGCGCCAGGGCGCGCCGGGAGACATAGCGGTGGGAGGTGCCGTGGAAGCCATAGCGGCGCACCCCGAGGTTCTGGTAATACTCCCACGGCAGGCCATAGAGAAAGGCTTCCGGGGCCAGGGTCTGGTGAAAGCTGGTATCAAAGACCGCCACCTGCATGACCCCCGGGAACAGCCGCTGCGCCGAGGCGATGCCGCTAAGGCTGGCGTAGTTATGCAGCGGGGCCAGGGACGATACCTGGCGAATATTGTCGATAACCTCCTCGCTGATAATGACCGACTCGGTGAAGAGGTCGCCGCCGTGGGCGACGCGGTGGCCAATCAGGGCCACGCTGTCGATAAGATCGCGTTGGGCTAATGCCCCGGCAATCGCCTGCAGGGCGCCTTCGTAGCCGCGCGGCGCCAGCGCCACCGGCTCGCCGCCGTTGAGCGAGAGAGACGCCTGGTCCGCGTTGATGCCCTCGGCTACGCCGTTGAGCAGGCAGTCGCAGCTGGCGGCGTCCAGTACGGAAAATTTGATCGACGACGAGCCGCAGTTGATCACCAGCACTACCGGAAATTCAGTCATGTTGTACTCCGCGTGGCCTGAGCCGGATTAGAACAGTTTGTAAACGATATTGAGGATGGTCAGCAGACCAATGGCGGTCACAAAGAGGTTATCGAGACGGCCACGGTATTTGGCCAGCGAAGGCGCTTTACGAATGGCGTACATCGGCAGCAGGCACAGCAGCGAGGCGATAATCGGCGCGCCCATGGCCTCAATCAGGTCGAGGATATTGGGGTTGGCATAGGCCACCACCCAGGTCGAGCCCATGATGAACACCATGCTCAGGGTATTGAGCTTGCCGCTGGAGACCCGGGTTTTATCCCCTTTATAGCCGAAGCGCAGGATCAAACCGTTCAGCCCCTCCAGGGTGCCAAGATAGTGGCCGAAGAACGATTTGAAGATGGCCACCAGGGCGATGATCGACGCGCCATACTCCAGCAGGGTGGCAAAGGTGGATTTGGCGCCCGACATCAAGGCAAAGTGGTTCGCCAGATAGGAGAGCACCGGGATATTCTGCGCCTTGGCGTCCGCCATGTTCTGCGGCGAGAGGGTAAACAGGCAGCTGAAGGCGAAGAACATCACCACCGCCACCATCAGCATGCTGGCCCGGGAGATGATCTGCGAGCATTTGTGTTCGGTATACTCCCGGCCAAACTGCGCTTCATACTCTTCGCGTTTGGAGACCACAAACGAGGAGACGATCGGCGAGAAGTTAAAGGAGAACACCATAATGGAGATGCCCAGCCACACTGTCACCAGAATGCCGTCGTGACCGGTTAAGGCGATATCGCTGAGGTTCACCTGATCAATCACCGCGCTATTCCAGTAAGGGATCAGAGACAGGGAGATTACCACCAGGCTGGCGATAAACGGCCACACCAGATAGCTCATCACCTTGACCATCAGGTCTTTGCCAAACCAGATGACAAACGCCATCAGCAGCAGCAGGAGCAGCGCCACCACTCCGCGGTTGAGGGCCGGCATCTGCAGCTGGTTCTCCCAGAAGGTCATGAAGGTATTGGTGATCGTCACGCCATAAATCCACAGCAGCGGGCAGATGGCGAAGAAGTACAGAAAGGTGATCACCACCCCGCCGGTTTTGCCAAAATGCTCTTCCACCGTTTCGGTGATATTGCCGGAGGGGTTAGCCCCCGACAGGCACAGCCGCGCCAGCGCCCGGTGGCAATAGAAGGCGATGGGATAGGCCAGCACCAGCATCACCAGGATCGGGATCAGCCCGCCGAAGCCGGCGCGGATAGGGAAAAACAGCACCCCGGCGCCGATGGCGGTACCAAACAGGCCCAGGGTCCAGGTGGTGTCGGATTTACGCCAGGACGAAAGGCTTGTCTGGCTGGATGCAATACTCTCAGTCGTACTCATATCCTGTCCTCACTTATGTATTGAATTAAGCGTCAACAAAACCGGTAATTTGCGATACCCGCGAGAGATCGATATTGCCGCCGGAAATCAGGCTGACCGTTTTGCGGTTCTGGATATAGCTGTCTAATTTGCCGCTTAATAACGCGGCGCAGGCCAACGCTCCGGCCCCTTCGGTGATCACTTTATTGCGCTGAATTAAGGCGACCATGCTCTGGCGAATGTCGTCCTCACTGACGAGGACGATGTCATCCACCAGCTGGCGGGCGATTTCATAGGTCAGTTTCCCCGGGCGGGCGACATCGCAGCCATCGGCTAAAGTGCCGGCGTGGCGATGGCTGGTGATCTCTCCGGCGTACCAGGAGGCGGCCATACCGTGAACATTCTCCGACTGCACGCCGATAATACGGATCGTCGGGTTAATGGATTTAATCGCAATCGCGATGCCGGCAATTAAGCCACCGCCGCCAATCGGCACGATGACATTATCCACGTCATACAGATCTTCTAATATTTCGAGACCGATGGTGCCCTGCCCGGCAATAACCTGCGGGTCGTCATAGGGGGGAATAAAGATACGGCGCTCAAGTTCAACAATATCGCTGGCTTTGGCGAGGGTATCGTTAAAATTATCGCCATGCAGCACCACCTCCGCTGAATAATCGCAGGTGGCGGCGACTTTCGATTTCGGCGCCCCTTTCGGCATCACCACTTTCCCGTCAATGCCGAGCATGGCGCAGGAGAGCGAGACGCCCTGGGCGTGGTTGCCCGCTGAGCAGGCCACCACCCCTTTGCGTTTTTCCGCCGCGGTTAACCCGCTGAGCTTATTAAAGGCGCCGCGAATTTTAAATGAACCCGTGCGCTGCATATTTTCGAATTTAAGAAATATTTCACCCTTACAGCGTTCGCTAAAATAATTCGACCGCGGCATACCCGTTTTATATATTTTTCCTGCCAGGCGTTGCTTCGCTTCGAGAATATCGTCAATGGATACCGGAAGATCGTAGGTAATATGCATTATGGCCTCTGTATCTTAATATAAAGTCAATGACCGGGCGTCATCCTGCTGACAACAGCGAGGATGGTTGTTGGATTATTTAATTAATATCAGTCAGGCAATTTCTATTGGCTGCCAGTGGCGGTTGCCCTGCCCCGATGAATACTGTTTCGCCATCTCCACCAGCGACGCCGCCGCGGTTTTCAGCCGATAATTTTTCGACCACACCGCCGCATAGCGCGCCACCGGCAAGGCCTCTTTAATGGGGATGGTGACAAACTGGCTCGAGCCGAACGGCGTGGTCATGTCGCAGGGAATGACCGTCAAAAAATCGGCATTGAGCACCAGGTTATAGATCGTCACCACCGAATCGGTATTGACGATATTTTCACGGCGGATGCCGCTGCGCTGCAGGGTGGTCAGCAGTTCGCTGTAGTAGCCCATATTGGTCTCCGGCAGCACCCACTGCTCGTGCTGGAGCGAGGCCAGGCGGACGGTGCCGTTGCCGATCCGCGCCCGGTTCGCCACCAGCACAAACTCAGACTCAAACAGCGGCTCGACGTGCAGGTCCTGCAGCTTCATCTCATCGCTCAGCGTCCCGATGGCGAAGTCGAGGCGCCCGTCGCGGATCGCCGGCAAGAAGGCAGAGAGCTGCGCCTCATACATCGATACCCGCGCCTTGGGGAAGGTCATTTTGAACTGATGCACCATCTCCGACATAAAGGTAAACCCCACCAGCGAGGGAAAACCAAAGGAGACATCCACCACCGTGCTGTTGGTCAACGCATTCATTTCATTGACCATATTTTTCATTTCCCGGGTGATCGCCTCTGACCAGTTCAGAAATACCTGCCCGGCCTCGGTGAGCGAGACGCCGGTATTTCGCCGGACGATTAATTCGCTGCCAAAATAGCTTTCCATGTCGCCAATGATTTTACTGACCGCCGGCTGTGTGAGTCCTAACGCTTTTGCTCCGGCCCCGATAGACCCGCTGCGGATCACTTCCTGGAAAACCACCAGATGCTGAGTTTTAGGCAGAGAAAAAGTATTCATCACGTCTCACTTTCATTCCTTTGTTGACGGCGGAAAGTGTAACAAATCGCGATTAGCGGGTTATGTGAGAGCTCTCACAAAGGCTCCGCCGTGGCCGATTAGCAGGATTCCCCACCCAGAATAATCCATTTAAAATCAATGCATTAAAATCATAGTGAACGTCGTTTGCGCGTTTATTGCCGTAACCGAATGCGGGGATAAAAATAATTGATGGCGATAACATCGACGGCAAAATGGCGATAAAAATACGCTTTTTGTACGCTATTTGACCCGCGCCGTCAGGGCGATAAAAAAGGCGAAAATTAAATTAATGCTGTAAAGAATAAAAAGCGGACATAATCAACGCCATTATTTAACGACAAGTCGGTTTGGCATCACATTTTATCGGCGGCGGGCGGGAAAAAGGCGCAGGCATTATTTACATCAAAGAAACATTAAATTCACAATCTTGTTTTTCTTGTGCGGCGGAGGGGGCGGCTTTTTCCGCCATATCGCAGGCGGTCATACTTTGATTAAAATCAACCCTGGCAATTTATCTTTTGCGGCGCCTGGCAGGCAGTCATTTGTGTTGCCGATCACAAATCCATAAAACAACCTCCCGGCCTCTCTTCCACCGCAACTGATTAACCAGCTTTTCACTATGCAAATGCAAATAACGTATTTGCCCTCCCCGCAGGCGCTCTGTAGTTTGAGCCAGGATCCCGGCGCCACTTTTTCCGGGTCAGGACTTTATTATTCAGAGTGTTGAATTCCGCCATGATAAAATTAGCGCATCTTTTCAAAACCTATTCAGGCAGCGCCCAGCCGGCCATTCGCGACCTCAGTCTGGATATTGATCATGGCGAATTCTGCACTTTCGTCGGCCCGAGCGGCTGCGGAAAAACCACCATCCTGCGGATGATCAACCAGCTGGATATTCCCGACAGCGGCGACGTCTATATTCAGGGCGTCCGCCTCGCTGACGCTGATATTATCCAGGTCCGCCGCCAGATCGGCTTCGTGATGCAAAGCGCCGCGCTCTTTCCCCATCGTACCGTGGCGCAAAATATCGCCACCGTGCCGCGGCTGGCGGGCTGGAGCAAAGCGCGCATCAGCGCGCGCATTGACGAACTGGTAGCGCTGATGTCGCTCGACAGCCATCTGCTGCACCGCTATCCGCATCAGCTCTCCGGCGGCCAGCAGGGACGCGTGGCCATCGCCCGCGCCATCGCCGCCGATCCGCCGATTTTACTGATGGATGAGCCCTTCGCCGCCATCGACCCGGTGGTCCGTGAACGCCTCCAGGACGAGCTGTTGCTGTTGCAGCAGCGGCTGCAGAAAACCATTGTATTAGTGACCCACGACATCAATGAAGCGATCCGCCTCGGCGATAAAATCGCCATTTTCCAGGAAGGCGGCGTGCTGGCGCAGTTTGATACCCCCGACCGTATTCTGGCCCACCCGGCGAGCGAGTTCGTGCGCCGCTTTATCGGCCCGGAGCCCAATCTGAAACGGCTGGGTATGATTCAGGTCGGCCAGCTGCCGCGTCACGATGTCCCCCTGCTCGACGAAGCGCTGACGCCGATCGCCAGCGCCCATCCACCGCTGGCCAGCCCGCTGCGCCTGGTGCTTGACCGCCAGCGACGTCCGCTGCACTGGTTCGATCCGCAACACGGTCTCACCCTGCCGGTGGAGCGCCCGCTCGCCAGCAGCCACAGCCTGCGTTTCGCCTACAGCGCGCTGCTCGACGTGGCGACCGGCGTGCTGGTGCATGTGGATAGCGAAGGACAATACCAGGGGGCGGTGTCCCACGCCCTGCTGCAGCAGGTGCTCGACGGCGCGGTGGGGGTGAGACCTCATGATTGACTGGGGCTGGGTTATCGATAACCGCGCGATGATCGGCGATCTTCTCTGGCAGCATGCGCGGATGGTCCTGCTGGCGCTGTTTTTCGGCTCCCTGCTCACCGGCGGCCTGTTAGCCATTACCCTGCGCTGGCCCGCGACGGCGCAGCCGCTCATCACCCTCTGCGGCGTGCTGTTTACCATTCCCTCGCTGGCGCTGTTTATTTTATTGCTGCCGTTTACCGGGCTGTCGCTGACCACCTCGCTGATTGGCCTGACGCTGTACTCGCTGTTGATCCTGCTGCGCAACGTGCTGGCCGGCATGGAGAAGCTGCCGCAGGCGGCGCTGGAGTCGGCGCGGGCGCTCGGCTACACCCGCGGTTTCCGCTTCTTCGATATCGAGCTGTGGCTGCTGCTGCCCTCTCTGTTTGCCGGGCTGCGCATTGCCTCGGTGACGCTGGTCGGCCTGGTCACTGTCACCGCGCTGATCGGTCAGGGCGGGCTCGGGCAGTTGCTGATGGCGGGCTTTAATCAGGACTTTCTGACACCGATTGTCGTCAGCCTGGTCCTCAGTCTTGTACTTTCGCTGGTCTTTGACGGGCTGATTGCCCGTCTCGGCGACTGGCTAACGCCGTGGACGAAATGATGACGCTGCTTCTCGCCACCTTTCACTGGTTAACCCAGCCGGAGCACTGGCTGGGCGACGATGGCATCCTGCTGCGCCTGGGCCAACACCTTTATTACGTGCTGGTCAGCATGGCCGTTGCCTGCGCCATTGCCCTGCCGCTCGGCATCGCCCTTGGTTACTGGCGCAAAGGCGCCTTCGTGGTGATCAACCTGTTTAATCTTGGCCGCGCCATCCCTTCGTTAGGGCTGATCTTGTTATGCATCATCGTTTTTGGCTTTAACGATATCCCGGTGCTGGCGGCGCTGATCGCGCTTTCTATTCCGCCCATTCTCACTAACACCTGGGTGGGGATTTATCACGCCGACCGCCCGCTGTGCGATGCGGCCATCGCGCTGGGTATGACCCCCTGGCAAAGCCTGTGGCAGCTGCGGATCCCGCTGGCGGCGCCGCTGATCCTCGCCGGGATGCGCACCGCGCTGGTCCAGCTTATCGCCACGGCGGTAGTCGCAGCCTATGCCGGCCTGGGCGGGCTGGGACGTTTTCTGATCGATGGCCTCGGGCAGCGGGATATCCCGCAGGTGATCGGCGGCTCGCTGGTGGTTTCCCTGCTGGCGATAGGCGGCGAACTGCTTTTCGCCCGCTGCGCCGGATGCCTGACCCACCGCCGAATTGCCGCGCCTTATTAGCGTGTACCTGACATTACCCTCAGCGCCTGGCGCTGATTAACCTGAAAATACAAGAGGTATTATGAAGCAATTATTTGGCAAGGCCGTCACCGCCCGTCGATTTCGTCTCTCGCTGCTGGCCGCCGGGCTCTTCAGTCTGAGCGTTAACACCTTTGCCGCCGGCGTCACCGTGGGCGGGGCCAACTTTACCGAAAGCTCTATTCTCGCCAACATCTACGCCAGCGCGCTAAAGAAAAATCATATTGAGGCCAACACCCGTCTCAACCTCGGCAACCGGGAAATTATTATTCCGGCGCTGCAGAGCGGTGAGATCGATATCGTTCCGGAATATCTTGGCGCCCTGCTCAATTTCTATAACGGCAAAACCGAGGCCACCAGCCAGCAGGACGTCAGCGCAGAGCTGGCCCAGGCCCTGCCCGCCGATTTCACCCTGCTGAACCCGGCCCCGGCCACCTCGATCACCGCCTGGGCGGTACGTGCCGAGACCGCGGAGAAATACCATCTGCGCACCCTCTCCGACCTGAAGCCCGTCGCCCCGCAGCTGGTGATCGGCGGACCGCCAGAGCTGGCGGTACGTGCCCTCGGCCTGCCGGGGCTGAAGCGCGTCTATGGTCTTGAGTTCAAAGCGGTGAAATCGCTGGACATGGGTGGGCCGCTCACCCGGCTGGCGCTCAATTCGGGCAAAATCGACGTCGCGACGGTCGTCTCCACCCAGGGCAATCTGGCGAAGGAGAAATGGGTGGTCCTCGAGGATGATAAACATGAACAACCGAGTCAGAACGTCGTGCCGCTGGTGCGCAAAGCCAGTCTGACGCCGGAGATAGGCGCCGTGCTCAATGAGGTCTCCGGCAAACTGGACAATGCCACGCTGATTGCCCTCAACCAGCAGGTGGATCTCCAGCATAAAGATCCGGCGGCCGTCGCCGAACAGTGGGTTAATGCCAACCTATCCCAACACTGACCGTCACCCCGCCACGGATGGCGTTCAGCCGCGAGTCTACGCTATGTCTAACCGACACATGATCCTGAACCTCTTCTTTTATAACCCACAGGGGGATTACCGTTTCTCCTGGCGCCACCCTGACGCGCCTGAAGCGGACATATTTACCCTCGACTATTACGCCAGCCTGGCGCGTAAGGCCGAAGCGGCGACCCTGGACGCTATCTTTGTCGCCGACCATATCGCGGTGTGGGATACGGTGCCCAGCGGCCTGAGCCACTATGCCAACGCCCGGCTTGAACCACTGACGCTGCTCTCCGCCCTCGCCGCGGTAACGGAGCATATCGGCCTGATGGCCACCGCGTCGACCTCCTATAACGAACCCTATAATCTCGCCCGGTACTTTGCCTCGCTGGATTTCCTCAGCAATGGCCGGGCAAGCTGGAATGTGGTGACGTCATGGCTGGAAGAAGAAGCGGCAAACTTCGGTCTGGAGCAGCTTCCCCGCCACGGCACCCGCTACCAGCGGGCCAATGAATTCATCGACGTGGTCACTCGCCTGTGGGATTCCTGGGAAGATGGCGCGGCAATCTTTGATAAAGCGCGCGGAGTCTTCGCCGATGCCGACAAGGTGCATCACCTCGACTATCAGGGCGAGTACTTCCGCGTCCGCGGCCCGCTCAACGTACCTCGCCCGCCGCAGGGCCATCCGCTGCTGGTGCAGGCCGGCTCTTCGGAGGCGGGAAAAGCGCTGGCCGCCGCCTGGTCTGATATGCACTTCGTGTTTATTCATTCGGTCGCCGAGGGGCTGGCCTATCGCGAAGAGATGAACCAGCGGCTGCGCCAGCACGGGCGCGATCCGGCCCATTTCAAAATCATCGCCGGGGTCCTGCCGGTGGTGGTGAACTCCGGCGAGGAGAAGGCGGCCCGCCAGCAGCTTAACGAGCAGCTCATGAGCGACCAGATGGCTATCGATCTGCTCTCCTCTTATCTTCGAATGGATCTCAGCGCCCTGCCGCGGGACCAACCTCTGCCGCCGCTCCCCGATGAGGAGAGCTTTGACGGCATCCGTACCGCGCTGAAGCTTATCCGCCAGTACGATCCGCAGCTCACCCTGCTGGAGTTGGGGAAGTTGTTATTACAGAGTTCTGATAGCTGGCTGCTGCTGGGCAGCGCCGAGGAGATTGCCGCCACCTTAACGGAGACCTGGCAGGCGGGCGCCGCCGATGGGTTCAACCTGATGTTCCCGCTGCTGCCGGGAGACTTTGACCGCTTTATTGACCAGGTGGTGCCGCTTCTGCAGCGTAACGGCGTCATGCGCGACCGCTATCCGCCCGGCACCCTGCGTGAAAAGCTCGGTCTGCCGGCGGTGGAAAACCGCTTCACCGCCCCGTCCCGCCCCGCGTTACCGCCGACGCCGTAGCTTGCCATGGCCCGCCCCGGCGCAGATCGCTGGCCGGGGCATTTTACCTACAGCTGACTGACCCCCAGCGCCGCGGCCTCATCCCGCCACGCCAGCAGCGGAGCATAGGCCTCCCGCGACATATCGCTATAGCCGCAGATCAGCAAGGCGTCGCACAGGCGACGATAGCGCGCATCGCTCACCAGCTGCTGGAGCGCCTCGCGCAGGCTGTTCAGCGTCGCCGCCGGGGTGGCGCCGGCGGTGATCAGCGGCAGGCCTGGCGCGGCCGGGCTCCAGCCGATCGCCGCCAGGCCTGCCAGGGCCTGCGGCTGATGGCGCTGCAGCAGAGCGTAGGTCACGCAGTCGATGGCGGCGATATCGGCGTTTTCCTGCTGCAGCTCGCGCAGCGACTGCCGATGGCTGCCGCTGAACACCACCGCCGAAAAAAATCGCCCCTGCCGGGAGAGCGGCGCGACCATTTTGCGCAGCACGTTGTAGCCAGACTGCGAGTGCTCGGCATTGCACACCGCGCGGCGGCCAAAAAAGTCCGCCAGCATCCGGTGACTATCCGCTTCGCGAACCACCAGCAGGCTGCGGTAGCGGCGCCCCTCGCAACCGGGCGCGGCGTAGTGGAAGCAGCCCACCGTCTGCACCTCCGGCAGCTGGGTCACCAGCGGATAGCCACAGGTCTGGCTCAGCAACAGCCCCGGCTGGCGCCAGTGGGCCAGCAGATCCTCGGGATCGGCCGCCGGAGGGTCCTCCGCCACCCTCACGCCGCGTTCAGCCAGCAGCGACTGCACCGCCAGCCACAGGGCCTGGGTCTGTTGTCGGTGGATGGCATACATAGGAAAGGTCATACGTTCAGCCATGTTCTCCTCCCGCCTGCGCCTGTTCGCCAAAGCCTGGATGGGCGTTCACCGCCACCGCCCGGCGGCTAAAATGGCGTCGCCACTCACCGTACCCGCGCACCAGGAACCCCTGATTACGCTGCAGATAAGCCGCCTGGCGATGCAGATACAGCCGACGTAAAGCGTACCAGGGGACCCCTGGCAGGTCATGGTGTACCGCATGGTAGTTGAGATTGAGGAACAGCACCCGCCAGGGGAGCCCGGCCTCGTTGATCACCGAGCGGGCCAGCGGGTCATCCGCGGCCCGGTGTTCGAGAAAAGAGCGCACTTTGGTCAGGGCCAGCGCCGGGTAGCTCACCGCCAGCACAAACCACAGCGGGGAAAAACCCTGCGCCGCCATCCAGGCCAGCAGACCCGTCAACAGAAACAGATGCAGGCTCCACATGGCGATGGCGCGGCGGTCGCCCGCGCGGAAAGCCCGCAGCGCGCTACGCAGGGTGTGAACGATATCCATCAGCGGCGCCAGCAGCAGACGCCCCCAGAAGGTATTGCGCAGGTGGATAAGACGGCGCTGCCAGGCAGAGAAGCGCTGCCAGCTTTCCGCCGTCACATAGTACGATTCGGGGTCGTCCTCGGGGTGCGTCAGCAGATGGTTGCGATGGTGCGCCAGATGGCTGTCGCGGTAGACGCCGTAGGGATACCAGACCGCCAGCGGCAGCGTCCCCAGCAGCTGGTTGAACCATACCAGCCGGGTGGGATGCCCATGGATCAGCTCATGCTGTAAGGACATATACCAGGCGGTAAACCAGATTAGCAGCAGCGTGGCCGGAAACAGTCCCAGCGTCCGCCAGCTCGTCACGCAGGCAAACCAGCCGCCGTATACCGTCACAATCAGCAGCCAGGTCGGCAGCTCGCTGCGCCACAGCCAGCTGCGCGCCAGCTGGCGGATCAGGATGCGCTGTTGGTCATCCACATAGACAGCCGTCTTCTTTTCCGTCACTTCCCATACCTTGCCGTGTTGCCTCATTCCCTTCGAAGATGTGAGATAACACGTTAAATAACAAAGTATTTAATTTACTTAGCTTTGCCAAAAAGCGCGTTTGTATTCACCGCTTTCATCAACACCTGAAACTGCGGATTAAATTCATCAAAGATTGGCAGCGCAGCGGCGCCCAGCGCGGCGGTATCGGTGCCGGTCATCCCCATTTTGACACGCTGCGCCGGCAGGTAACGCCCGCGCACAGACTGATACAGCGGCGGCAGCCGCGCCAGCACTTTCTCCAGCAAGGGGGCGGGCATCATACCGCCCACCACCACCGTCTCGGCATCGAAGACGCACTCCAGCAAATTGATCGCCTGACGCAACGGCGCCAGGATGCTGGTGATCCACTGGTCGAAAAGCGCAGCGTCCACCGACAGCAGATCTTCCGGCAGCGCGCGATAAGGGTCGAGGCCGCAAAACTCATAGGCCGCCTGCAGCGAAACATAGCGCTCAAGGCATCCCTCATTCCCGCAATAGCAAGGGCGACCGTTCGGCGCGACCACGATATGCCCGACCTCACCGGCGTTATGGGCATGGCCGGTATACACATGACCATCGGTAAAAATACCGGCGCCCAGACCGGTGCCAATATAGAGATAGACAAAAGAGTTGAGCTGCCGCGCCACGCCGTGAAAGCGTTCGCCAATGGCGGCCACCGTGGCGTCGTTTTCGAGAGTCACCGGCAGGCCGCTGAGTCGCCCGAGCTCCGCCGCTACGTCGATTCCTTCCCAGCCGTTGAGCGTCGTGGGCCCCGTCGACGAGATCCCTTCCACGCCAAAGGGCCCCGGCATCACGACCCCCATCCCCAGCACCCGCGACCAGTCCAGCGTCGGCAGCGCACGGATCTCATCCAGCACCTCAGCGAGGCGGGCAAAGGTCGCACCAGGCTGGGGCTTTTGCACCAGAATGAGTCGGCGAAAATGGACCTCGCCGGCCAGGTCCACCAGCACCACAATCAACGTCTGATGATCGAGATGGATGCCAATTGACCAGGCGCTGGCGGGATTGAGGCTCACCGGCACCGCTGGCTGTCCACGGCCGCTGGCGCGCCGCGGTTGGTGGCTGGTCAGGAGATCCATCTGCTCCAGCTCCGCCACAATATTCGACACGGTTTGCGGGGTCAGCGCGGTCAGCCGCGCCAGCTCGGCGCGGGTCAGCTCGCCATGTAAACGCACCGCCTCAATGATCACCCGGCGGTTATGCACCCGGGCATGTTCAAGGTTTGTACCTGATGTTTTCATCGTTTCCCTTCCAGGCTGGACTGGTGAAATTTTAGCCGGCATCACAGATCTGACAACGACCCGCGCAGGCGGGTCTTCGCGATGGCATACCCTTTGCTACGCTTAGTGCTGGGACCACTCGGGAGATGTTGCCGATATTGTCGCCCTGATTAAATCAATCAAATTGATTTAATAAATCATAACCCCTTTCAGTACAGCACAGCGGAGAGCAAAGATGAAATACCACAGCGCACTACGGGTCAACGCCTGTCTGCTGGCGATGCTCGTTATCAGCGGGAGCGTCAGCGCAGCGACCCAGATTAATGCCCTGTTCATGACCCAGGCGGCCTATAGCGAAAACGACATTCGCGCGATGACCAGTGACTTCGAAAAGCAACACCCTGACGTGAAGGTCAATCTCGAATTCGTCCCCTATGAAGCGCTGCACGACAAGATCGTCGCCGCCCGCGGCGCAGGGGGTAACGGCTACGACGTGGTGCTGTTCGACGCGATCTGGCCGGCGGAGTTTAGCCGCTTCGATCTGCTGCAGGATGTCTCCTCACGGATTGCCGCCGACGAGCGCGAGAAGATTTTCCCCGGGGCGATGAATACCGTGGTGTATCAAGGCAAAACCCTCGGCATGCCGTGGATCCTCGACACCAAATATCTGTACTACAACAAAGCCATGCTGGACAAAGCGGGGATCAAAACGCCGCCTGCCAGCTGGCAGCAGGTGATGGACGACGCCAAAGTGCTTAAGGACAAAGGGATCGTCAAATATCCTCTGGTCTGGAGCTGGTCGCAAGCGGAAGCGCTGGTCTGCGATTACACCACCCTCGTCTCCGGCTTCGGCGGGAGCTTTTACCAGAACGGCAAGCTCGATTTTTCGACGCCCGCCTCGCTGAAAGCGGTCACGCTGATGAAAACCTCGCTCGATCAGGGGCTGAGCAACCCGGCATCACGTGAATACCTTGAGGAGGATGTGCGTAAGGCTTTCTCCAATGGCGACGCCGCCTTTGCGCTCAACTGGACCTATATGTACAACATGGCCAACGATCCGAAACAGAGTAAAGTCGCAGGTGATGTTGGCATTGTCCCCGCCCCAGGCGATACCCCGGATAAACCCGGCGCCGTCAACGGTTCAATGGGCCTGGGCATCGCCAAAGCCAGTCAGCATCCGGAAGAGGCCTGGCAGTATATTCACTATCTGACCTCCCAGCCGGTACAGGACAAGTATGCCAAACTGAGCTTGCCGGTGTGGAAAGCCTCGTACCAGGATCCTGCCGTTGCCAAAGGCCAGGAGAGCCTGATCGCCGCCGCCGACAAGTCGTTGAACGTGATGCTCTCTCGTCCCGAAACGGCAGATTACTCGCGCCTGTCAAACACCCTGCAACAGCAGCTTCAGTCGGTACTGCAGGGTAAAGCCACGCCCGACGTCGCCCTCAAGGCGGTCGACACCAGCGCGGCCCGTCTGCGTTAAGGAGGCATGATGCTGAGTCTGCAACGACGCGAGCATCGTCAGGCATGGGTGCTGTTAGCGCCCATGCTTATCGCGATGTTTATCCTCACCGCATGGCCGCTGGCGCGCACGCTGTGGCTGAGTTTTACCGATACCGCGCTGGCCGGAAGCGGCGAGGCGACCCACTACGTCTGGCTGGATAATTATCTTTATGCCCTGACCGACCCGGACTTTCGCGCGGCCTTCGCGCGAACGCTCTATTTCACCGTGGTCTCGGTGGCGATTGAGGGTGCGATCGGCGTACTGGTGGCGCTGTTGTTGAATCAGCGTTTTGTCGGGCGAAATGTCCTGCGGGTGCTGGTGATCCTGCCGTGGGCGTTGCCGACTATCGTCAACGCCATGATGTGGCGGCTTAACTTTAATCCCGACTACGGCAGCGTTAATGCTCTGCTCAGCCAGCTGGGGCTGATTGACAGCTATCGCAGCTGGCTGGGCTCGCCGGATTCTGCGCTGCACGCGGTGATGCTGGCGGATATCTGGAAAAACTACCCGCTGGTCACCCTGCTGGTGCTGGCCGCCCTGCAGTCTGTTCCCGACGATCTGTACGAGGCGGCGCGGCTCGACGGCGCCTCGGCCTGGCGGCGTTTTCGCGCCATTACCTTTCCGGCCATTGTGGGTCCCCTTGGCGTCGCGCTGGTGCTACGCACCATCGATGCCTTCAAAGTGTTCGACATTATCTATGTTATGACCCGCGGCGGCCCACTCGACAGCACCAAAACGCTGAGCTTTTTTGTCTATCAGGAGTCCTTCAGCTACCTGCGCGCCGGCAGCGGCGCGGCCTACGCCATGCTGATGAGCCTGATGTGCGCCGTGCTGATAGCCCTGTATCTGTTTTTGCTGCTGCGTCAGCGGCGCCGGAGTATTGATGATGAAGCGTAAAGGGTACATCGTACTGCGTTACCTGGCGGCGCTGGCGGTGGCGATCTCGATCCTCGCCCCGATGCTGTGGCTGTTTTTGATGAGCGTCAGCACCACCGCGGATCTCACCCGCGTCCCGCTGGAGTGGCTCCCGCGGCAGTGGGACTTCAGCCGCTATGGCCATCTGCTGTCGCTGGCCCCTGGCGAACCCGGGGCGCTGTTTCTTCCCGCGCTGGGCAACAGCCTGCTGGTGGCCGCCGGGGCGACGCTGGTGTCGTTGTTGCTGGCGATCCCTGCCGCCTTCAGCTTTTCGCGTTATCCCGGCCGCGACGGCTGGCTGTACGCCGGCCTCGGCATCTATATGGTGCCGCCCGTGGCCTTTGTGCTGCCGCTCTATTTTATTCTTGAACACTTTGGCCTGCTCAACACCCGCAGCGGGCTGGTGCTGGTCTACTGCTCGCTGATCGTGCCGTTTCTGACGTGGATGGTCAAAAACCAGTTCGATACCCTGCCGCAGGATATCGAACAGGCGGCCCGGCTTGACGGTCTGCGCATCTGGCAGGTCCTGCTGCGCATTACTCTACCGCTGGCGAAACCGATGCTTGGCGCCGCCGCGCTGTTCGGCTGGCTGCTGGCGTGGGACGAGTTTTTCTATGCGCTACTGTTCACCAGCAACCTCGCCGCCCAAACGCTGCCGGTGACCATCGCCGGCTTCACCGCTGGCCGCGCCACCGATGACGGGCTGGTGGCGGCGGTCGGCATACTGGCCTCAGTCCCTCCGCTGTTGATTGCTATCTGGTTGCAAAAATCGCTGGTCAGCGGCCTCACCAACGGGGGAAGTAAAGGATAACTATGGATAACACCAGGACACCTGTGCTCTATATCGTGGGCAATTACAATATTGATTTAGTGATGGGAACCCTGATCCACTGGCCTGCCCAGGGGACTGAGATGATGCTCGAGCACAGCGCGCTGCGGCCCGGCGGCTCTGCCGGCAACTGCGCGCTGGCCGCCGCCGCCATGCAGCTTCCGCACTGCGCGGTCGGCTGCCAGGGCGACGACGCGTTTACTCCGTGGCTGGCGGCACAGTTTCCCGGCGGCAGCGATCGCTGGCCGCAGTATCCCTGTGAAACCTCACTGACGGTGGCGATCACCCATCCCAACAAAGAGCGCTCCTTCCTCAGCAACCATGGACATATTACCCGCCTGACCGCCGGGGATGTGCTGAGCCAGCTGCCGGCCGCCGCTGGCGAGGGCGATATCGTGTTGCTCTGCGGTACCTTTCTCTGTACCGGGCTGCTGTCCGACTATCCGCAGCTGCTCGCCTCGCTCCGCCAGCGCGGGTTTACCCTTGCCGTCGATACCGGCTGGCCGCCTCAGGGCTGGAGCGACCCGCTGCGTCATGAGGTCGACCGCTGGCTGGGCGACTGCGACTGGCTGTTGCTCAACGACGTTGAAACCCTGCAGCTGGCCGGCCACCCGACCCTCGCCGCAGCCGCCGCAGTCCTGGCGGCACGGCTCAGCGGCCGCGGCGGGTGCGTGGTAAAGCGCGGCGCCGACGGCGCGGACTGCTGGACGACCGACGGCCATCACCATGCGCCGACCCGGCCAGTCACCGTGATCGATACCATCGGCGCTGGTGACAGCTTTAACGCAGGATTTCTTGCCGCACTGCTGAGCGGCAAACCTGCGGCGGCCGCGCTGCGCTGGGGAAATACCGTCGCCGCGCAGGCGATCGGCACCTCCCCGCGCCGCTATCCCGACTGGCATACCCTGCAACATCACCTTGAGGAGGCCACCGATGGCCAGTGTTGAACTGATCGATGTCGCCAAGCGCTACGGCAAACAGACGGTGCTCCAGCCTCTGGACCTCACCATCCCCGACGGCAGCTTTACCGTACTGGTGGGCCCTTCCGGCTGCGGCAAGTCGACCCTGCTGCGCCTGCTGGCCGGTCTCGAAACGCTTTCCGGCGGCACCATTCTGATGAACAAGCGGCCGGTCAACGATCTGGATCCGGCCGACCGCGATGTGGCGATGGTCTTTCAGAGCTACGCGCTCTACCCCCACCTGACGGTGGCGGAAAATCTCGCCTTTCATATGCAGGTCAAAAAGGTGGATAAGCAGTTACAGAAAAGCAAAGTGCAGCAGGTCGCCAGCCTGCTGGGGATTGATAAACTGCTGGCTCGCTATCCGCGTGCGCTCTCCGGCGGCCAGCGCCAGCGGGTGGCGATGGGCCGGGCCATGGTCAGAAACCCCCAGGTTTTCCTGTTCGATGAGCCGCTGTCGAACCTTGACGCCCAGCTGCGGATGGAGCTGCGCGCGGAGATCAAATCCCTTCACCAGCGTATCAATACCACCATGATCTATGTCACCCATGACCAGGTGGAGGCGATGACCCTTGCCGATCAGATTGTGGTGATGCGCGACGGGCAGATCGTCCAGCAGGGGGCGCCGCTGGCCATTTACGACCGGCCCTGCAATACCTTCGTCGCCCGCTTTATCGGCTCCCCGCCGATGAATCTCCTGCCCGGTCAGCGCGCCGTGCGCGACGGCCAGCCCGGCGTCGCCTGCGGTGCGCTGTGGTTTCCGCTGGCCGAACGCTGGCATCAGGCCGTGGCGCAGCAGGGCGATGCCCCGCTGATTGTCGGTCTGCGCTCGCAGGATATTCTGCCGGATGCGCATGGCGCGCCGGCAACGGTAAACATCATGGAGGTGACGGGGGAATCCACCCTGCTGCATCTCGACTGGCAGGGTTTTCCGGTGCATGTGCAGGTTGCCGGCAGGGTGGCGGTCGCGGCGCAGCAGACGTTGGGGCTGACTCTCCGCCGCGAAAACCTGCATCTGTTTGATGCCGCCAGCGGCGAGCGGCTGGCGGAGACGCGCTAAGGGCGAAGGGAGCCGGTCATCATCCGTGTGGCCGGGCTCCGGGCGAGGTCGTGTTCCAGGGCTACTCCTCTTCCCGCTCCGCTGGCGTCCAGGCCGGCAGAGTCCGGAAGGTGTGCAACAGCCCTTCCGACCACGCCTTGCGGATGCGGTTGAAGTAGGGATCGCTGTCGGTGATGCGATGCTGCCCGGCGCTGCTCAGGCTGCCGCTGCGGTAGAGCAGCGTATCCAGCGGCAGACCGACGGACAGATTACTGCGCAGCGTCGAGTCAATGGAGATCAACGCGCAGCACATCGCCTGCTCCAGCGGCGTATCGATGGTCAGCACCCGATCGATGATCGGCTTGCCGTACTTGCTTTCGCCAATCTGAAAATAAGGCGTGTCGCGGGTGGCTTCAATAAAGTTACCCTCCGGATAAATATGGAACAGACGATGGGTTTCGCCGGCGATCTGGCCGCCAAGCAGCAGGTTGCAGTTGAAGTTGGTGTTACTGCAGTTTTGCTGGTTGCTGCTGTCGCGCTGGATCACCTCCAGCAGCGTTTTCCCGATCAGCATGGCGGCGTCGTAGAGGGAAGTTACCTGCATCAGGTTCGGCTCCTGCTGGGTACGGATCCGCGCGCTGAGCAGGCTTATCACGCTCTGGGTGGTGGCCAGGTTGCCGGCGGATTGCAGCACCAGCACCCGTTCCCCTTCCTGATGGAAAACGTGCAGCTTTTTAAAAGTGGCAATATGGTCGACGCCCGCGTTGGTGCGGGAGTCGGAAGCAAACACCAGTCCATCCGCCAGGCACATGGCCACACAGTAGGTCATTGCGGTTATTCCCGTATTATTGCTGCTGCGCCTGCTGGCTGTGTTCGCGCACTTCAGCGTTGGTTAACATAATCTCCCCGCCGCCGCCCAACCGGGTGCCCCGTACCGGGCAGGCGTCGAGATAATCCAGCCCGGTCGCCAGCCGCAGATGCTGATTCAGACGACGGGTATTATTGGTGATATCAAACGACAGCCAGCGGCCGTCGAGCCACACTTCCGCCCAGGCATGCATCGCCACATGCTGGGCGTTATCGCTGTAGACATAGCCGCTGACGTAGCGCGCCGGGATCTCCAGCGCCCGGCAGCAGGCGAGAAAAACATGGGTATGATCCTGGCACACTCCCTTCGCCCGGGCGAAGGCGTCGGCAGCGGAGTCCTGCACCTGGGTCGCGCCGGGGGAGTATGGCATTCTTAACAGCAGATCCGCCATCAGTTGATTCAAACTCTCTTCCGCCGCATCGGGACGATAGAGGCGCTGGGCAAACTCGCGGATCGCCGTATCGGCGCGGGTCAGCGGCGTAGAGCGCAGAAAAACCAGCGGCGACAGCAGCTCGGCCTCTTCATCACGCGTCTCTTCCCCCTCGTCGGCGATATCGACAATCCCGCTGGCGCGGATGGTGATCTCTTTGTGCGGGTTATCCAGCGTCAGCACATGCAGCACATTGCCCCAGCCGTCGGTGGTGGTCACCGCCGCGCCGTCCGGCAGGGTCAGCGTCCAGGCGGTGATGGTCTGCCGTCCGGTGCTGCGCGGCGTCAGGCGCAGATACTGGGTGGAAAACTTCACTTCTTCATCGTAGCCGTAGCGGGTGAGATGATCGATGACCAGTTTCATAAGGCCTCCAGATAGGTTTGTCTGATGCTGTCGGACAGGGCGTTAATTCTCGCCAGCAGTCCGTTAAGCGTGGTCTGCAGGTCCGCCTGCGCCAGGTCGTCACGGGTGCTGAAGCGCAGGTCAACGTTGAGCTGATGGGCGAGGCGCAACGGCTGATAGGAGCGATCGTTGGCGATCTTCTCCAGTTCGCCCACCAGGTCGGCAATGCTGGCGCGCAGCGAACGTGGAATATCGTTACGCAGGATCAGCAGCTCCATCACCGTTTCGCGACTGACCGGCTGGCGGTAGAGGCTGTTGTATGCTTCGCGGGCGCTGACCGCATTGAGCAGGGTATCCAGCCGGTAGTATTCGCGCACCGGGTCCGGATCGTTGGTCAGCTGTTGATCCTTAATCAGCAGCAGCTGGGTGGTGGCGAACGCACGCTCGATCAGCGTGCCGATACCGATAAAGCTCAGGGCGTCGTTGCGCAGCAGCGTGCCAATCACCGCCCCGCGAAACAGATGCACCCGCTCTTTCACCCACTCGAAAAAGCCGTCGCTCCCCAGCTCGCCCAGCCCCTGCTGGCGGAGGGTTCGCAGCTCGATGCGGGTGGCATTGATGCTCTCCCACACTTCGGCCGACAGACTGCCGCGCACCGCGTGCGCGTTGTTCCACGCCATCTCCACGCAGCTGTAAATACTGCAGGGGTTGTTGCCATCGAGGGCAAAAAAGTTGAGCAGATTGCTCATGGTAAAGCGGGCGTGGCGCGCCTGAAACAGCTCGTGGGTCATCGACAAATTCAGCGGCAGCGCCAGATCCCGCGATTGCTGACTGTGGCGGGGGATCATTGATAATTTCCAGGTTACGTCCAGCACCCGGGCGTAGCTCTCCGCCCGCTCAAGATAGCGGGCCATCCAGAACAGTTCACTCGCCGTACGACTTAGCATGATGCGTCATCCTCCATCACCCAGGTATCCTTGGTTCCGCCGCCCTGCGACGAGTTGACCACCAGCGACCCTTCGGTCAGCGCCACGCGGGTCAGGCCGCCAGGCACCAGCCGCATCTCCTGCCCGGACAGCACGTAGGGGCGTAAATCGATATGCCGCGGCGACAGCCCTTCATCAACGAAGGTCGGGCAGGTCGACAGCGCGAGGGTGTCCTGGGCGATATAGTTGGCCGGATTGGCCAGCAGGCGCTGGCGGAAGGCCTCCCGCTCCTCTTTGGTGGAACGCGGGCCGACCAGCATGCCGTAGCCCCCGGCGCCATGAACCTCCTTGACCACCATCAGCTCCAGATTGCTCAGCACGTAGCGCAGGTCCTCCGCTTTCCGGCACTGCCAGGTGGGGATATTGCTGAGGATCGGCTGTTCGCCGAGGTAAAAGCGGATCATCTCCGGGACGTACGGGTAGATCGATTTGTCGTCGGCCACCCCGGTGCCGATGGCGTTGGCCAGCACCACGCCGCCGGCGCGATAAACGGACAGCAGCCCCGGTACGCCGAGCATCGAATCGGCGCGGAAGGCCAGCGGGTCGAGCCAGGCGTCATCGATGCGGCGATAAATCACATCCACCCGCCGCGGCCCCTCGGTGGTGCGCATATACACCGCGCCGTTTTTAATAAACAGGTCGGCGCTTTCCACCAGCTCAACCCCCATCTGCTGCGCCAGGAAGCTGTGCTCGAAGTAGGCGCTGTTGAAGCGACCCGGCGTCATCACCACGACGCAGGGATCATCCGCCAGCGAACTTTCGCGCAGGGTCTGCAGGAGGTAGCTCGGGTAGCGCTCCACCGGCGCAATGTGATGCTGCTCGAACATCTCCGGATAGAGGCGCATCATCATCTTACGGTTTTCGAGCATGTAGGAGACGCCGGACGGCGTGCGCAGATTATCCTCCAGCACGTAGTACTGTCCGTCGTTATTGCGCACCATATCGACGCCGGTGATATGGGCATAGGTGTTGTTTGGCAGGTTGATGCCCTGCATGCACGGCTGATACTGCTCGTTGGCCAGCACCTGTTCGGCCGGGATCAGCCCCGCACGCAGGATATTCTGCTCATGATAGATGTCATAGAGGAAAGCGTTCAGCGCTTTCACCCGCTGGCGTATACCGCGGTCAATGCGCTGCCACTCCCCGGCGGGGATGATCCGCGGCACGCTGTCAAACGGGATCAGCCGCTCGGTCCCTTCATCCTCGCCGTAAACGTTAAAAGTGATGCCGATACGGTGAAAGAGCAGTTCCGCTTGCGCTTTTTTCTGCCGGATAGAGAATTGATCGGTGTTGCGAAACCATTGCCACCAGGCATTATAGTGCGGCCGCTGTTCACCCTGGGCGGTCAGCATCTCGTCATAATAATGCCCGTCAGGAAGCGTTATTTTTATCATGGCCGTCTCCTCCGGTTGTACTCACTTTGTGGTAATCCCGTTAAGAGATAAGCATTAATTATGCCAGGTCATCCGCCGCCGCGGCGTTGTGCAAATCGGTTCTGACCCGCCGTCTGATTGTGCAAAAAATCGCCACAATGGCCGCCTGCGCCCGGCTGCGGTTGCACCGTCGTGAGGCAGGGCGACGATTTTTGCGCCATGGTGGACGCCAGCGCCGTCAGCCAGTGTGCCGCAGGCCGGGCCTCACAGCCCTTCTCGATCCGCTGGTATTCGCCTCCAGCGCGCCGTGGCCAGTGGCCCGGGCGCGTTGGCTTGCCGGTAAGCCTAATCGCGTTGCCGGCGGTTGTAGCAGAAAACCAGGCAGGTAAATCCTCTGTTTTCGCGCAAAATGTTACCCCTGACACGCGCAGCGGCAGATATTCGTCTAAGGTTTTTGGATGGCCAAACGTCGTGGCCCGCAGTCGATAATGATAAGGAGAACTCCCCATGACGAGTACTGATGCACATCGTCCCGCTGCTTTGCCCTGTTCCCTGCGCCTGGCGATCGGCGGCGCCCTGCTCGCCCTGATGAGCCTGAATGTCCAGGCGGAAGACGGCAAAACTGCGCCGCCACCCTCGCCGGATATTCTGCTGGGCCCGTTGTTCAATGATGTCCAGAGCGCGAAGCTCTTTGCCGATCAAAAAACCTTCGCCGACGCGATCCCTAACAGCGATCCGCTGATGATCCTTGCCGATTACCGGATGCAAAAAAACCAGGCCAGCTTCGACCTGCGCCACTTCGTCGAGCTGAACTTCACGCTGCCGAAAGAGAACGACACCTATGTGCCGCCCAAAGGGCAAACCCTGCGTCAGCATATCGACGGCCTGTGGCCGGTCCTGACCCGCAGCACCGTCGAGGTGGAAAAGTGGGACTCGCTGCTGCCGCTGCCTAAGCCCTACGTGGTCCCCGGAGGACGCTTTCGCGAAGTCTATTACTGGGACAGCTATTTCACCATGCTGGGTCTTGCCGAAAGCGGTCACTGGGATAAAGTCGAAGATATGGTCGCCAACTTCGCCGCGGAAATTGACACCTGGGGCCATATCCCCAACGGTAACCGCACCTATTACCTCAGCCGTTCGCAGCCCCCCTTCTTCTCCTTTATGGTAAGCCTGCTGGCGACGCACGATGGCGACCAGGTGCTGAAAACCTACCAGCCGCAGCTGGAGAAAGAGTATCGCTACTGGATGGCAGGGGCGGACGCGCTGGCTCCCGGCAGCGCCGACAAACGGGCGGTGCGGATGGCCGATGGCGCGCTGCTCAACCGCTACTGGGACGATAACGACACCCCGCGCCCCGAGTCCTGGCTTGACGACGTCAAAACCGCCAAAAGCAACCCGAATCGTCCGGCCACCGAGATCTATCGCGACCTGCGCTCCGCCGCCGCTTCCGGCTGGGATTTCAGCTCCCGCTGGATGGACAATCCGCAGCAGCTTGCCACCATTCGCACCACCTCGATTGTTCCGGTCGATCTCAATGCCCTGATGTTCCATCTGGAGAAAACCCTCTCCCGCGCCAGTAAAGCTGCGGGGGACAGCGCCGGCGCTACGCGGTACGATGCGCTGGCCAACACCCGCCAGCAGGCTATCGAGAAATACCTGTGGAATGAAAAAGAGGGGTGGTACGCCGATTACGATCTGAAAAGCCACAAGGTGCGCAATCAGCTGACCGCCGCGGCGCTGTTCCCGCTGTACGTCAATGCCGCGTCACGCGAGCGGGCGACGAAAGTGGCGGCAGCCGCCGAGTCGCGGCTGCTCAAACCCGGCGGGCTGACCACCACCACCGTCAACAGCGGCCAGCAGTGGGACGCCCCCAACGGCTGGGCGCCGCTGCAGTGGGTGGCCGTCGAGGGGCTGCAAAACTATGGCCAGCAGAAGATCGCCATGGAGGTCAGCTGGCGTTTCCTGACCAACGTGCAGCATACCTATGACAGCAAACAAAAGCTGGTGGAGAAGTATGATGTGAGTTCGACCGGCACCGGCGGCGGCGGTGGGGAATATCCACTGCAGGACGGTTTTGGCTGGACCAACGGCGTCACCCTTAAGATGCTGGACCTGATCTGCCCGCAGGAGAAACCCTGCGATGCGCTGCCCGCCACCCGTCCGGCGACAACGCCTTCACCACAGGACAAACCCGCCGCTAACGACCCCGCCCCTGCGGCACCGCAAAAGACCGGCTCCTGACGCTGTTCCGCTTCCCCCTACCAAAATCGGTAGGGGTGAAGTGGTCTCCCTGGTCACGACCGTCCCGCGCAGGGCCATTCTGCGGCTCGCGGGAAACACCTCTCCACCCCCTCGCGCTGAACAGATCACCTTTTCGCTTGATTGCACAAATACAAACAATAATAATTCGCATTACTTTTTAACGAATAATGACAGATTCGTTTTTCCCGCGGCGGCGTACAGGAGTACCAGACCGCGCTGGTTCAGGATGATCTTATGAACGTGGCTATTTCTCGAAAACGCCCGAGGCTGCTGTACGCCCTCGCGGTCGCACTTCCCTTCACCGCGCAGGCCGAAGAGACGGTGGTGGTGACGGCCAGCCCGCCGGCGTCTGCCAGCGCGCCGACTGAAGGCTATAGCGCCAGCACCTCGCTCGGGGCGACGAAAACCGACCAGCCGTTAATCACCACCGCCCAGTCGGTGTCGGTTGTCACCCGCCAGCAGATGGCGGATCAGGGGGCGAATACCATCAGCCAGGCGCTGGAATATACCCCAGGGGTCTACTCCAGCTTCGGCGGCGGCGCCACCCGGTTTGACGCCATCTCCCTGCGCGGCTACCACGGCGGCGACGTCGATAACCTGTTCCTCGACGGCATGCGCCTGATGAGCGACGGCGGCAGCCATAACGTTGTGCAGATCGACCCATGGTTTATCGAACGCGTCGATGTGATCCGCGGCCCTTCCTCCGCGCTCTACGGGCAAAGCGTGCCGGGCGGCGTGGTCAACCTGACCTCCAAGCGCCCGCAGTTCAGTCAGCAGGGCCACGTCCGCCTGACTGGCGGAACGCAAAATACCAAAGGTGCGGCCTTCGATTACACCGACGCCATCAATGAGCAGTGGGCATGGCGGCTGATCGGTATGACCCGCAGCAGCGACACGCAGTATGACCATACCCGCGAAGAGCGCTACGCCATTTCGCCTTCCCTGCTGTGGCAGCCGGACAGCGACACCTCGCTGCTGCTGCGCGCCTATCTGCAAAAAGATCCTTCCGGCGGCTATCATGGCTCTTTGCCGCTGGACGGCACCCGCTTCGCGCACAATGGCCGTAAGCTCTCCACCAGCACCAACGAGGGCGATCCGGGAGATGGCTATCAGCGCCGTCAGCAGATCTACAGCTATGAGTTTGACCACCAGTTCACCGACGTCTGGTCGGTCTATTCCGCCGGGAGCTACACCCACACCAACGTCTCCCTCGATCAGGTCTACCAGGTCGGCTGGATAGATGACAGCGATAGTCTGGCCCGCGGCTACAGCGGCTCGCGCGGTTCGCTGGACGGCTGGTCAACCGATAACCGCCTGCGCGCCGATTTCAACACTGGCGATCTGGCGCATACCCTGATCCTCGGCGCCGAATATCATCGCTTCCGCAACGATCTGTGGACCGGCGCCGGCGGCGCGGCGCCGCTTAACCCGTTTACCGGCTATACCGCCCAGACCGGGCATACCGTGACCTACAGCGATGACAATAATCGCCGCTATTACCAGACCGGGCTGTATCTGCAGGATGAGATGGTCTGGGACCGCTGGCATATGGATGTTTCCGCCCGCTATGACCGCATCGTTTCCCAGCAGGTCAGCGACACCCAGGGCACCTCGAACCGCCGTTCAGACGATCATATCAGCGGCCGCGCCTCGCTGTTGTACGCTCTGGACAACGGGCTTTCACCCTATCTGAGCTACAGTCAGGCGATTACCCCGGCGATGCTGCCCGGCGCGGATGGCAAACCATTGAAACCGACCACCGCCGAACAGTTTGAAGCCGGCCTGAAGTTCCAGCCGCCGGGCAGCAGCGACCTCTACAGCATCGCGATTTACGACCTGACGCAAAAGGATGTCGCCACCCGCGACCCGAACATCGCCACCGCCACCTATATTCCTGCGGGGAAAGTGCATTCCCAGGGCGTCGAACTGGAAGCGCACCATCAGATCACGCCGCAGCTGAGCACTATCGCCTCGTATACCTGGAATCGTCTTCGCTTCCAGGACACTAAGGACGGTACCGACAATAACACGCCGCAGCTGACCCCGGATCAGATGGCCTCCTTCTGGGCGCGCTATCAGTTCCCGGCGGGGATCTCGGTGGGCGCCGGCGTCCGCTACATCGGCAAACAGTGGGCGGATGATGCCAACACCGCGCGGCTGCCGTCGGTGACGTTGATGGACGCCATGATGCGGGCCGACCTCGGCGTCTGGTCGCCGGGGCTGAAAGGCGCTTATGTGCAGGTTAACGCCAATAATATCGGCAATCGTGAATACGTTTCCGGCTGCTACGGCACCGGCAACTGCTACTGGGGAGCAGAGCGCAGCGTGATGGCTACCGTCGGCTACGATTTCTGAGGACGTGGCCTCCGGGAGACTCCCGGAGGCCAAACGAGGGATTACATGGCATCCAGCGCTTTCTGCAGCTTCCAGATATAGCGCGGCGCCTGCGGAGCCGGGTGTTTTTTCACCACATGCTCGAAGAACTCATCGGCGTCGAGATCGTTAATCTCGTCAATGGCGTCCTGCCGGTTTGACGAGAAGGTGCGCAACAGCGCGCCCGCGCCGTTGGCGTAGGAGACTACCACCGCATAGCGCATCACCTGCGGGTCTTTGATCCCCGCCAGCGGGCCGTTTTCCAGAATGCTCAGATAGGCGGCCCCCATCGAGATATTCCGTTCCGGGTTTTTCAGCTCACTGACCGACGGCTCGCCGCGCCAGCCCATCCGCCGATAGACATCGCGTCCGGAGGTCGACGGCTTAAGCTGCATCAGCCCGACGGCGCCGGATTTACTCACTACCGCAGGGTTACCGCCCGACTCGATGGCGATAATCGCCGTGATCAGCTGCGGATCCACGCCCCAGGCGGCGCCAGCTTTTTCACTGATCGGCATCCACTGCATCGCCCGCTTCACCGGGACCTCGGGGTTCCACGGCGGATTGGTGTAATCATGTTTCGAACTACAACCGGCCAGAAAAACGACTAAAATAAGCAACCATCTCAATTTCACACATCTATCCTTATCTACCCAAACGCCATCATGCTGCAGAACGACGGCAGCGGTACGTCCCCCGCCCGCCGACAGCCTGATGGATGACGGGTGCGGATTGAAGTTAGCCACCTGGAGATGACAATCGCCATTCCAGGCGGCATCATAACCCTTTCATTCATAGCAAGGAATTATCATGTCTCAGTTTTATCTGGTCGCGCCATCCGGTTATTGCATCAACCAGCAGGCGGCGGCCCGCGGCGTCGAGCGTCTGCAGCAGGCCGGACACGAGGTGGCCCACCAGCAGGTCATTCCCCGCCGGCTGCAGCGTTTCGCCGGGACTGAACATGAACGGCTGGCCGATATTAACCAGCTTGCCCAGCTGCCCGGGCGCAACCGGATCGTCCTCGCGGTGCGCGGCGGCTACGGCGCCAGTCGTCTGCTGCCGCATATCGACTGGCAGGGGCTGATTGCCCGCCAGCAGCGCGACCCGCTGCTGATTTGCGGCCACAGCGATTTCACCGCCATCCAGTCGGGCCTGCTGGCCCTGGGCAATGTCGTCACCTTCAGCGGGCCGATGCTCGCGGGCAACTTCGGCGCGGAGACCCTCGATCCGTTTACCGAACACCATTTCTGGCAGGCGCTGCGCCAGCCGGAATTCACCCTCGAATGGCCGGGCGAAGGGCCGAACTGCCGGGTGGAAGGCACCTTGTGGGGCGGGAATCTGGCGATGCTGACCTCGCTTATCGGCACCCCGTGGCTGCCGGCGATCCGCGACGGCATCCTGGTGGTGGAGGATATCAATGAGCACCCGTTCCGCGTCGAACGCATGCTGCTTCAGCTGTTGCACAGCGGCGTACTGGCGGCGCAGAAGGCGGTGATCTTCGGCAGCTTCACCGGCGGCACGCCGAACGACTATGACGCGGGATACGACCTGCCGCAGGTCTTTGATTACCTGCGCCAGCAGCTCTCTGTACCGATGATTAGCGGACTGGAGTTTGGTCACGAACAGCGCACGGTGACCCTGCCGCTGGGCGCGCGCGCGCGGCTGGTGAATCAGGCGGCGGCCACCACCCTGACAATCAGCGGCCACCCGGTGCTGGCAGAATAAATTTGTCAGACGCATAGGCGGATCCCCTGCGAATTGTTAAAATAGTGTCACTTTTAGCCATTTTTTCACGCCAGTCAGGGAGTACGTGAACATTGGACGCCGCTGCGGTCATTAGTCTGTTTATTCTGGGTTCTGTTTTAGTAACCTGCAGTATCTTATTGAGCTCCTTTTCTTCTCGCCTTGGCATCCCGATTCTGGTCATCTTTCTGGCTATCGGGATGCTGGCAGGCATTGACGGCATCGGCGGCATCCCCTTCGACAACTACCCCTTCGCCTACATGGTGAGTAACCTGGCGCTGGCGGTGATCCTGCTGGACGGCGGGATGCGCACCCAGGCCAGCTCCTTTCGCGTGGCGCTATGGCCGGCGCTGTCGCTGGCGACGGTCGGGGTGCTGATCACTTCGGCGCTCACCGGGATGATGGCGGCCTGGCTGTTCAAACTGGATATGATCGAAGGCCTGCTGATCGGCGCCATTGTCGGCTCCACCGACGCCGCGGCGGTCTTCTCGCTGCTCGGCGGCAAGGGGCTCAACGAGCGCGTCGGCTCGACGCTGGAAATTGAGTCAGGCAGTAACGACCCGATGGCGGTTTTCCTGACCATCACCCTGATCGAAATGATCCAGCAGCACCAGACCGGCCTCAGCTGGATGTTCGCCGTGCATATCATTCAACAGTTTGGCCTCGGGATCGTCATCGGCCTCGGCGGCGGCTACCTGCTGCTGCAGATGATCAACCGCATCGTGCTGCCCGCCGGGCTCTATCCGCTGCTGGCGCTGAGCGGCGGGATCATGATTTTCGCCGTCACCACCACCCTCGACGGCAGCGGTATCCTCGCCGTCTATCTCTGCGGCTTTTTGCTGGGCAACCGGCCGATCCGCAACCGGCACGGTATCCTGCAGAACTTCGACGGTCTGGCGTGGCTGGCGCAAATCGCCATGTTCCTGGTGCTGGGCCTGCTGGTGACGCCCTCCGACCTGCTGCCGATCGCTATCCCGGCGCTGCTGCTGTCGATGTGGATGATTTTCATTGCCCGTCCGCTGTCGGTGTTTGCCGGTCTGCTGCCGTTCCGCGGATTTAACCTCCGTGAACGGGTGTTTATCAGCTGGGTTGGCCTGCGCGGCGCGGTGCCGATTATTCTCGCGGTGTTCCCGATGATGGCCGGCCTGGACAACGCCCGCCTGTTCTTCAATGTCGCCTTCTTCGTGGTGCTGGTGTCGCTACTGCTGCAGGGCACCTCGCTATCGTGGGCGGCGAAAAAAGCCAAAGTGGTGGTGCCGCCCGTCAGCTGGCCCATCTCCCGCGTCGGGCTGGATATTCACCCGGAAAACCCGTGGGAGCAGTTCGTCTACCAGCTGGGGGCCGATAAATGGTGCATCGGCGCGGCGCTACGCGACCTGCATATGCCGCCGGAGACGCGGATTGCCGCGCTGTTTCGCAACAATGCCCTGCTGCACCCCACCGGCAGCACCCGCCTGCGGGAAGGCGATATCCTGTGCGTCATTGGCCGGGAACACGACCTGCCTGCGCTGGGCAAAATGTTCAGCCAGTCGCCGCCGGTGGCGCTCGATCAGCGCTTTTTCGGCGACTTTATCCTTGATGCCGAGGCCCGCTTCGCCGATGTGGCGCAAATCTACGGCATCGACGGCGGAGAGGAGTTCCGCGAACATCAGCAGTCGCTGGGGGAAGTGGTTCAACAGCTGCTGGGCGCCGCGCCGGTGGTGGGCGACCAGGTGGAGTTCGCCGGGATGGTGTGGACAGTAGCGGAAAAAGAGAACGATCACGTACTGAAGGTAGGGGTCCGGGTCGCGGAAGACGAGGCGGAGTGATCCGCCCCGGAATACGTTACAGGGTCACAACCGGCACCCGCGGCGCCAGGGCGCACATCAGCTCATAGCCGACGGTGCCGCAGCTGGCCGCCACGTCGTCGATTTTAATCTCTTTGCCCCACAGTTCGACCGGCGCGCCAATCCCGGCCTGCGGACAGGGGGTTAAATCGACCGCCAGCATATCCATCGACACGCGCCCGACGGTGGTGGTCCGCACGCCGTCCACCAGCACCGGCGTGCCGCTCGGCGCCACCCGCGGATAGCCGTCGGCATAGCCGCAGGCGACGATGCCGATCCGCTGCTCCTGGGTGGTGCGATACAGGCCGCCATAGCCGATCGCCTCGTCGGGGCGCAGGTTCTGCACGGCGATGATTTCGCTGCGCAGGGCCATCACCGGCTTCAGGCCGGTGTTCGCGATGTCCTGCCACTGCCCTGAGGGCGACGCGCCATACAGCACGATGCCCGGTCGAACCCAGTCAAAATGCGCTTCCGGATGCCAGAGGGTCGCCGCCGAGTTAGCCAGCGAGCGCGGGCAATCCAGTCCCTCCGCCGCTTGTTCAATACGGCGCATCGGCTCGACAATCCCCTGCGGGTTCTCCGCCTCCGCGAAGTGCGACATCAGCGTCATCTCGCCGACATTGCTTATCGCCCGCAGCTGCTGCCAGACGGTATGCACCCGCTCCGGCATAAAGCCCAGCCGGTTCATGCCGCTGTTCACCTTGAGATAGATATCCAGCGGCGCGCGCAGCTTCGCCTGCTGCAGCGCCTTAATCTGCCAGTTGCTGTGAACGCTGGTGGTTAAGCGATATTGATCCAGCACCGCCAGCTCATCGGCATGGAAGAAGCCCTCCAGCAGCAGGATCGGACCTTTCCAGCCCTGCTCGCGCAGCAGGATCGCCTCTTCCAGGTTGAGCAAGGCGAAACCATCCGCCGCGCTCAACGCACTCCATACCCGCGCCACGCCATGGCCATAAGCATTAGCTTTGACCACCGCCCACAGGCGCGACCCGGGGGCCGCGCGACGCACTATCTGTAAATTCTGCCGCAAGGCCAGCAGGTCGATGCTGGCCACTACCGGACGGGTCATGCAAGCTCCTTAGTTGTGTGCGCCATGCAGATGATGCGGACGCGCCGGGGTGAACCCGGGGCTGTAGCGGGCGACCGCCAGATCGTCGTAAGGGATCGCCGGCGTGCGGCCGGAGATCAAATCGCTGATAAGCTGCCCTGAGCCGCAGGCCATGGTCCAGCCGAGGGTACCGTGACCAGTGTTGAGCCACAGGTTTTTAAACGCCGTGCGCCCGACCACCGGCGTGCCGTCCGGCGTCATCGGCCGCAGGCCGGTCCAGAAGGTGGCCTGCTCAACGTGGCCGCCGCGCGGGAACAGGTCGCGCACCACCATTTCCAGAGTTTCCCGACGCGGCTGCAGCAGCGCTTTGTTAAAACCGACGATCTCGGCCATACCGCCGACGCGAATGCGCTGATCGAAACGGGTGATGGCGATTTTATACGTCTCATCAAGGATAGTGGAAACCGGCGCGCCGTCTTCCTGGGCAATCGGGATGGTTAACGAATAGCCTTTCAGCGGGTAGACCGGAATATCCACCAGCCCCTTGAGCATCGCCGTCGAGTAGGAGCCGAAGGCCATCACATAGGCGTCGCCTTTGATAATCTCATCGCCGCATTTCACCCCGGCAATGCGATCGCCCTCCTGCAGCAGGGCGTCCACCGGGGTATTGAAGCGGAAGGTGACCCCGGCCTGTTCCGCCATCGCCGCCAGACGGGTGGTAAACAGCTGGCAGTCGCCGGTTTCATCGTTTGGCAGGCGCAGGCCGCCGGTCAGTTTGTGGCTGACCTCCGCCAGCGCGGGCTCCACTTCCGCCAGCCGCTTCGCCTCCAGCAGCTGATACGGCACGCCGGCGTCCTCCAGCACCGCGATGTCGCGGGTGGCGTTTTCATACTGTTTGGCGGTACGGAACAGCTGCAGCGTCCCGCCCTGACGCCCTTCATACTGAATGCCGGTGGTGTCGCGCAGCGCCTTCAGGCAGTCACGGCTGTACTCCGCCAGGCGCACCATCCGGCCTTTGTTCTCCATATAGTGGTGGGTGTCGCAGTTGCGCAGCATCTGCCACATCCACTTCAGCTGGAACGACGTACCGTCAAGGCCGATCGCCAGCGGCGCATGGCGCTGGAACATCCATTTTATCGCCTTCAGCGGCACCCCCGGCGCCGCCCAGGGCGCCGCATAGCCGGGAGAAATCTGCCCGGCGTTGGCCGCGCTGGTCTCCTCTGCCGGACCGGGCTGACGGTCGATAACCGTCACCTCATGACCCGCCTGACTCAAATACCACGCGCTGGCTACCCCAACCACCCCACTTCCCAGTATGACGACACGCATAGCGACTCCGTAACAGTTAAAGAACAATCATCTAATTACAAATTGATAACTCAGATGAAAATATTATTCAACATACGCTTTATTTATGGTGACTTAACTCACAGCAAACCGCACCAGCCCTGCGATGCGAGATTTACGATCTCATGCTGTGCTTTATTTTTACCCAGCATTATATTCTGTAAATAAGCACAAAAAACGGCTTTGAGATGGGGAAATCGCGAAGAAAAGCGATTGGCTGACAACACAGTTTGCTGTGCGGTGTTCTATGCTTGTTTAGAGGTTTTCCGTTCAGAGAAAACCAACAACAACGAGGGCGCGCTAATGGCTACGATTGACTCCATGAACAGGGACACCACCCGTTTAAGCGATGGACCCGACTGGACGTTTGAGTTACTGGAGACCTACCTGGCCGAAGTGGACCGGGTCGCTAAGCTCTATCGTCTTGACACCTACCCGCACCAGATCGAAGTCATTACTTCCGAGCAGATGATGGACGCCTACTCCAGCGTCGGCATGCCCATCAACTATCCGCACTGGTCGTTCGGCAAAAAATTCATTGAGACCGAGCAGGCCTATAAGCACGGCCAGCAGGGCCTGGCGTATGAGATTGTCATCAACTCCAACCCCTGTATCGCCTACCTGATGGAAGAAAACACCATCACCATGCAGGCGCTGGTGATGGCGCACGCCTGCTACGGGCATAACTCGTTCTTTAAAAACAATTACCTGTTTCGCAGCTGGACCGACGCCAGCTCAATCATCGATTACCTGATCTTCGCCCGCAAATACATTACCGAGTGCGAAGAACGCTATGGCGTCGACGAAGTGGAGAAACTGCTCGACTCCTGCCATGCGCTGATGAACTACGGCGTCGACCGCTATAAACGTCCGCAAAAAATCTCTCTGCAGGAGGAGAAGGCGCGGCAGAAAAGCCGGGAAGAGTATCTGCAGAGCCAGGTGAATATGCTGTGGCGCACCCTGCCGAAGCGCGAAGAGGAGAAGGCGATTGAGTCCGCCCGCCGCTACCCTTCCGAACCGCAGGAGAACCTGCTGTACTTTATGGAGAAGAACGCCCCGCTGCTGGAATCGTGGCAGCGCGAGATCCTGCGCATCGTGCGCAAAGTCAGCCAGTATTTCTACCCGCAGAAACAGACCCAGGTGATGAACGAGGGGTGGGCCACCTTCTGGCACTACACCATCCTCAATCATCTCTATGACGAAGGGAAAGTGACCGAGCGCTTTATGCTGGAGTTTCTCCACAGCCACACGAACGTGGTGTTCCAGCCGCCATACAACAGTCCGTGGTACAGTGGGATTAACCCCTACGCGCTGGGCTTCGCCATGTTCCAGGACATCAAGCGCATCTGCCAGTCGCCCACCGAAGAGGACAAGTACTGGTTCCCGGATATCGCCGGTTCCGACTGGCTGGAAACGCTGCATTTCGCCATGCGCGACTTCAAGGATGAGAGCTTTATCAGCCAGTTCCTGTCGCCGAAGATCATGCGCGATTTCCGCTTCTTCACGGTGCTCGACGACGACCACAACAATTATCTCGAGATCTCGGCTATCCACAACGAAGAGGGCTATCGCGAGATCCGCAACAAGCTCTCAGCGCAATATAACCTCAGCAATCTTGAGCCGAATATCCAGGTGTGGAACGTTGACCTGCGCGGCGACCGCTCGCTGACGTTGCGCTATGTGCCGCACAACCGCGTCCCGCTGGACAAAGGGCGGCGCGAAGTGCTGAAACATGTGCATCGTCTGTGGGGGTTCGATGTGCTGCTGGAGCAGCAGAACGCCGACGGCAGCATTGAGCTACTGGACCGCTGCCCGGCGCGGCCGAACGCGCTATAGCTTTACGGGACGTATAAAACGACGAAGGGGGCCATCGGCCCCCTTATTGTGTTTATCGATGGCGAATAGCCAGCTTAACGCACATTCATGGCTAAATCGCCGGGCAGCGATTTCTGCATCCGGTGCCAGATCTCGCCGCTGTCATGGCCGTAGCGACGAACCAGCTCATACACCTGATCGTGCAGGCCCCCTTCGCACACCTTCGCCAGCTGATGATAAAAGCCCAGCGCCAGGCTGCGCGCTTCCGGGCTGGAGAAATAGTGGCGGCCAATGCGGGTATACAGCCCCTTCATGCCGTTGAGGATCAGACCATAGATCGGATTGCCGGAGGCGAACGCCAG
Organism: Klebsiella sp. V115_8; assembly: GCF_029967715.1. Taxonomy (NCBI): domain Bacteria; kingdom Pseudomonadati; phylum Pseudomonadota; class Gammaproteobacteria; order Enterobacterales; family Enterobacteriaceae; genus Klebsiella; species Klebsiella sp. V115_8. Next base: position 267,900 of record NZ_JASCAR010000001.1, read on the forward strand.
ACCGCGGAAAATGTTGTAATCGAGGTCGGCGAAGGCGTCGGCGTGATCTTCCACTTCCCGGGCGCTGTCCAGCACCGCCAGCGCTTTATCCGGATGCTGACGGAACGCGGTGCGAATAAAAATCGTGGAAATATTGGTGCGCACGGAGAGCAGGTTATCAATCAGCTGCGGGACGCTGTCGTGATCGAGACGCGCCAGCGTTTCAAGGATATTCAGCCCGGAGGTCTCCCAGAAGTTGTTCACTTTGGTGGGTTTGCCGTGCTGAATGGTCAACCAGCCGTCACGCGCCAGACGCTGCAACACTTCGCGCAGAGTGGTGCGGGTGACACCGATCAGCTCAGAAAGCTCGCGTTCAGCGGGGAGAATCGATCCAGGTGGGAAGCGGTTATTCCAGATGCTCTCAATGATATACTCTTCCGCGAAACCCGCAGGGCTCTGCGCCTTAATGACCATAATAATATTTCCATTACACATTGTTGCAATTGCACTCATCATACCAGAGCCGCTATAGCGCAGATAGCATCGCAAGTGAATTAAAAAGGGATCGCCGTTTCATTTTCCGTTTTTACTTTACGCTTTTCCTTCTCGCCCGTAACCGCCGCCGCGCTGCGAAGAAAGTTGCTTCTCATTTTGCTCAGCTGATACTCTTGCCAATCGTTACGCACAAAATCATGTACTAATTGACGGGGAAGGATTCTGTCGTGGAAATTTCTTATGGCCGCGCGCTGTGGCGCAATTTTCTTGGCCAGTCGCCTGACTGGTACAAGCTGGCATTAATTATTTTCTTAATCATTAATCCGCTGGTGTTCGCCTTAGCGCCGTTTGTCGCCGGCTGGCTGCTGGTGGTTGAGTTTATCTTTACCCTCGCCATGGCGCTGAAGTGCTATCCACTGCTGCCGGGGGGGCTGCTGGCATTTGAAGCGGTGCTGATCGGCATGACCAGCCCGGGTCATGTGCGGGAAGAGATCGCCAGCAACCTGGAAGTGCTGCTCCTGCTGATGTTCATGGTGGCGGGCATCTACTTTATGAAGCAGCTGCTGCTCTTCGTCTTTACGCGCCTGCTGCTCGGCATCCGCAGCAAAATGCTGCTGTCGCTGGCCTTCTGCCTGGCCGCCGCCTTCCTCTCCGCCTTTCTCGATGCGCTCACCGTGGTGGCGGTGGTGATTAGCGTCGCCGTCGGGTTTTACGGCATCTATCACCGCGTCGCCTCGGCGCGCCCCGACGATAGCGATGTGCAGGACGACAGCCATATCGATCAGCACTACCGCGAGGTGCTGGAGCAGTTCCGCGGTTTTCTGCGCAGCCTGATGATGCACGCCGGCGTCGGTACCGCGCTCGGCGGCGTCATGACCATGGTCGGCGAGCCGCAAAACTTGATTATCGCCAAAGCGGCGGGCTGGCACTTTGGCGAATTCTTCATTCGCATGTCGCCCATCACGCTGCCGGTGCTGGTCTGCGGGCTGCTGACCTGTCTGCTGGTGGAAAAGTATCGCCTGTTTGGCTACGGCGAACCGCTGCCGCCGGCGGTCCGAAAGGTGCTGCAGGACTTTGACGATCGCAGCCGCGCGCAGCGCAGTCGTCAGGAACGGCTGCGGCTGATTGCCCAGGCGCTGATTGGCGTCTGGCTGATCGCAGCCCTCGCATTGCACCTTGCCGAAGTCGGCCTCATTGGCCTGTCGGTGATCATTCTCGCTACCACCTTTACCGGCGTGACCGATGAACATGCGATTGGCAAGGCGTTCACCGAGGCGTTGCCCTTCACCGCGCTGCTGACGGTATTCTTTGCCGTCGTGGCGGTGATCATCGACCAGCAGCTGTTCACGCCGGTCATCGAGTTTGTTCTGCAGGCCTCGCCGCACGCGCAGCTGTCGCTGTTTTATCTGTTTAACGGCCTGCTGTCGTCCATCTCGGATAACGTTTTTGTCGGTACGGTCTACATCAACGAAGCGAAAACCGCCCTCGAGCATGGCGCCATCAGCCTGAAGCAGTTTGAGATGCTGGCGGTGGCGATCAATACCGGCACCAACCTGCCGTCAGTGGCCACCCCGAACGGCCAGGCGGCATTCCTCTTCCTGCTGACTTCCGCGCTGGCGCCGCTTATCCGGCTCTCCTATGGCCGCATGGTGTGGATGGCTCTGCCCTACACCCTCGTGCTGACGCTGGTCGGCCTGCTGTGCGTCGAGTTCACCCTGATGCCGGTCACCGAATGGTTGCTGGCTCACGGCTGGCTGGTTACCCCCACCCTGCCCTGATCCACCCGTCGCCCGGGTTCGCCCGGGCGATTCAATAACCAGTTACGTAATATTTTCCGCCGGGCCGCTGGCGTCGGTTCGGTTTTCGTTTACACTGCCATGATTTAGCATCTTCCAGGGAAATGATTATGTTGCAATATTTAAACCAGTGCTCGCGGGGACGCGGCGCCTGGCTCCTGATGGCATTGACCGCGTTCATTCTCGAACTCGTCGCGCTGTGGTTCCAGCACGTGATGCTGCTGCAGCCGTGTGTGATGTGCATTTATGAACGCTGCGCCCTGTTTGGCATCATGGGCGCGGGGCTGGTGGGCGCCATTGCCCCCAAAACGCCGCTGCGCTATGTCGCCATGCTGATTTGGCTGTACAGCGCGGTACGTGGGCTGCAGCTGGCGTGGGAACATACGATGATCCAGTTGCACCCATCGCCGTTCCAGACCTGTGATTTCGCCGCCCGCTTCCCGAGCTGGCTGCCGCTGGATAAATGGTTGCCGCAGGTGTTTGTCGCGTCCGGCGACTGTTCGGTACGCCAGTGGCAGTTCCTGTCGCTGGAGATGCCGCAATGGCTGGTGGGCATTTTCGCGGCCTATCTGGTGGTGGCTATCCTGGTGATCGTTGCTCAGCCTTTTAAAGCGAAAAAGCGCGATCTGTTTGGCCGCTAAGCCGCTGTGAGTACCGCGCATCATGAAACGCCCTCCGGGGCGTTTTTTTGTGCCTGCTGTTCATCGCTGAATCGTTTCCTTTCTGTGGTTGACCACGGCCATCAAAAGATGCATATTAAATACATCTTATATAGCCCCACAGGAGCTCACATGTCATCTTTACTGATCCCCGCAGACTGGAAAGTTAAACGCTCCACCCCGTTCTTTACCAAAGAGAACGTCCCCGCCGCCCTGCTGAGCCACCACAACACCGCAGCCGGCGTCTTCGGTCAGCTGTGCGTCATGGAAGGTACGGTGACCTATTACGGTTTTGCCAATGAACAGGCGACGGAGCCGGAGAAAAAAGTCGTCATTCATGCCGGGCAGTTTGCCACCAGTCCGCCGCAGTACTGGCACCGCGTCGAACTCAGCGACGATGCCCGCTTCAATATTCACTTCTGGGTGGCGGATGAAACCGACGGTGAAAACGGGCTGTTCCACGCGAAAAAAGCGTGACGGCGCTTACCGCGCCCTGTCAGGCAGATTAAGGATGTGGTCCTGCCAGTCGACAACGGTGGACTCGGGCACCGCAATATGACGGACGGAGATGCGTTCGCCGTGCATCGCCGCTTTTGAGCCGGTCAGCAGCGGGTGCCAGGCCGGCAGAGGCTTGCCTTCCGCCAGCAGACGATAGGCGCAGGTCGGCGGCAGCCATTCGAAAGTCGGTAGATTTTCGCGCGTGAGCTTGATGCAGTCCGGCTCATATTCGAAACGACGCTCGTAGTTACGGCACTGGCAGGTTTTGATATTGAGCTGACGGCAGGCGACGTTGGTGAAGTAGATCTCATCGGTATCTTCATCCATCAGCTTATGCAGGCAGCACTGGCCGCAACCGTCACACAGCGATTCCCACTCCGCGTCGGTCATGTCATCCAGGGTTTTTTGTTGCCAGAAAGGTTGTTCGCTCATCGAAGTGTCCGTCGTTGCCAGTTAAGGGTGCACCTTATAACCAGTCTGGCACGACGATGCAAGTTTTGCCGCCCCAAAAGGCGGCAAACCGCGCTTACAGTACCCGGGTGGTGAGCGACAGGCCGTTGAAGCCGACCACCAGCTCGTCGCCGCTGTGCAGCGGCCCTACCCCTTCCGGGGTGCCGGTGAGGATCACGTCCCCGGCTTTGAGAGTAAAGAAGCGCGACATATAGGCGATCAGCGGCACGATCTGATGGATCATGTCGGCGGTGGTGCCCTGCTGGCGCACCTCGCCGTTAATCTTCAGGCTTAACGGCGTATTCTGCGGGTCGCCGTGGAACTCGGCGGCCGGAATAAAGCCGGAGATCGGACAGGCATTATCGAAGCCTTTGGCCTTTTCCCACGGCTGTCCGGCCTTTTTCATCTTCGCCTGCAGGTCGCGCAGGGTGAGATCCAATGCGACGCCATAGCCGGCAATCCCTTTCTGCACATGCTCTTCCGTCGCCTGACGCAGCGTACCGCCGATCAGCACCGCCAGCTCGACTTCGTGATGCACCGAGCCCAGCCCCTCAGGAAGCACCAACGGCTGACGGAGATCGCACAGCGCGCTCTCAGGTTTAATAAACAGCACCGGCTCTTCCGGCGTCGCACTGCCCATTTCCTTGATGTGCTTTGCATAATTACTGCCGACGCAAACCACTTTGCTCACCGGATAATCCAGGAGCGCTCCCTGCCAGTTATGATGTTGGTACATTATTTTCCCTCGTGGGTTAATCGGATTGTTTCCCCTGTTCCGCCAGGTGTTTCTTTAGTAGATTTTCAGACGGCGGAGGAAGTTGCAGGTAATAGCCCTGTTCGCTTAACGCCTGTTTCACTTTTTCCAGGTCGGCGTTAACCAGTTTTTTGCGCCCATCCAGCGGCAGCAGCATCGCCATTTGCGGCGTGCCGAAGCCGCGCATCAGCTCGTCAGGAACGCGTGAGAAATCGTCCTTTTTTTCGACGTATAAATAGGTTTGTTCACGTTTAGTACTTCGATAGATCACACAAAACATAGTTTTACTCGGAATTAGACCCGTGGTCACTTGCCTCAATATATGAGTGACTATAACATGCCTTTTAGTCTTCGGAATATCACCGCACTTCGGCGGTCGATAAACAGCAAATTGAGTAAGGCCAGGATGTCAAATACGCCAATCGAACTTAAAGGCAGTAGCTTCACGTTATCTGTCGTTCATTTGCACGATGCAAATCCCGAGGTTATTCGTCAGGCGTTAGAAGACAAAATCGCCCAGGCTCCCGCCTTTTTACGCCATGCTCCGGTGGTGGTGAATATCGCCAGCGTCGAGGAGAGCGTCGAATGGCGCGCCGTCAACGAGGCTATCGCCGCGACCGGTTTACGTATTATGGGCGTCAGCGGATGCAAAATCCCGCGCCTGAAAACCGAAATCGACCGCGCCGGTATCCCGTTATTAACCGAAGGGAAAGAAAAAGCCCCTCGTCCGGCACCGTCCGAACCTGCCCCGCCGCCGCCAGTTGCTAACCAGATCACAAAAACGCGTTTGATTGACCAGCCGGTACGTTCCGGTCAGCGCATTTATGCGCCACACTGTGATCTTATTGTTACAAATCATGTGAGTGCCGGCGCGGAACTTATCGCTGACGGCAATATCCATGTATATGGCATGATGCGAGGACGCGCATTGGCAGGCGCCGGTGGCGACAGAGACGCCCAGATATTTTGTACCCACCTTGCGGCGGAGCTGGTCTCCATCGCCGGGGAATATTGGCTGAGCGATAACATCCCGGCCGAATTTTATGGCAAAGCGGCACGCCTGCGTTTAGGCGAAAGCGCTTTGACAATTCAACCGTTAAATTAATCCCTTTTTAACAAGGAATTTCTATGGCACGCATTATTGTTGTGACTTCGGGTAAAGGGGGCGTTGGCAAGACCACCTCCAGCGCGGCCATCGCTACAGGTTTGGCCCAGAAGGGAAAGAAAACCGTCGTTATCGACTTCGACATCGGCCTTCGTAACCTCGACCTGATTATGGGCTGCGAACGTCGCGTCGTTTATGATTTCGTCAACGTCATCCAGGGCGATGCCACATTGAACCAGGCGCTGATCAAAGATAAGCGCACGGAAAACCTCTACATTCTCCCGGCTTCCCAGACCCGGGATAAAGACGCCCTGACCCGCGAAGGCGTCGACAAAGTTCTCGAAGAACTGAAGAAGATGGAGTTCGATTTCATCGTCTGTGATTCCCCGGCAGGCATTGAAACCGGTGCGCTGATGGCGCTCTATTTCGCTGATGAAGCCATTATCACCACCAACCCGGAAGTCTCCTCCGTTCGCGACTCCGACCGTATCCTTGGCATTCTCGCCTCCAAATCCCGCCGCGCGGAAAATGGCGAAGAGCCGATCAAAGAGCACCTGCTGCTGACCCGCTACAATCCAGGCCGCGTCAATAAAGGCGATATGCTGAGCATGGAAGACGTGCTGGAGATTCTGCGCATCAACCTGGTGGGCGTGATCCCGGAAGACCAGTCAGTCCTGCGCGCATCCAACCAGGGTGAGCCCGTGATCCTCGATGCCGCGTCGGACGCAGGCAAAGCCTATGCCGATACCGTTGAACGTCTGCTCGGAGAAGAACGCCCTTTCCGCTTCATTGAAGAAGAGAAGAAAGGATTCCTCAAACGCCTGTTCGGAGGATAAATTATGGCTTTACTCGACTTTTTTCTCTCGCGAAAAAAGAACACGGCTAATATTGCGAAAGAACGCCTGCAAATCATCGTCGCCGAGCGCCGCCGCGGGGACGCGGAGCCGCATTACCTGCCGCAGTTGCGCAAAGATATCCTGGAAGTGATCTGTAAATACGTGCAGATCGACCCGGAGATGGTCAGCGTGCAGCTTGAGCAACGGGACGGTGATATTTCCATTCTTGAGCTGAACGTGACCCTACCCGAAACGGAAGAGTCGAAACCCTGACCTGCTGTTCCATCCTGAAAAAAAACCGGCTACGCCACGCGCCGCCGGTTTTTTTATACCCTGAACCAGACCGCCCGCTAGCGCGGATAGTCGTTTAACAGCCTCTTCAGCCGTTCGCCCATCAGCTCACCACGCCAACCGGAAATCAGCTCAGGCTCAGCGGCCTGCGTTTTCAGCTGCCAGTGCCAGTTCAGCAGCTGGTTGATCTGTCGACGCGACGCCAGCAGCTCCGCGCTTACGCCCTTCTCCGCGCTCACTTCCTGCACCAGCGCTTTAATCTCTTTAAAGGCTTTGCGGTAGCCCGGCATGTCGATCAGATTCTGCAGCGGCGCCGGCAGCGACGACTCCGGCAGCGCCTGGGCTTTCTCGACCAGGCCGATCAGCGTTTTGCCATGGAAGCGAATTTCGCTACCGGACAACCCGAGGCTGTCGAGCTCGCCGAGGCTGGTGGGCATATAGCGCGCCACGCTCCACAGATGCTCTTCCCGCACCACAAAGTTCACCGCCAGGTCACGCTCACGCGCTTTGCGCAGACGCCACTCCGCCAGCAGCTGCAGGCAGCCCAGCTGGCGGGTACGCAGCTGCCAGGCGTTGCCGATATCGCGCCAGGCCTCGGCCGGGTCGACCACCTCCTGACGGCGCTGCTGCATCAGGCGACATTCGTCCAGTGCCGCCGATAGCCAGCCCGCGCGATCGGTCTCCGCCATTAATTGGCTGGCGATCGGCAGCAGGTACCAGACGTCGGCCGCAGCGTATTCACACTGACGCTCGGTCAGCGGTCGCGCCAGCCAGTCGGTGCGGGATTCGCTTTTGTCCAGCGCGACCCCGGAATACTCTTCCACCATCGAGGCAAAGCCCCAGGACATCGGCCGACCGCAGAAAGCCGCCAGGATCTGGGTGTCGATCAGCGGCTGCGGCATCAGGTTGAACGCGTTGAGGAAGACTTCTAAATCTTCGCTGCCGGCATGCAGATATTTGGTCACATCCGGATTGAGCAGCAGGTCGCGCATCGGCGCCCAGTCGTTAATCGTCAAGGGATCGATCAGAGAGACCTGGTGGCCGTCGAACAGCTGCAGCAGGCCCAGCTGCGGGTAATAGGTGCGGGTACGGACAAATTCCGTATCCAGAGCGACGGCGGAGGCCGCGCTTGCCGCTTCGCAGACAGCGCGCAGGCCATCGTCGGTGGTGATCATCTGATAGTTCAAAGCATACTCTCTTAACTTGCGCCCATAAAAAACGCCGGCGTAGCCGGCGTCTGGCGACTCATTCGTTACTCAGCCTTTATTGTCCACTTTAGCGCGCGCTTCGTCACGCAGTTCTCGCCGCAAAATTTTCCCGACGTTGGATTTCGGCAGTTCGTCACGGAATTCCACCAGTTTCGGCACCTTATAGCCGGTCAAATGGCGTCGGCAGAACGTAATCAGCGCTTCTTCGGTTAACGCGGCATCTTTCTTCACCACGAAGATCTTCACCGCTTCGCCGCTGCTGCCGGACGGCACGCCGATGGCCGCCACCTCCAGCACGCCGCTGTGCTGCATGACCACATCTTCGATTTCATTCGGATAGACGTTAAAACCCGACACCAGGATCATATCTTTTTTCCGATCGACGATGCGCAGGAACCCCTCTTCATCCATCACCGCGATATCCCCGGTGTGCAGCCAGCCGTTCTTGATGATCTCATCCGTCGCGTCAGGTCGCTGCCAGTAGCCCAGCATCACCTGCGGCCCCTTGATACAGAGTTCGCCAGGCTGGCCCGGCGCCACTTCGTTATCGTCATCATCCACCAGTTTGGCTTCGGTGGAAGGCACCGGCAGACCAATGCTGCCGCTGTGGTAGTCGATATCGTGGGGGTTGACGCTGACCAGAGGCGAACACTCGGTCAGTCCGTAGCCCTCAAGCAGATATTGCCCGGTCAGTTTCACCCAGCGCTCAGCCACCGCCTGCTGCACCGGCATGCCGCCGCCGGCGGAGAGGTGCAGCGAGGAGAAATCAAGCTGCTGGAACTCTTTGTTGTTCAGCAAGGCGTTGAACAGGGTATTGACCCCGGTCATGGCGGTAAAGGGATATTTCGCCAGCTCCTTCACCAGTCCGGGTATGTCGCGCGGGTTGGTGATCAGCAGATTCTGCCCGCCCAGCTCGATAAACAGCAGGCAGTTCATGGTGAGGGCGAAAATGTGATACAGCGGCAGCGCGGTCACCACGAACTCTTTGCCGCGATGCAGCAGCGGGCCGTAGGTGGCATTGACCTGCTCGAGGTTGGCCAGCATGTTGCGATGGGTCAGCATCGCCCCTTTAGCCACCCCGGTAGTGCCCCCGGTGTACTGCAGAAACGCCAGATCTTCCGCTACGATCTCCGGCTTCACGTACTGCATGCGATAGCCGTGCTGCAGCGCGCTGCGAAACGAGATGGCATCCGGCAGATGGTACTTCGGCACCAGGCGCTTGATGTACTTGACCACAAAGTTCACCAGCGTGCCTTTGGCGGTGGAGAGCTGATCGCCCATGCGCGTCAGGATCACGTGTTTCACCTGGGTCTTCGCCACCACTTTTTCCAGGGTATGGGCAAAGTTGGAGACGATGACGATCGCCGCCGCGCCGCTGTCGTTGAGCTGATGCTCCAGTTCCCGCGGGGTATATAAGGGGTTGACGTTGACCACGATCATCCCGGCGCGCAGGATGCCAAACAGGGCCACCGGATACTGCAGCAGGTTAGGCATCATCAGGGCCACCCGATCGCCCTTCTGTAACCCTAAGCCCTCCTGAAGGTAAGCGGCGAAGGCGCGACTGCGCTCTTCCAGCTTACGGTAGGTCATCACTTCACCCATATTGATAAACGCCGGTTGGTCGGCGTAGCGGGTGGTGGCATGTTCAAACAGTTCAACCAGGGATTGATAGCGGTCAGGATTTATCTCCGCCGGAACATCTGCGGGATAACGGTTTAGCCAAACCTTTTTCACTGCATCACCTCTGAAATAGTTATTCGTCGTCATCACAGCCCCTGGGAAATACATTTTGTTAACATTATATTAACTCAGCGTACCAGTTTATTAATTAGGCAATGAGCAGGTTGCGAAGCGCGTCACTATTTTTTTTCTTATTCGACTGAAAACAAAGAAACAGCGGACTGGCCGCTGTTTCTTTGAACTAACAAAAACAACAAAATCATTCAGTTACAACGTTTCTTACCTCAGCAGGGCCGGGGTTGTACCATCCCCATCCGCCATAGCCGTACCCCCAGGGGCGGGGACCCAGCATCCACGGGTCGATGGGCTGCGGGGGCATCACCACCTGCTGCACCACGTTCCAGCGTTTGTAGCCGGTGGCGTTCATCAGCATAAATTTGTAGGGCGTGCTACCCACTTTGCCGTCGACCACCCCGGCAATCGGCCCGACCACGGTCACCAGCTGACCCCGGAAGTCCACCGGATCGAGGAAGCCGTTAACATCGGCAAAGATTCGCCCGCGCGAGGGTTCGCCCAGTTCCGGTCGCGCACCGCTGTCCAGCGGCACGGTAGCGATTTCTAAGCGGGTTTTACCCTGCTGGTTCTGCACGTTGACCACCTTGCCGCCAAAGCGCGCTTCCTGACCAACGTACAGCTGCGGGGCGTTCATCACCCGCACCAAATCCTGCTGCGGCGTGGGGCTGGTGCCTTTGATGGCATCCGGCACCGATACGCAGCCGCTCAGCGCAACGGCAACCGCCGCGGCCAGCAGCCAGCGAACGCCCTGTTTTTGACCCGCCATGATGCGACTCCTTTTCTCAGTCTTCTTGTTACTGAGATTCACTCGCGGCCCGGAAGTTTCTTCCACGCCACCTCGTTACGCAAATAAACCGGCTCCGCTTTCTCCACGGCCACGGTTTTCCCTGCCGCCAGCAGATAACAGGCTAACGGCAGCATATCCTCTGCCGCCGGCAGATCAATTTCGCCGCTGCTTAAGGTCAGTCCGCTCTCTTTCGCCAGATCCGGCCACGCCTGCCAGCCGGTGCCGACGGTGGCCCATTCGCCGGAAAGCTGCGCCAGCCGTTCGGCCACCGCGTCCGGTTTGAGCACCGCTTCCGTCTCTTCGCCGTGCCAGACGCCCTGCTCGTCGCGCTGGTACTCAGCCCAATAGACTTCACCCATCCTGGCGTCAATCGCCGCCAGCACGCGGGTGGCGCCGGTTTTGCGCCAGGCGCCCTGTGCCATGGTGGCCAGCGTGGAAACGCCGATCATCGGCAGCTCCGCGCCGAGCGCCAGCCCCTGGGCGATACCGATGCCGATACGCACGCCGGTAAAGCTGCCCGGGCCGCGGCCAAAGGCCAGCGCGTCCAGCTCGGTCAGGGTGGTGCCGCTCTCGGTGAGAACCTCCTGCACCAGCGGCAGGATACGTTGGGTGTGTTCGCGGGGACAAATTTCGAAATGAGCACTAAGGGTGCCATCATTCCACAGCGCCGCGGAGCAGGCCTCTGTGGCGGTATCGATAGCCAAAATTCGCATGGGTGGTCACGCTCTCGTTACATAGTTCAGGCCTTCAGGCAGCCTGTTTACCGGCAGACGGTCAATCCGTCGCCACACCGCCCGAAGTCTAGTGGGAACCGCTAATTAACAAAATGGCGCGCAGCTTAACACATTTTAGGGCGGATTACCTTGCCGGCGGCACGGCGAGGAAGCGCACCGCCCGGCGGATATCGCGGGTCCGCGGCGCGGGCGGCAGGCTGGCCAGGAACACCGCGCCGTAAGGGCGCATCACCAGCCGGTTGTCACAGATAACCAGCACCCCACGGTCGTCGATATCGCGGATCAGCCGGCCCACCCCCTGCTTGAGGGTGATCACCGCGTCCGGGAGCTGCACTTCATCGAACGGATCGCCGCCGCGTAGCCGGCAATCTTCCATCCGCGCTTTCAGCAGCGGGTCGTCCGGCGAGGTAAACGGCAGCTTATCGATGATCACCAGCGACAGCGCGTCTCCGCGCACATCGACCCCTTCCCAGAAGCTGCTGGTGGCCACCAGCAGGGCGTTGCCGGCGTTGACGAACTGCTGCAGCAGCTGGCCTTTACTGGTCTCGCCCTGCAGCAGCACCGGCAGGGTCATGGTGGCGCGGAACTGCTCCGCCAGATCGCGCATCATGGCGTGCGAAGTACACAGCATAAAGCAGCGACCGTCGTTAGCCTCGATCAGCGGTTTAAGCATGGCCGCCAGATGGCGAGCCGCGCCGGGCTGGTTCGGCAGCGGTAGATTACGCGGTACGCAGAGCAGCGCCTGATGCTGATAGTCAAAGGGGCTAGGCAGCAGCAGAGTCTGCGCCTCGTCGATCCCCAGCCGGGCGGTGAAGTGGTGTAGATCGTCATTTACCGACAGCGTCGCCGAGGTAAAGATCCAGCTTCCCGACTTCTGCGCCATCACCTCTTTAAACTTCTCGGCCACGGTCAACGGCGTCAGCGCAAGGGTAAAGTGGCGCGAGGTGCACTCATACCAGTAGCTGTAGCCCGGCTGATTGATCTCTTTCAGCCGCTTCAGACGCCCGCGATAAAGCGTGGCGCGCTCAAAGGCGGCGTCGAGCAGCGCCGAGCGCCCCAGCGAAAGTTTGGCGACGTCGTAACACAGTTCAAGAACATCATCGAGCAGCAGCAGCGCCCGCTGAATGTGGCTGTCCGCCAGCAGCTCGCGCAGGTTGCCGCGGTAGCCCGGGTCCCCCAGCTGCAGGCGAAAATCCTGGGCGCTTTGCGCGAGGCGGTCGGCGCATTTTTGCAGCTGCTGGGTGTCTTTCAGTTCGGTGCGGTAGGCAATGGTGATGTCTTTCGCCAGATCCAGCAGCTGGCGGCTGGAGAGCGACTGGCCAAAGTACTGGCTGGCGATATCCGGCAGCTGATGGGCTTCGTCGAAGATCATCACCTCCGCCTCGGGGATCAGTTCGGCAAAGCCGCTCTCTTTGACCACCATATCGGCAAGAAACAGATGATGGTTGACCACCACCACGTCGGCATCCATCGCTTTTTTACGCGCCTTCACCACGAAGCAATCTTTATACAGCGGGCAGTCGCTGCCGAGGCAGTTATCGTTGGTGCTGGTGACCAGCGGCCAGGCCTGGGAATCTTCCGCCACGCTGGCGCAGGTGCTGATATCGCCATCCTGGGTTTGGTTCGACCAGGAGCGCAGGAGGATCACGTCGCTGAGGGTTTGCACCGGCAGATCGCCGCCAGCCAGCGCCTGCTGTTCCAGGCGTTCGAGGCACAGGTAGTTGGAGCGCCCTTTTAGCAGCGCCAGTTTGCCGGTGAATTTCAGCGCTTTGGCGACGGTGGGCAGATCGCGGCTGTAGAGCTGATCCTGCAGCGCTTTCGACCCGGTGGAGATAATCACCTTTTTTTTCGCCCGCAGCGCCGGCGCCAGGTAAGCGTAGGTTTTACCGGTTCCGGTCCCCGCTTCCACCACCAGCGGCCGGGAGGCCTCAATCGCTTCGCTGACCGCCACCGCCATCTGGCGCTGCGGCTCGCGCGGTTTAAATCCCGGTATGGCTTTGGCTAGCTGGCCGTCTGCTGCAAAATCGTCGATCACATTGCCCCCTGGTTATTTGGACAGTGATTATGTCAGGGAGGACGGCGTTTCGCCAGTCCGGGTAGTGACGCGAGCGGAACATTATGGCAGTCTTGCCGCTGCCGAATGGAATGCTCAAAGAGGAATGAGAAATGACAATTACGCGTATTGATGCCGAAGACCGCTGGTCAGATGTAGTGATCCACAATCAGACCCTTTACTACACCGGCGTACCGGCGAATCTTGATGCCGATGCCTTCGAGCAGACCGCCAACACCCTGGCGCAGATTGACGCGGTGCTGGAAAAACAGGGCAGCGACAAGTCGCGTATTCTTGACGCCACTATTTTCCTTGCCGACAAAAGCGACTTTGCGGCGATGAATAAAGCCTGGGACGCCTGGGTGGTAGCCGGTCACGCCCCGGTGCGCTGCACGGTGGAAGCGACGCTGATGAACCCGCAATATAAAGTTGAGATCAAAATCATCGCCGCGGTGTAATTACTCGTCTTCGTCTTCATCTTCAAAGCGCGCGACGATCCGTTCGCCGGTATGCGTCGCGCGTAGCTCTTCCGCCACCAGGGCAATCGCCTGGCCGCTGCTCATCCCCTGGGCCATCAGTTCCTGGATACGTTCGACCGCTTTTTGCTGTTGCTCGTGGCTCAGCGAAGGTAAACCTGCAAACATCTTGTACTCCTGCTACATTGTGGGGCGTAATTATTTCACGCCGTCCCCGCCTACGCCAGAGGGACGGTAACGTTCAGGATCGAGAAAGATGTTGTCCCCCGCGATTATTACCCTGCCCTGGCGCCCGGATGCCGCCGAATACTATTTTACGCCGTTAAGCGCCACGCCCTGGGCGATGCTGCTGCATTCCGGCTTTGCCGACCATCCGCATAACCGTTTTGATATCCTGGTGGCGGCCCCGCGCGCCACGTTGCTGACGCGCGGTGAACAGACCTGGATCGATGACGGCGAGACCGTTTGTGTCTCGGCTGACGATCCGCTGCAACTGCTTCAGCAGCAGCTGGATCGTCAGCCGTTCACGCCGCGGCCCCATGAGGATCTACCGTTTCTTGGCGGCGCGCTGGGGCTCTTCGGTTACGATCTGGGCCGCCGTTTTGAGCGACTTCCCGCTGCCGCGCAGGCCGATATCGCGCTGCCGGATATGGCGGTGGGGATTTATGACTGGGCGCTGATCGTCGACCATCAGCGCCAGCAGGTGTCGCTGCTCAGCTATGACGACCCGCAGCAGCGTCTGCAGTGGCTGAAGGCGCAAACGCCGGCGCCGGGTGAAACCTTCGCCCTGACCTCGGCCTGGCAGTCAAATATGAACCGCCAGCAGTATGGCGAGAAATTTCGTCAGGTGCAGGCCTATCTGCGCAGCGGTGACTGCTATCAGGTCAACCTCGCCCAGCGTTTTCAGGCCCGCTACGTCGGGGATGAATGGCAGGCCTTCCGCCAGCTGAACGCCGCCAACCGCGCCCCCTTTAGCGCCTTCATCCGCCTTGCGGAAGGGGCGATTTTAAGCCTGTCGCCGGAGCGATTTATTCAGCTCCGCCAGGGTGAGATCCAGACGCGCCCGATTAAGGGCACCCTGCCGCGGCTCGATTCGCCGCTGGCGGATGCGCAGCAGGCGGAGAAGCTGGCGAACTCGCCGAAAGACCGCGCTGAGAATTTAATGATTGTCGACCTGATGCGCAACGACATCGGCCGCGTCGCCGTCCCGGGCAGCGTGCGGGTCCCCGAGCTGTTCGTGGTGGAGCCGTTCCCGGCGGTCCATCATCTGGTCAGCACCATCACCGCCCGCCTGCCGGCGACGCTTCATGCCAGCGATCTGCTGCGCGCCGCCTTCCCCGGAGGGTCGATCACCGGCGCGCCGAAGGTACGGGCGATGGAGATTATTGATGAACTGGAACCCCAGCGACGCAACGCCTGGTGCGGGAGCGTCGGCTATCTGAGCTATTGCGGCAATATGGATACCAGCATCACCATTCGCACCCTGACGGCCTGGCAGGGGCAACTGTATTGCTCCGCCGGGGGCGGTATCGTCGCGGACAGCGAGGAAGATGCGGAATATCAGGAAACTTTTGATAAAGTTAATCGTATCCTGCACCAACTGGAGAACTAGACCATGGCGGACCACGCCCTCAATCTGGATGATTTTCTGTCCCGCTTCCAGCTGCTGCGCCCTCAGCCTTCGCGCCATGCGCTCAATCAGCGGCAGGCGGCGGTACTGGTGCCGATCGTGCGCCGGCCGCAGCCTGGCCTGCTGCTGACCCAGCGCTCGCCGCTGCTGCGCAAGCACGCCGGCCAGGTCGCCTTTCCCGGCGGGGCGGTAGATAATACCGATGCGACCCTTATCGCCGCCGCTCTGCGCGAAGCCCAGGAAGAGGTGGCGATCCCGCCGGAGACGGTTGAGGTGATTGGCGTTCTGCCGCCGGTGGACAGCGTCACCGGCTTCCAGGTGACGCCGGTGGTGGGTATTATTCCGCCGGATCTGCACTATCACGCCAGCCAGGACGAAGTCTCCGCGGTATTTGAAATGCCGCTCGCCGAGGCCCTGCGCCTCGGGCGCTATCATCCGCTCGATATCCACCGCCGGGGCAACGACCACCGCGTCTGGCTCTCCTGGTACCAGCATTATTTTGTCTGGGGGATGACCGCCGGGATCATTCGCGAGCTGGCGCTGCAGATAGGCGCGCGCCCTTAGCTATACTGATTATGAGAGGGCGCTCTCACTATTAGTAAAATCGCGGTTATCCATTAGTTTAATTCATGTGAATAGTTGAACTGACAGGGCGCTTCCCTCTTACACTATGCGCAGTTATTACATCGTTACCGCACCCGCGGTAACCCTGTCAGGAGTATTATCGTGATTAGTCTATTCGACATGTTCAAGGTGGGGATTGGTCCCTCATCTTCCCACACTGTTGGCCCGATGAAGGCCGGTAAACAGTTCGTCGATGACCTGGTCGAAAAAGGATTGCTTAATGCAGTGACCCGCGTGGCGGTTGACGTCTACGGTTCGCTGTCATTAACCGGCAAAGGCCACCATACGGACATCGCCATTATCATGGGACTGGCGGGCAATCAGCCCGATACGGTCGATATAGACGCGATACCGGCATTTATCCGTGACGTCGAGACACGCGGCCGTCTGCTGCTGGCCAACGGTCAGCACGAAGTCGACTTCCCGGCGGATGACGGCATGCGTTTTCGCAGCGACAATCTGCCGCTGCACGAAAACGGCATGACCATTCATGCCTGGGCCGGCGAGAAAGAGATCTACTGCAAGACCTATTACTCGATTGGCGGCGGCTTTATCGTCGACGAAGAGCACTTCGGCAAAGAAAACGCCAACGAACTACAGGTGCCCTACCCGTTTAAATCGGCGCAGGAAATGCTGGCCTACTGCAAAGAGACCGGCCTGTCGCTCTCCGGGATGGTAATGCAGAACGAGCTGGCGCTGCACAGCAAAAAAGAGATCGAGGACTATTTCGCTAATGTCTGGCAGACCATGCGCGCCTGTATCGACCGCGGCATGAACACCGAAGGCGTGCTGCCTGGCCCGCTGCGCGTGCCGCGTCGCGCCTCGGCGCTGCGTCGTCTGCTGGTGGCCAGCGATAAGCTCTCCAGCGATCCGATGAACGTCGTTGACTGGGTCAACATGTTCGCGCTGGCGGTCAATGAAGAGAACGCCGCCGGCGGTCGCGTGGTGACCGCGCCGACCAACGGCGCCTGCGGCATCGTTCCGGCGGTACTCGCCTATTACGATCACTTTATCGAATCCGTCAGCCCGGAGATCTATATCCGCTACTTTATGGCCTGCGGTGCGATCGGCGCGCTGTACAAGATGAATGCCTCCATTTCCGGCGCCGAAGTCGGCTGTCAGGGCGAAGTGGGCGTCGCCTGCTCGATGGCGGCGGCGGGTCTGGCTGAACTGCTCGGCGCCAGCCCGGAGCAGGTCTGCGTGGCGGCGGAGATCGGCATGGAACACAACCTCGGCCTGACCTGCGACCCGGTCGCCGGCCAGGTACAGGTGCCGTGCATAGAACGTAACGCCATCGCCTCCGTGAAAGCGATCAACGCCGCGCGGATGGCGATGCGCCGCACCAGCGAACCGCGCGTCTCGCTCGATAAAGTGATCGAGACCATGTACGAAACCGGCAAAGACATGAACGCCAAGTACCGCGAAACCTCGCGAGGCGGCCTGGCGATTAAAGTTCAGTGTGACTAACATGTTGGCTTTCGCCTGCCGCCTCCCGGGGCGCAGGCGCGGAGCGAGGGTAACTAAAAGCCCCTGCCTTCCTGATGCGCCCTCCGTGGCGCATTTTCTTTTTTCTATACCTGGCGATATTCTGCCACTACAATTGCTCTATTAAATAAGCCACGCTTAACCTCTCGTCCTGTCGACAGGGTGTCGCACATGCAGACTGCACAAAAAGTCATTACGGCCTATCGCCGCAAACGCATTATAGTCTGCCTGCTGGTCGCCCTGGTGACCCTGGGCGCCACCTTAGCCATTCGATTTATTTCGCAGCGTAGCGAAAATGAAGACTATATCCGCACGGCCGCCAGCCAGCGGGTGGCGGCGCTAAATAATATCCTGCGCCCGCTGAGCGCGGAGCGCACCACCCTGCTTCCTCTGGTGGGCAAACGCTGCCCGGATATCCATCTGACCCTGCGCAAAATGGCAGCCTCGTTGCAGACCGTTCGTTCCGTCGTCCTCGTGAAGGACGGTATCGTTTACTGTTCGAGTATTTTCGGGCAACGGCAGGCGGATTTACACCAGCTGCAGCCCTCGCTGCCAGCCCCCCATCCTTTATTGCTCTTCTCAACCGAGAAATCGCTGCTTAAAGGGACGCCGGTATTGATCCAGTGGTACCCCACCCCGGAAAGCGGCCAGGACGGCGTGATGTTGATTGTCAATATCGAGCTGCTGGGGACCTTAATTCTCAACGAAAAATCATCCCTGATAAGCGACGTCAGCCTGCAGGTTGGCGATCGTTATTTTAGCAGCCGCGATGGGCTTCTCGATAAAACGCATACCCCGCAGGGAACGGTGATTTATCGCCAACGCTCTAGCGAGTTTCCGTTTACCATCAACATCAACGGCCCTGGCGCATCGACAATCGCCCTCGAAGAACTGCCCGGCGAGCTGCCGCTGGCGCTGATCTTCAGCCTGCTAATGACCGGCATCGCCTGGCTGGCCACCGCCGGAAGAATGAGCTTCTCGCGGGAGATAAGCCTCGGTATTTCCGCCCGGGAGTTTGCCCTCTGGTGCCAGCCGCTGCAGGATGCGCGCAGCGGCCGCTGCTGCGGGGTGGAGATCCTGCTGCGCTGGAACAACCCTCGCCGCGGAGCGATTTCGCCGGAGGTGTTTATTCCCATCGCCGAAGGGGACAATCTGATCATCCCCCTCACCCGCTACGTCATTGCCGAAACCGCCCGCCGTCTGGATGCTTTTCCCAGCGACCGCCAATTTCATATCGCCATTAACGTCGCTGCCCGCCACTTCGCCAACGGCTTACTGCTGCATGACCTGCATAATTACTGGTTCAGCATGAACCCGGTACAACAGCTGGTGGTCGAGCTGACCGAACGCGATGTCCTGCAGGATGGCGACCAGCATATGGCCGAAGATCTGCACCTGAAAGGCGTACAGCTGGCGATCGATGACTTTGGCACCGGCAACAGTTCGCTCTCATGGCTGGAAAAACTGCGCCCGGACGTGCTGAAGATTGACCGCTCGTTTACCAGCTCGGTGGGGATAGACAGCGTCAATGCCACGGTGACCGATATCATTATCTCCCTCGCCAACCGGCTGAATATTATTACCGTTGCCGAAGGGGTGGAGACGCTGGAGCAGGAAAGCTACCTCAGAAACCACGGCGTCGATGTGCTGCAGGGGTTTTATTATGCGCGGCCGATGCCGGTGGAGGCGTTCCCGGCGTGGCTGGCCAGTCAAGAGGCAACAGAATAACTCGCCGGCCCCCACGGGGACCGGCGCGCAGGACGATTATTCTTCTTCGTCGCTCGGCGGACGGGTGACCACCGCGCGAACCAGATCGACCCGGTAGTCATTCGCTTCCACCACGGTGAAATGCAGCGGCGGCAGCGACACCACGTCGCCAATGCGCGGGATATGGCCATTGGCGGAGATCACCAGACCGGCAACGGTGGCAATATCCTCATCGTCATTGATCAGCGGATCCAGCCCCAGCGCCTGCTGCAGCGCATGCAGGTCGGTCGACCCCTTAATAAGCCAGCCGTCGCCATCGATAACGATCTCCGGCGTCTCATCGGCGTCCGGGAATTCACCGGCGATCGCTTCCAGGACGTCCAGCGGCGTCACCAGCCCCTGCACCACGCCAAATTCATTGGTCACGATGACGAAACTGCCGCGCGCGCGACGCAGGACGCCGAGCAGATTGATCGGGTCCAGCGTTTCAGGCACCACAATCGCCGGAGAGGCGGAGGCCAGCGCCGCGACGTTTTCGCCCGACTCCAGGGCCACCAGCATCTCTTTCGCCCGCACGATGCCAATGATTTCGTCCAGTTCTCCGCGGCAGACCGGGAACAGGCTGTGCGGCGACGAAAGCAGCTGACGGCGAATTTCATCTTCACTCTGCTCAGCGTCCACCCAGCTGATTTCCCCGCGCGGGGTCATGATGCTGCGCAGAGAGCGCTGCGCCAGCGTCAGCACGCCGTTAATCATGTAGCGCTCTTCTTCCGCAAAGGCGCCATCCGGTACCGGCACCGACGCCGGGCTGTCGGCGTCATGGTTGACGGAGGCCTGTTTACGGCCGCCCATCAGGCGCAGGATCGCATCCGCGGTACGGGCGCGCAGCGGCAGCGTCGACTGGTGACGAACAAAGTTGCGGCGCGCCACCTGGTTAAAGAACTCAATGATGATCGAGAAACCGATCGCCGCGTACAGGTACCCTTTCGGAATATGGAAGCCAAACCCTTCCGCCACCAGGCTCAAGCCGATCATCAACAGGAAGCTCAGACAGAGCACCACCACCGTCGGGTGCTGGTTGACAAAGCGCGTCAACGGCTTCGACGCCAGCAGCATCATAATCATCGCGATCACGACCGCCGCCATCATCACCGGCAGATGGTTCACCATCCCGACCGCGGTGATCACCGCATCCAGAGAGAAGACAGCATCCAGCACCACGATCTGCAGTACCACCACCCAGAAACTGGCATAGCCTTTCCCGTGACCGGCGTCATGCTGGCGGTTTTCCAGCCGTTCATGCAGCTCGGTTGTCGCCTTGAACAGCAAGAAGATCCCGCCGAGCAGCATGATGAGGTCACGCCCGGAAAAGGAGAAATCGGCGATAGTAATCAGCGGTTTAGTCAGCGTCACCATCCAGGAGATCACCGACAACAGCCCCAGGCGCATCACCAGCGCCAGCGACAGGCCGATCAGTCGCGCTTTATCACGCTGCTTCGGCGGCAGCTTGTCCGCCAGGATGGCAATAAACACCAGGTTATCGATACCGAGCACAATTTCCAGAACGATAAGCGTCAACAGGCCGGCCCAGATTGAGGGATCCATTAACAATTCCATGTGCGACTCCGGTTAGCGGCAACGTCAGTCATCGCCATGTCATGCACGGACGCGACAATAGATGCTGAGAGATAAGCGTGATGCGTGGAGGTGGCAACCAGGTGCCAGAAAGTGAAAAGACGTCGATGACGGTCCATACTGCGGGCTATGCCCTATACTCCTGAGTAATTAAACGGAAGTTAAACATAGCAAAATATAGATCGAAATTGGAAAAGATTTACCTGAATTTGCAATAACTAAGGCTATTTTTTGCGCTGCAAAATTATTACCAGGCGATGCCTGATTAACGGATCTTCATCACATTAATTATTTTTTCACTGTCTAAAATAATTCGCGGTAGTAACTATTTTCTATCTTACACCCTAACTGAATCGATTTTGTCCTCAAGAGTGATTCAGGATGTATCAAAGCAGATGATGCATTCACGATAATAAAGGAGGTAGCAAGTGACGATTGCTATTGTAATAGGCACACATGGTTGGGCTGCAGAACAGCTGCTGAAAACAGCAGAGATGCTGTTGGGCGAGCAGGAAAACGTTGGCTGGATCGATTTCGTTCCGGGTGAAAACGCCGAAACGCTGATCGAGAAATACAATGCCCAGTTGGCAAAACTGGATACCAGTAAAGGCGTGCTGTTTCTCGTCGATACATGGGGAGGCAGCCCGTTCAACGCTGCGAGCCGCATTGTCGTCGATAAAGAGCATTACGAAGTCATCGCCGGCGTCAACATCCCGATGCTGGTGGAAACCTTCATGGCCCGCGATGACGATCCTTCCTTTGATGAGCTGGTCGCCTTAGCGGTAGAGACCGGCAGCGAAGGCGTGAAAGCGCTGAAGGCCAAACCGGTGGAAAAAGCGGCCCCTGCGCCCGCTCCTGCCGCGGCGCCAAAAGCCGCCGCCCCGGCCAAACCGATGGGCCCGAATGACTACATGGTCATTGGCCTTGCGCGTATCGACGACCGCCTGATCCATGGTCAGGTCGCCACCCGCTGGACCAAAGAGACCAACGTCACCCGCATCATCGTCGTCAGCGACGAAGTCGCCGCGGATACCGTGCGCAAAACCCTGTTGACCCAGGTTGCGCCGCCGGGCGTCACCGCCCACGTGGTGGACGTCGCCAAAATGATCCGCGTCTACAACAACCCGATGTACGCCGGACAGCGCGTGATGCTGCTGTTTACTAACCCGACCGACGTTGAGCGCGTCGTCGAGGGCGGCGTGAAAATCACCAGCGTCAACATCGGCGGTATGGCGTTCCGCCAGGGCAAAACCCAGGTTAACAACGCGATTTCGGTCGATGCCAAAGATATTGAGGCGTTTAACAAGCTGAACGCACGCGGTATCGAGCTGGAGGCACGTAAAGTGTCCACCGACCCGAAACTGAAAATGATGGATCTGATCGCCAAGGTTGATAAATAACCCGGACGATCGCGCCCCAGTTTTCACTTTAAGACTTAATCAACAGGAGAAGTACAATGGAGATTACCCTTCTTCAGATTGTGCTGGTGTTCATCGTCGCGTGTATTGCGGGTATGGAGTCGGTGCTTGATGAATTTCAGTTCCACCGTCCACTGGTCGCCTGTACGCTGATCGGCGCCGTTCTCGGCGATATGAAAACCGGTATTATCATCGGCGGTACGCTGGAAATGATCGCCCTGGGCTGGATGAACATCGGTGCGGCGGTTGCCCCTGATGCCGCGCTGGCGTCCATTATTTCCACCGTTCTGGTTATTGCCGGCCATCAGAGCATCGGCGCCGGCATCGCGCTGGCTATCCCGCTGGCGGCTGCAGGCCAGGTGCTGACCATCATCGTGCGTACCATCACCGTAGCCTTCCAGCACGCAGCGGATAAAGCGGCGGAGAATGGCAACCTGACCGCCCTGTCGTGGCTGCACGTCTCATCCCTGTTCCTGCAGGCGATGCGTATCGCTATCCCGGCCGTCATCGTGGCCATTTCCGTCGGTACCAGCGAAGTCCAGGGCCTGCTGAATGCGATCCCTGAAGTGGTTACCAGCGGCCTGAACATCGCCGGCGGCATGATCGTGGTTGTAGGTTACGCGATGGTCATCAATATGATGCGCGCGGGCTACCTGATGCCGTTCTTCTACCTCGGCTTCGTCACCGCCGCCTTCACCAACTTCAACCTGGTGGCCCTGGGCGTGATTGGCGCGGTCATGGCAATCCTCTACATCCAGCTGAGCCCGAAATATAACCGCGTCGCCGGTGCCCCGGCTCAGGCGGCTGGTAACAACGATCTCGATAACGAACTGGACTAACAGGTGAGCGAAATGGTTGATATGACTAAAAATACCACCGAGAAAAAACTCACTCAGAGTGATATTCGTGGCGTGTTCATTCGTTCTAACCTGTTCCAGGGTTCATGGAACTTCGAACGTATGCAGGCGCTGGGCTTCTGCTTCTCTATGGTTCCGGCGATTCGTCGTCTCTACCCGGAGAACAACGATGCGCGTAAGCAGGCGATTAAGCGTCACCTTGAGTTCTTCAATACCCATCCTTACGTTGCCGCGCCGGTACTGGGCGTAACGCTGGCGATGGAAGAACAGCGCGCCAATGGCGCAGAGATTGACGATGGCGCCATCAACGGCATCAAAGTCGGTCTGATGGGGCCGCTGGCCGGCGTCGGCGACCCGATCTTCTGGGGTACGGTGCGTCCGGTGTTCGCGGCCTTAGGCGCCGGGATCGCGATGAGCGGAAGCCTGCTCGGACCACTGCTGTTCTTTATCCTGTTCAACGCGGTGCGACTACTGACCCGCTACTATGGCGTCGCCTACGGTTACCGCAAAGGCGTGGACATCGTGAAAGATATGGGCGGCGGCTTCCTGCAGAAACTGACTGAGGGGGCGTCAATCCTCGGCCTGTTTGTCATGGGGGCGCTGGTTAACAAGTGGACGCACGTGAACATTCCGATGGTGGTGTCAAAAATCACCGGCTCTGACGGACAGGTTCACGTCACCACGGTGCAGACGATCCTCGACCAGCTGATGCCGGGCCTGGTACCGCTGCTGTTGACCTTCGCCTGTATGTGGCTGCTGCGTAAGAAAGTTAACCCGCTGTGGATCATCGTTGGCTTCTTTGTCATCGGTATCGCGGGCTACGCTGTCGGTCTGCTGGGTCTGTAATTTCCAGGTTGTACGCCGGGGGCTTGCCCCCGGCTTTTTTTTATCAGGAGGAACGCAAAGCAATGACATTCACGGACCTGGTGATCATCCTGTTTATCCTTGCGCTACTGGCCTACGCGGTGTATGACCAGTTTATTATGCCGAGGCGCAACGGCCCGGTGCTGCTGGCCATCCCCCTGCTTCGCCGCAGCCGCGTTGACGGCATGATCTTTGTCGGCCTCATCGCCATTCTGATCTATAACAACATCACCCAGCACGGCACCGCGATCACCACCTGGCTATTATCTGCGCTGGCGCTGATGGGACTCTATTTATTCTGGATCCGTACGCCGAAAATCATTTTTAAACCGCGCGGCTTTTTCTTCGCCAACGTGTGGATAGAATATCAGCGAATTAAAGAGATGAATTTATCCGAAGACGGCGTACTGGTGATGCAATTAGAGCAACGGCGGCTGCTGATTCGCGTACGAAATATCGACGATCTGGAAAAAATATACAAACTTCTTGTTTCAACTCAATGATTTAAAAATATAGCCAACGCTATGTTTTTTCAGATTTCGTCTGGGGAATTATATAGCCATGGCTATATTTCCCCCTCTGCCCTTCTGTTTTTCATTAACTATTTATTTACTTATAAATTCAAATGAAAATCGTTATCATTTGGTTATTAAAATAGCCCTCTTCTGTTATTGTTTTATATTCTAAAAATATGTTAAGGTTGCGCCCGTCGTTGGGGAGTAGCCGATTTCCTGCCCGTCAGGAAATGTACGTGTCAACATACTCGTTGCAAAACGTGGCACGTACGGGTTGAAGTGATTCAATCAGGCGAGACCATAGATACATCACTGCTGTACGTATTGCTCAGCCATTGAGCGGCTCCGCGTATATTTACTGGGGGCAGCGATGTGTCATATGGATTATCCCCGGTCAGGACAGGCACATGAATTTATCCGCAACCCTTCTTCTCGCTTTCGGCATGTCTATGGACGCCTTCGCGGCCTCTATCGGCAAAGGCGCCACCCTGCATAAACCCAAATTCTCAGAAGCTGTACGCACCGGGCTGATTTTTGGCGCCATTGAAACCCTGACGCCGCTAGTCGGCTGGGGACTGGGCATGCTGGCCAGCCAGTTTGTGCTCGAGTGGAATCACTGGATTGCTTTTATTCTGCTGGTGTTTCTCGGCGGGCGGATGATTGTCGAAGGGCTTCGCGGCGATAGCGACGAGGCGTGCGAGGCGCCTCGCCGGCATGGCTTCTGGCTGCTGGTCACCACCGCCTTCGCCACCAGCCTTGACGCGATGGCCGTCGGCGTCGGTCTGGCCTTCCTGCAGGTCAGCATTGTGACCACCGCGCTGGCGATCGGCTGCGCCACCTTTATCATGTCGACGCTGGGGATCATGGTGGGTCGCTTTATCGGCCCGCTGCTGGGCAAACGGGCCGAAATTCTCGGCGGTATCGTACTGATTGGCATCGGCAGCGAAATTCTCTGGAGCCATTTCGCCGGTTAAGCTTTACTCCTCACGCTGCCAGCAATGGATCATAAAATCGGTCTGGCAGCCAAAGGTCGCCTGCTGACGCAGCGCGTCATGCACTTCGGCTTTGGCCCGCCACGCGAACGGCGTCATCTGCAGCAGGGCCTGCGCTTCACTTCCCGTCAGGGTCATCGGATAAGCCAGCTGCTGCTGAGCATCCAGGCGGAACCCCGGCATCGCTTCCGTCTTCAGCTCATGCAGGCGGATCTCATCGTAAATCAGCCCTTTCAGCTCCAGCAGATGGCGGGGTCCCGGCGTGGCAGTGATCACCCATCCGCCAGGCCGCACCACCCGCGCCAGCTCACCGGCGTTGCAGGGGGCGTAAATGCGCACCACCGCATCGAAGCTATTATCGGAGAATGGCAGCCGCTGGCTGGAGGCGACGCAAAAATTCACCTGCGGATAGCGTTTCGCCGCCGCGCGGATTGCCGGCTTCGACACGTCCAGCCCCCAGCTGCGGCTGGCGATGGCGGCAAATGCGTGGGTGTAATAGCCTTCGCCGCAGCCGATATCCAGTAATGCCTGAGGGGCAGCGTGCCGCAGTCGCTCAGCGATAGCGTCCCGCAGCGGCTGATAATGCCCGGCGTCGAGGAACGCCCGACGGGCCTGCATCATCTCAGCGCTGTCGCCGGGATCGCGCGACCGTTTGAACTGCACCGGTAGCAGATTGACGTACCCCTCTTTCGCCAGATCGAACTGGTGCCGCTGCGGGCAGGAATAGTGATTGTCGCTACGGCTGAGCGGCGCGTGGCAAAGGGGGCAACTGTATGACATGACGGCTCCGGTGTCGCTGAAAGGGCGAAAGTGTAGCGCTATTCGCCCCTGCAGACCACTGTTACAGCGCCGGCGCCAGCGGGTGGCTGTCGTGCATAACGATCAGATTCTCCGCCCCTTGTGGCATGCCGTCCGGCATGACGTTCTCCAGCCGCAGGACATCGCCCATAATCTGGCTGAATACCGGGGCGGAAACGGCCCCGCCGTAATAGGAGCCATTGCTCGGGTCGTTCATCACTACAACCAGCGCGAACTGCGGACGGCTGGCGGGCGCCACGCCGGCGGTATAGGCGACATATTTGTCGATATATTTGCCGTCCGGACCGATTTTCTTCGCTGTCCCCGTTTTTACCGCCACCCGGTAGTCGCGCACCGCCGCTTTGGTACCGCCCCCGCCCGGGAGCGCCACGCTCTCCATCATATGCTCCACGCTGTGAACAATATTCTCCGGCATTACGCGCGTGCCAATCACCGGCGGGTCGATGCGGGTGATCGACAACGGTCGTTGTATGCCGAAGCCGCCGATGGTGGCGTAAACGTGCGCCAGCTGGAGCGGGGTAACCATCAAACCATAGCCGAAAGCGAAGGTGGCGCGATCCAGTTGCCCCCAGTAACGACGATGCGGCATCAGCCCGGCGCTTTCGCCGGTCAACCCCAACCCCGTCGGCTCGCCGAAGCCGAAAGCCGTATAGGTGTCAATCAGATGCTGCACCGGCATGGCAAGCGAGAGATGCGATACGCCGGTATCGCTGGATTTCTGCAGGATGCCGGTCAGGCTCAGCTCCGGATAATAGCCGACATCGCGGATACGGTGGCCGTCGAGGACAAACGGATGAGTGTCCACGACGCTGTCCGGCTGGACAATCCCCTGCTGCAGCGCGGTCATGATCACCAGCGGTTTGACGGTCGACCCCGGCTCGAAGGTATCGCTGATGGCCCGGTTGCGAAAATCATCCAGCGTTGCGGCATCGCGATTGTTGGGATTGAAGTCCGGATAGCTGGCCATCGCCAGGATCTCGCCGGTATCGATTTTAATCAGCACCGCCGCCCCGGACTCGGCTTTATTCCAGCGAACAGCGTTGTCGAGGGCATCTTCCGTCACCGTCTGCAGGCGCTCATCGATACTCAGCTGCAGATTATGCGCCGGCACAGGCGGTACTTCGGTAATGTTCTCAATCACATTGCCATGTTTATCTTTCCGCACCAGACGTCGCCCGGGTTTACCGGTCAGCTGGGCGTTGAAGCTTTTCTCCACCCCTTCGATGCCCTGATTATCGACATTGGTAAAGCCCAGCAGATTGGCAGCCACATGGCCTGCCGGATAGAAACGCCGCGATTCATCGCGCAGGTAGACGCCTGGCAGATGCAGTTTATCAATCCACGCCGCCTGCTCGGGATTGATCTGCCGCGCCAGATAGAGAAAGCGGGCGTGGGGATGGCTCTGTACCCGCTGGGCCAGTTCCCCGAGGTTGAGATGCAGCGCTTCGGCCATCGCCTGCCAGCGGGGTCCGTAGCCGACGCCGCCCTTCTCCATGGTGGTCTGCGGGTCGATCCAGATTGCGCTGACCGGAACGCTCACCGCCAGCGGTCGTCCTTCCCGGTCGGTGATCATCCCCCGCTCAACCGCAACGGGCTCTTCGCGCAGAGAACGCATATCCTCTTGTTTTACCAGATTATCGGGGGAAATAATCTGCAGCCAGCCCACGCGGGCCAATAGCAGTCCCAGACAACCGAGTATGGCCACGCAGAGTAACCCGAAGCGAATCGGGGTAAAGCTGGCGGCGGACTTCATTTTTTTATTTAGCACCATAGCTCCGGCATTGTTTTGCAACCAACTGATTTAACAGAAAATTAGCAAAACAGACTGCTACACAATGCTAATAAAGTTGAGTATTTGCAACAAGACGCGACGAGAGGGGGAAAAATGACATGCTTTGCAATAAAAACGCAAAAGCCCCGCGCAGGCGAGGCTTTTATACAAGAAGAATGGTCTTGTATCAGATAGCAGTTACGTTAACTGCAGCCGGACCTTTCTGGCCGTCCTGAATTTCGAACTCAACGTTCTGGCCTTCAGCCAGAGTTTTGAAGCCGTTACCCTGGATAGCGGAGAAGTGTACGAACACGTCTTTGCTGCCATCAGCCGGAGTAATGAAACCAAAACCTTTAGACTCGTTGAACCACTTAACTTGACCTTTAATCTTTGCCATTTGCAAAATTCCTTAGACTGTTTTCTTCGCCTGCTGGCGTTTACATAGATAAAACTGACACATAACTGCATGAGGCACTAATTTAAGGTTCGGCAGAGAAGCGGTATTCAACGACAACGTGTTTACTCAGGACTTCTTTACTGAAAATGCCACACATAAACAGAACTGTACCTCGTTTAACCCGAAAGGTGTTATCACACACTACGTAAATAATGGCAAGCCATTTTTAAACGTGTCTCGATCGTTCGCACAAATTATAAGGTAATCCTTTGATCGCCTGCACATTTATGCGTGTTTGTCGCCCCTGGCAAGGCGCTATGGCGTTTATCAATAACGCAAGAGCGCAGCCCGGTAATGGCAACTTTTTTACCATAGCTCAACAACTTCGCTTCGTCCAGGTATGTCCGTATACGAACTGCCAGTATACAGGCGACTGGCGGGCCGTGATGAATATTGATGCGCGAAATTCGTTATAACCCCAGACGAAAAATCGCTAAAGCCACGCCAGTGTAGTGATAATAAAACCTGTTAGTCGTCACGCTAAAAATAGTGCTAATTCTGCACCTTAATAATGAAAAAAAGATGACAGCGTCACGTTATCCAACAATAAACGCGGCGGGGATCACTTTATTTACAGCGTGTAAAAAAGGGGATAGTACATTGAGAAAGGAATAATGGAATAAGAATAAGATATTACCGCCCGCTATCATGCAGGTGCGCATCTTATGATGCACACCTGTCGAGGTACTTAGCGCTCTGCCACCAGGCGGATAAACTCGTCCTCCCCTTTCGCCTTACCGGCGACGGTCGGCTCAGCCACGTCCTCTTTTTCCGGCGCACTGGCTTCGCACAGGCGACGTAGCAGCGCATTCTGCCGCTTTTGCTGATCCAACAGCGCCTGCAGCAGTTCTATCTGCTCATTCGCCCGCGAGCTGGCGCGGTTGACGAAGAACCATAACAACAGACCGACAAGCAGCAGCGCCACAGACACGGCCAGCGATGCCAGATTTAAGATCCCAGGATTTAGTAACTCACTCATTTCACCACCTCAAAGAGAAGGCGTTCATTCTACCACCCGCGGCGCAGAAGGAAATCGGTCGTCAGAAAAATGTCTTACCACGGGATAAATTTGTTGATAGTGCAAATGCCGCTGAAAAACTGAACATCCTGGTCGCACATTACGTTAAGCATCTGAGTCCACAGCAACAGGCAGCCTGCTATGATGACTATCAGTAAAACCCACCGTAATTTTTTCACTCCACTCTCCGCATCAGTACTTTATGTCGCCAGGATAACACGGCCTTCTTAAACCGCGGCTAACTGTAATACGAAAGGCAAGTTTAGGAATCATCGACTTGTTTCAAAACGTGTTCGTGTCAAAATCACGGCAAGGATCTTACAAATA
The DNA here is from genome assembly GCF_029967715.1 of Klebsiella sp. V115_8. Taxonomy (NCBI): domain Bacteria; kingdom Pseudomonadati; phylum Pseudomonadota; class Gammaproteobacteria; order Enterobacterales; family Enterobacteriaceae; genus Klebsiella; species Klebsiella sp. V115_8. The sequence goes on from NZ_JASCAR010000001.1 coordinate 297,895, forward strand.
ATGAGGCATCAATGCGATTAATCATTCGTACTATTGTCGTAGTGGCTATCTTATGGATTGGCGTATTATTAAGCGGCTACGGGGTATTATTCCACAGTGAAGAAAACGTCGGCGGTCTGGGCCTGAAGTGTCAATACCTCACCGCCCGTGGGGTCAGTACCGCACTTTATGTGCATTCCAATAGCGGCGTGATCGGCGTCAGCAGTTGCCCGCTGCTGCGTAAAAGCGCAACCGTCGTCGATAACGGCTAAGATCGAACCGGCGACCGCGACGATAGCGCCGCGGTCGCCGAATGCTTCAGCGCCGTGTCAGAAGGGGTAGTCGTTATATCCCATCTGCTCAGAAATCTTGCGCGCCGCCTGGTGCAGCATCGCCACATATTCATGCAAACGTTCTTCAGAGAAACGTAAGGTCGGGAAAGAGATACTCAGCCCGGCGATGACCACGCCGAAACGGTCGAATACCGGTACCCCGATGCAGCGCAGCCCCTCTTCCTGCTCTTCGTTATCTTCGCCATACCCCTGCTCGCGAACGCCATCCAGCACCTTCAGCAACTCAGCGGTACTGGTGATGGTCCGCTCGGTGCTGCGTTTATACTCCACGCCGTCAAGGATCTGCTCCACTTCGCTGCGATCGCGCCACGCCAGCAGAACCTTGCCAATCGCGGTGCTGTACAGCGGGTTGCGACGGCCGATACGCGAGTACATCCGCAGGTTATACATTGAATCAATCTTGTGAATGTAAACAATACTGTCTTCATCCAGCGCGCCGAGATGGATAGTCTCTTTCGTCAGGCGGGAGAGTTCCCGCATCTGAATATCGGCGCTGCGCACCAGATCGACGTTCTGCAGCGCGCGCGCGCCCAGCTCGAACAGTTTGAGCGTGAGGGAGTATTTCTCAGACTCTCCCTCCTGCGCCACATAGCCCAGTGATTTCATGGTCTGTAAAAAGCGATAAACGGTGCTTTTCGACATCATGACGCGCTGGGACAGTTCGGTAATGCCAATTTCACGCTCTTCACCCAGCGCCTGCAGGATGCCGAAAACCTTCAATACCGAAGAGACAGAATCTGGCTGTTTATCCAAATCTGCACCTGCCATTTATCACCTCGTCGTAACTGTTTTATAAAATTTAGAACCGGTTTTTATTATAAATTCGCCGCCTCTGCGCCGCAATCATTCTTCTGCCACTTCGTTACAAATCTGCGACATACTGCGGAATAATCAATGCTAAACTCATCATTCAAAAAACCGTTTCATTTAAGACTTATATTCACCATGGATAAAAATTCATCCGATGGCGTGCCGCTGCCGCAACGCTATGGCGCCATTCTGACCATTGTGCTTGGGCTGACCATGGCCGTGCTCGACGGGGCTATCGCTAACGTCGCGCTGCCAACCATCGCCAGCGATCTTAACGCCTCGCCGGCGGCTTCAATCTGGATCGTTAACGCCTACCAAATCGCCATTGTTATCGCCCTGCTGCCGCTCTCTTTCCTCGGCGACATGGTCGGTTATCGCCGTATCTATAAGATAGGCCTGGTGGTGTTTATCTTTACCTCGCTGGCCTGCGCCCTGTCGCGCAGCCTCGAAATGCTGACCTTCGCCCGCGTCGCCCAGGGACTGGGCGGCGCCGCGCTGATGAGCGTAAACACGGCGTTGATCCGCCTGATTTATCCTCAGCGCTTTCTCGGTCGCGGCATGGGTATCAACTCCTTTGTCGTCGCCGTCTCTTCGGCGGCAGGCCCGACGATCGCCGCCGCCATCCTCTCCCTCGCCTCATGGCAATGGCTGTTTTTAATTAACGTGCCTCTCGGCATCGTCGCCTTTGTCCTGGCCATGCGCTTTCTGCCGCCTAACAGCGCGCGCAGCAAAATCGTCCGCTTCGATTTGCCGAGCGCCATCATGAACGCGCTGACCTTCGGGCTGTTGATCACCGCCCTGAGCGGTTTCGCCCAGGGCCAGTCCACGCAGCTGGTGCTGGCGGAGGTCGCCGCTATGCTGGTGGTAGGCTTTTTCTTCGTTCGCCGTCAGCTCACGATGCCCGTCCCGCTGCTGCCGGTCGATCTGCTGCGCATCCCGCTCTTCTCCCTCTCAATCTGCACCTCCATCTGCTCCTTCTGCGCACAGATGCTGGCGATGGTCTCTCTGCCTTTCTTCCTGCAGACGATGATGGGGCGCAGCGAAGTGGAAACCGGCCTGCTGCTGACGCCGTGGCCGCTGGCGACGATGGTGATGGCGCCGCTGGCCGGCTATTTAATCGAGAAATGCCATGCGGGGCTGCTGGGGGCCATTGGGCTGCTGGTTATGGCCTGCGGCCTGTTCGGTCTGGCGCTGCTTCCGGCGTCGCCCACCGATCTGGATATTATCTGGCGTATGGCGCTGTGCGGCGCCGGCTTCGGGCTGTTCCAGTCGCCCAACAACCACACCATTGTCGCCTCGGCCCCGAGCCATCGCAGCGGCGGCGCCAGCGGCATGCTGGGCACCGCTCGCCTGCTCGGCCAGAGCACCGGCGCCGCGCTGGTGGCCCTGCTGTTCAACCTGCTCGGCAACAGCGGCACCCACACCGCCCTGCTGCTGGCCGGCATCCTGGCGACCGTCGCTGCGCTGATTAGCGGTCTGCGCGTCACCCAGCCGCGCGCAGCCTGACGATGAAGGACAAAAAAAATCCGCAGCCTTCGGGCTGCGGATTTTTATTTTCAGCGTCAGATGACGGACTATTTCAGATATTCACCGCTACGCAGGGCTTCAATACGCTTGTCCAGCGGCGGGTGGGTCATAAACAGCTCGCTCATGGATTTCGCTTTACCATTAATGCAGAACGCCATCATGCTGCTGGCTTCCTGCGGCTCATAGCTGGTTTTCAGACGCTGCAGGGCGGCAATCATCTTCTCGCGGCCCACCAGGCGCGCCGAGCCGGCATCAGCATGGAACTCGCGATGACGAGAGAACCACATGGTGATAATGCTGGCCAGAATACCGAACACCAGCTCCAGCACCGTGGCGACGGCGAAGTAGATCAGCGGGTTGCCATTGCTGCTCTCGCCTTCATCTTCCCGGTTACCGCCGAGGAAGCCGGCCGCAATCTGCGCGATAACGCGGGAGATAAAGATAACGAAGGTGTTTACCACCCCCTGGATCAGCGTCATGGTGACCATATCGCCATTGGCGATATGGCTGATTTCATGGGCGATGACCGCTTCCGCTTCATCACGGCTCATGTTTTGCAACAGCCCGGTACTGACGGCGACCAGCGAGGCGTCGCGACGCGCGCCGGTAGCGAAGGCGTTAATGTCAGGGGCGTGATAGATAGCCACCTGCGGCATGGCAATGCCCGCCTGCTGCGCCTGCTGTGCAACGGTGTTCATCAGCCAGCGTTCCGTTTCGTTGCGCGGCTGCTCGATCACTTCCCCACCCACAGACTTCAGCGCCATCCATTTCGACATCATCAGCGAAACGATAGAACCACCGAAGCCGAACAGCAGGGCCATAATCAACAGACCGGTCATGCTGCTGGATTGGATCCCCGTGAGGCTTAACACCAGCCCGAACACGACCATCACTGCCAGGTTCGTCAGCAGGAAAAGCGCGATTCGCATCATAATTTTCTTTTTACCTCAATTTAACAAAACGCACTATGCGATTACCCACATCGTATGGGTCAGGCTGCAATTTTCAACCATCAGCCCCCGCTAAGTCACGATAAAAACACAACTTTACATTTTGTAGCATCTTGCTGACAGCGGCAGAGCAGGTTGACATTTTGTTAGATGAGCTGAATGGCGATGACCAGGCGCCTAAAAAAACGGGCACCTCTCAGGGTGCCCGTTGGCGACTTATTGGCTGGCCGGCGGTTCCACCGCCGGGCGCGCTTTTTCGAGATGCGCCAGGTCTACCGCGATATGGACCGTTTCATCAAGATATGGATCCGGCTCCTGGTAATCCTTCGGCAGATCGTCCAGTTTTTTCAGCGGCGGTTTGCCTTCGCGTTTCAGGCGATCGTTAATCCGCGCCAGACGAATCGCATCATCCTCTTCGTTCTCTTTTTCACGCTGCGCGTAGTTCAGAGAGACGATGTTACGCTTGTCCTTCATCGCGTTATAACGGGCAATATCCTTCATGATGTACTGGAACTCAGGATCCTGGGCAATACGCTCGTCGTGGCGCTTGAGCAGTTCCGGTCCAAACGGGGCGAGGTCCCCGGACTTCACGTAGGTGGCCGCGTTGATGCTATCCCACGGCAGCGCGTTGTCTTCATACTGCTCGCCGGTTTCGCGATCTTCATTTCCGGTTGGCATCATGATATCCGGCGTTACGCCTTTGCGCTGAGTACTGCCGCCGTTAATGCGGTAGAACTTCTGGATGGTGTACTGAACGGAACCTAACGCCGGCCAGTCCGGACGCAGCATCTGATCGTAGATACGATTCAACGAGCGATACTGCTGTACGGTACCTTTACCGAAGGTCGGCTCGCCAACGATCAGCGCGCGGCCATAATCCTGCATTGCGGCGGCAAAGATCTCAGACGCTGAGGCGCTAAAGCGGTCAACCAGCACCACCAGCGGCCCTTTGTAATAGACTACGCCATCGTTATCGCTGTCTTCGCGCACCTTGCCATTGTTATCCCGCACCTGAACCACCGGGCCGGACGGAATAAACAGCCCCGAGAGCGATACCGCTTCGGTCAGCGCCCCGCCGCCGTTGCTGCGCAGATCGATAACCACGCTGCTGACGTTCTGTTTTTCCAGCTTCTGCAGCTGCACTTTCACGTCATCGGTCAGGCCGACGTAAAAGCCCGGGATATCCAGCACGCCGACTTTTTCTTTACCGACGGTTTTCACCGACATCTTCACCGCGCGGTCTTCCAGACGGATGCGTTCGCGGGTCAGGGTGACGATACGCGTCTTGGCCCCTTTGCCGGCCGGCAGGATCTCAAGGCGAACCTTGCTGCCCTTCGGCCCTTTAATCAGCGCCACGACGTCATCCAGACGCCAGCCAATCACATCGACCATCGACTTCCCGGTCTGGCCGACGCCGACAATGCGGTCGCCGACGCTGATCGCTTTGCTCTTCGCAGCCGGACCACCCGCCACCAGCGAATTAATGACCGTGTAGTCATCATCCATCTGCAGCACAGCGCCGATCCCTTCGAGTGAGAGACTCATCTCGGTGTTGAACTGCTCGGTATTGCGCGGCGACAGATAGTTGGTGTGCGGGTCGATTTCGCGGGCGAAGGCGGTCATCGCCAGCGAGAAGACATCTTCGCTGTTGGTTTGCGCCAGACGACGGATAGCGAACTTATAGCGACGGGTTAAGGTGTCGCGGATCTCTTTATCGTCTTTCCCCGCCAGCTTCAGGCTTAACTGGTCAAATTTCACCTTGGCGTCCCACAGCTTGTTCAGCTCGGCCTCGTCTTTCGGCCACGGCGCTTTAGAGCGGTCAAGGTTGAAATTATCGTTGCCGGTAAAGTCCATCGGACGTTCCAGCACCTTCAGCGCATACTGATAGCGCTCGAAGCGGCGCTGCTGCGCCAGGTTGTAGAGGTCATAGAAGACGTCCAGTTTCCCGGTGCGCAGTTCGTCGCCGATTTGGTCTTTTTTCGCCGCGAACTTCGCCACATCGCTGGCCAGCAGCACATTATGGCTGTAATCCAGCAGGTTCAGATAACGGTCAAAAATCTTTGCCGAGAAGGCGTTGTCGAGATCGAACTGACGGTAGTGAGAGCGGGTAAAGCGCGATGTCACGCGCTCGCTCACCGTCGCGTGCTGCGGCTCTTCTTTCAGCACGGGGATTTGATCTGCACGGGTTATTTCATCAACAGCGAACGCATGGCCTGCTATTGCCAGCAGGCCCGCAAGCGCGGTGATTTTAAAAAATGTGTTCATGCCTGGCCCGGCCTCCGTTTCAGAACACCAGGTGTTCTGCGCGTACAATCATTGACATACCAGAAGTCAGCTGTACACGAACGCCATCTTTGGTGATTTCCACAACGGTGGCGTCCATTGCGTTATTGCCTGCTTTTACCTTCAGCGCCTGGCCGACGGTCAGAACGGAAACATCCGATACCGGAGTAAGACGCTCTTCACGCGGAGCTTTGGCTGCAACAGGACGCGGTTTACGCTGTTCAGCACCCTCTTTACGACGCGGCTGCTGAGGACGCGGTTTACGCTCGCGGCGAACGCCTTCATCCGGCTGGCCTGCAGCGGCAGCGGCTTCGCGTTTTTTCGCCTGCTGGGCAGCGCGCTGCGCCTGAACGCGAGCTTTCGCTTCTTCCAGCTGCTGACGCGCATGGGCAATGTGCTGCTCTTCCAGTTCGCCGCACGGGTTGCCGTCCAGGTCAACGCGGATAGCGCCGGCTTTTACGCCGTAGAGATAGCGCCAGCTCGAGGTATAGAGACGTAATGCAGCGCGAAGCTGGGTTTTGCTGAGATTCATCTCACCACCCACTCGCTCAACGAGATCCTGAAAAATTCCGATTTTCAGGGGGCGCGCTTCGCCTTCAGCGCTGAAGCACTGAGGGAAACGTTCGGCCAGAAAGGCGATAACTTCTTTACTGCTATTCAACTTAGGTTGATTTTCCATGAAATTTCCTGATTACAACGGACGTAGCCAACAAGCCGCAGGCATGAACAGGCGACATTATAATGACGTCCTCGCTAAATGCTACGTTATCCGTTGATTATCCCACGACACGGGTAAAGATTTTTTGATAATCAGTGGCCGCGATGAGTTTTTCCAGATGCTCGACCAGCGTGCGCAACCCCTGCTCATCTTCAGCAGTGAAGCGGCCGTAAGCCGGACTGTCGATATCCAGCACGCCGATAATCTGGTCGTTCACGCGCAGGGGGAAGACAATTTCCGAATTACTGGCGGCATCGCAGGCGATGTGGCCGTCAAACGCGTGGACGTCCTCGACGCGCTGCACCTGGGCTTGCGCCACCGCCGCGCCGCATACGCCGCGCCCGACCGGGATCCGCACGCAGGCAAGTTTGCCCTGGAACGGCCCCAGCACCAGGGTATCGCCTTCCAGAAGATAGAAACCGGCCCAGTTGACCTCGCCCAGTCGTTCAAACAGCAGCGCGCTGGTATTGGCGATCATCGCCAGGAAACTGGTTTCACCTGCCATTAATGCCTGGAAATCGCGGTTCAAATCCGCGTAAAATTCTGTTTTGCTCATTATATCTTCACTTGGTTGTCTTACTGCCTGATACGTACAGCCTACTAAAATAAGCATTAAATGCGCTTGGGCTCAAGATGAATTCATTCATAGGTTAAGATAGTGGGATACATTCATTCCTGTACGTATTAAATGCCGATAAAAACATCCACCCTTAAGCCTGCGAATAAGATGGTCGTGCATGCCGTGAGCACACCGCTTCCCTATGCGCATTATCAGCGCTGTACGCAGTGTGACATGCTCTTTCGCTTACCGGTGCTTAAACGCAACCAAAGCGCCTGGTGTCCGCGCTGTAACGCGAAGGTGCGCGATGGCCGCGACTGGTCGTTGACCCGTCTGGGCAGCATGGCCCTGGCGATGCTGCTGTTAATGCCCTTTGCCTGGTCCGAACCCCTGCTGCGCCTTCACCTGCTGGGGGTTCGCATTGACGCCAACGTCCTGCATGGAATTTGGCAGATGACTGCGCAGGGCGATCCGCTTACCGCCGCGATGGTGCTGTTTTGCGCGGTGGTCGCCCCGGTGCTGCTGGTGGTTTCGATTAGCTATCTGTGGCTGGGCAACGTGCTGGGGATGAACCTGCGTCCGGTGCTGCTAATGCTCGGTAAGCTCAAGGAGTGGGTCATGCTGGATATCTATCTGGTGGGCATCGGCGTCGCCTCCATCAAGGTGCAGGATTACGCCTTTCTGCAGCCCGGCATCGGCCTCGTGGCATTTATCTCCCTGACGCTGCTGAGCATCCTGACGCTTATCCATATGAACGTCGAAGAGCTGTGGGAGCGATTCTATCCCGAACGGCCGGCGACCCGCGCCGATAACAATCTGCAGGTTTGCACCGGCTGCCACTACACCGGCTACCGCGACGCCCGCGGCCGCTGCCGGCGCTGCCACACGCCGCTGCACCATCGCCGACCGCAGAGCCTGCAGCGCAGCTGGGCGGCGCTGATTGCCTCGCTGATTTTGCTCTTACCGGCCAACCTGCTGCCGATCTCCATCATTTACGTTAACGGCGCGCGCCAGGAAGACACCATCCTCTCCGGGATCATCACCCTCGCCAGCAGCAATATCGCCATCGCCGGCGTGGTGTTTATCGCCAGTATTTTGGTGCCATTCACCAAAGTTATAGTGTTATTTACCCTGCTGCTCAGCATACAATTCAAATGCGAGCAGGGGCTGCGCACCCGCATCCTGCTGCTGCGGCTGATAACCTGGATTGGCCGCTGGTCGATGCTGGATCTGTTTGTTATCTCACTCACCATGTCGCTAATCAATCGCGATCAGCTCCTCGCCTTTACGATGGGGCCGGCCGCGGTTTACTTCGGTGGCGCGGTAATTTTAACTATTCTTGCAGTTGAATGGCTGGACAGCCGCTTACTTTGGGACGCACATGAGTCAGGAAACGCCCGCTTCGCAGACTGAAGCCAGAATAAAAACCAAACGTCGTATCTCGCCATTCTGGCTGCTGCCGGTCATCGCGCTGCTGATTGCCGCCTGGCTCATCTGGACCAGCTTTGACGACCGTGGATCGACGATCACTATCGATTTCCAGTCTGCTAACGGCATCGTGCCGGGGCGGACGCCTATCCGCTATCAGGGGGTGGAAGTCGGTACCGTCCAGGACATTAGTCTCAGTAAAGACCTGAGTAAAATTGAAGTTTCCGCCAGCATCAAACGCGATATGAAAGAGGCGCTGCGCAAAGATACGCAGTTCTGGCTGGTGACGCCGAAAGCCTCTCTGGCCGGCGTGTCAGGACTGGATGCCCTGGTGGGCGGGAACTACATCGGCATGATGCCGGGCAAGGGCGAACCCGAAGATCACTTCGTTGCCCTCGACACCCAGCCCAAATACCGCATCAACAACGGCGAGCTGATGATCCACCTGCAGGCGCCCGACCTTGGCTCTCTGAGCAGCGGCTCGCTGGTCTACTTCCGTAAGATCCCGGTCGGGCGGGTGTATGACTTCACGCTGAATGACAATAACCAGGGGGTCACCATTGATGTGCTGATCGAGCGCCGGTTTACCAACCTGGTGAAAAAAGGCAGCCGTTTCTGGAACGTCTCCGGGATCAAAGCCGACGTCGGCCTGAGCGGGGCCAAAGTGCAGCTGGAGAACCTTTCCGCGCTGGTGAACGGCGCCATCGCCTTTGACTCCCCTGCCGATTCGCAGGTCGCGTCGCAAAACGATGACTATCATCTGTACGAAGACCTGGCGCACAGTCAGCGCGGGGTGGTGGTGACCCTCGACCTGCCGGACGGCGACGGCCTGAAAGCGGGCTCGACGCCGCTGATGTATCAGGGGCTGGAAGTGGGCCAGTTAAGCAAACTGAATCTTAACCCTGGCGGCAAAGTCACGGGCGAGATGACCGTCGACCCGAGCGTGGTGACCCTGCTGCGGGAGAAAACGCTGATTCAGATGAAGAAGCCGAAGATCTCCCTTGATAACCCCAGCGTCAGCGCCCTGCTCACCGGCAATACCTTTGAGCTGGTGCCCGGCGAAGGCGAACCGCGTAATCACTTCTCCGTCATGCCAGCGGATAAAGCGCTGCTGGAGGAGCCCAATGTCGCCACCGTCACCCTTTCGGCGCCGGAGAGCTACGGGATCGACGGCGGCCAGCCGCTGGTGCTGCACGGGGTGAAAGTTGGCCAGGTGCTGGAGCGCAAGCTGACGGCCAAAGGGGTGACCTTCCAGGTGGCGATTGCCCCGGAATACCGCGATCTGATTCGCGGCGACAGCAAGTTTGTGGTGAACAGTCGTCTGGACGTCAAAGTGGGGCTCGATGGCGTGCAGGTGCTGGGCGCCAGCGCCAGCGAATGGGTGAACGGCGGGATCCGGGTGATCCCGGGTGAAAAAGGCGAAATGCAGAGCAGCTATCCGCTGTATGCCAACCTCGAAAAGGCGCAGGAAAACAGCCTGAGCGAAGTGCCGACCACCACCCTGAGCCTCTCCGCTGAGACGCTGCCTGACGTTCAGGCTGGCTCGGTGGTGCTGTATCGTAAATTCGCCGTCGGCGAGATCATCGCCGTCAAACCGCGCAAAGACGCTTTCGATATTGATCTGCATATCAAGCCGGAGTACCGCTACCTGCTGACCAACAACAGCGTCTTCTGGGCGGAAGGGGGTGCGAAGGTCAAACTTGACGGCAACGGGCTCACCGTTCAGGCCTCGCCGCTGGCCCGCGCCATTAAAGGAGCGATCAGTTTCGATAACCTCAACGGCAGCAGCGCCAACGCGCGGCTGAATAATAAACGCATCCTTTACGCTTCTGAAACGGCGGCGCGCGCCGTGGGCGGCCAGATCACCCTGCACGCGTTTGACGCCGGGAAGATGGCGGCCGGGATGCCGATTCGCTATCTCGGCATTGATATCGGTCAGATCCAGTCCCTGGAGCTGATCACCGCCAAAAACGAGGTGCAGGCGAAAGCCGTGCTTTACCCGGAATACGTCGGCACGTTTGCCCGCGCCGGGACTCGCTTCTCGGTGATCACCCCGCAGATCTCCGCGGCAGGCGTGGAGCATCTCGACACCCTGTTCCAGTCCTATATTAACGTTGAGCCCGGACGCGGCCCGGCGCGTCGCGACTTTGAGATCCAGGATACGACGATCAGCGACTCGCGCTATATCGACGGTCTGAATATCGTGGTGGAAGCGCCGGAGGCCGGATCGCTTGGCATCGGTACGCCGGTGCTGTTCCGCGGTCTGGAAGTCGGGACGGTGACCGGTCTGTCGCTGGGATCGATGTCTGACCGGGTCATGGTTAAGATGCGCATCAGCAAGCGCTACCAGTACCTGGTGCGCAATAACTCGGTGTTCTGGCTGGCCTCAGGTTACAGCCTCGACTTCGGCCTGGTTGGCGGCGTGGTGAAAACCGGGACCTTCAATCAGTTTATCCGCGGCGGGATCGCCTTTGCCACGCCGCCGGGTACGCCGCTGGCGCCGAAGGCCCAGGACGGCAAGCACTTCCTGCTGCTGGAGAGCGAGCCGAAAGAGTGGCGGGAGTGGGGCACCGCCCTGCCGCAGTAATCCTCATCTCCCCTTCTCCCGCCCCGGCAAATGCCGGCGGCGGGCAGACGACAAACCGCACGCCCCGGTGTCCTGCACCGGGGCGTTTGTGCTAAACTGCGCACCCTTTTTTTCTGTGGTGCGCTGCCCGTGGCCGAAAATACTGTCTATTTCCCTGAAGCGTTTCTCGCTCAAATGCGCGCGGCAATGCCGGCGCACCTCTCTTTCGACGACTTTATCGCCGCCTGTCAGCGCCCGCTACGCCGTAGTATTCGCGTCAATACGCTGAAAATTAGCGTCGATGATTTCCTCTCTCTGGTCGCGCCCTATGGCTGGCAGCTGACGCCGGTCCCCTGGTGTGAGGAGGGATTCTGGATCGAGCGGGACGACGATGCGCTGCCGCTGGGCAGCACCGCCGAACACCTCAGCGGGCTGTTCTATATTCAGGAAGCAAGCTCAATGCTGCCGGTCGCCGCCCTGTTCGCCGACAACCCGCAGCCTGAACGGGTCATGGACGTTGCCGCCGCCCCGGGGTCGAAAACCACCCAGATCGCCGCCCGGATGGGCAATGCGGGCGGCATCCTGGCGAATGAGTTCTCCGCCAGCCGGGTGAAAGTGCTGCATGCCAACATCAGCCGCTGCGGCATCAGCAACGTCGGCCTGACCCATTTCGACGGGCGGGTGTTCGGCGCGGCATTGCCCGAAGCCTTCGACGCCATTCTGCTTGATGCCCCCTGCTCCGGCGAAGGGGTGGTACGCAAAGATGCCGACGCGCTGAAAAACTGGTCGCCGGAGAGCAACCTTGACATCGCCGCCACCCAGCGCAAGCTTATCGACAGCGCTTTCCATGCCCTGCGCCCTGGCGGGACGCTGGTCTATTCGACCTGCACCCTGAACCGCGAAGAAAATCAGTCAGTCATTCACTGGCTGCTGTCCCGTTACCCGCAGGCGGTAGAGATCCAGCCGCTGGAAGCGCTGTTTCCCGGCGCGGCCGATGCCCTAACCGCGGAGGGATTTCTGCATGTCTTCCCGCAGATCTACGATTGTGAAGGCTTCTTTGTCGCTCGCCTGCGCAAGACTGCGGCGATCGATCCGCTCCCGGCGCCGGGCTATAAGGTCGGCAAGTTCCCGTTTGTGCCGCTGAAGGGCCGGGAAGCCGCCGCGGCGACCGCCGCCGCCCGCGCTGTCGGCCTGGAATGGGACGCGAGCCACACGCTGTGGCAACGAGATAAAGAGCTGTGGCTGTTTCCGCAGTCTATGGAGCCTCTGTTTGGTCAGGTGCGGTTTTCGCGCATTGGCGTGCGCCTGGCGGAGCTGCACAATAAGGGTTATCGCTGGCAGCATGAGGCGGTTATTGCCTTTGCCGCGCCGCAGCGCGCCTTCGAGCTGACGCTGGAGGAGGCGGAAGCGTGGTATCGCGGACGCGATGTCTATCCGCAAACCCCGCCAGCGCAGGACGAAGCCATTGTGACCTTCCAGGGCGTGCCGCTGGGCCTGGCCAAGCGCGTCGGCTCCCGTCTGAAGAACAGTTATCCGCGCGAGCTGGTACGCGATGGGAAACTTTTTGCCGGCAAGGTGTGACACCGCGCAAAAAATACGCACTTTTTGACTGGCGGTTTTCCCCCCATTGACTACGCTGAAAAATGACGGCCGCAACTGGTCGTACCACAACTCAGCTGAAAAATGGGGTGAAGCGATGAGTAAAACCAATGTCCGCATCGGCGCGTTTGAGATAGACGATGCCGAACTGCATGGTGAACATCAGGGTGAGCGAACGTTAAGCATTCCCTGCAAATCCGATCCAGATTTATGTATGCAGCTTGACGCCTGGGATGCCGATACCAGCGTTCCCGCGATTCTCAATGGTGAACATTCCGTCCTCTACCGTAAACATTACGACCGCCAGTCCGATGCCTGGGTCATGCGCCTTGCCTGACACCAATGAACCCGTCGCCTGAGACGGGTTATTTATTTCCCCGTCCCGCCGTCATCCCCTACACTAAAGAGTATGTGCCCCCGGACATGAGGCCAGGATGTTTGCCTTAGTGTTGTTTATTTGCTATCTGGATGGCGGCTGCGAGGACATTGTGGTTGACGTCTACCGCGAGGAAACGCAGTGCCTGGTGGCGATGGAAGATCAGCGGATCCGCCACGGCGGCTGCTACCCGATAGAAGATTTTATTGACGGCTTCTGGCAACCCGCCAGCGAATACAGTGACTTTTAGCCTGCCGACTGCAGCGCCACCAGGGTCAGCGTGCCGCCGAACACGGCGCCGGTGTCAATATAGTGTTGATTGTCGTAGTCACAACGCGCGCGAAGCGGCGTATGGCCAAACCAGAAATGGTCAGCCCCGGCGATAGCGCCATGACGCCCCGCCAGATGTTCACTCAGACGATGGCGGCTCCACAGGACCCGCTGGGGATCCACCGGCTGCTGCCAGCGATAGACCGGCGCCGGGTAATCGGCATGGGCGATCACATGCCGCGCCTTTGCGCACTCCACTTCAATAATCAACGGCAGCCGCTGACAGCGCGCCAGCAGCCGATCGACGTCAGCCCGCTGCCGCACGTTGCTCCGGGCGTACCAGTCGCCGCCGTTCATCTGCCAGAGCGTCATATCTCCGCTCTCCAGCGCCTCCAGCGCCATCTGCTCATGATTCCCGCGCACGGCCCTGAACCAGCGGCTGCGCAACAGGCCGAGACAGTCAGCGCTTTGCGGCCCGCGATCGATCAGATCGCCAACCGAGATCAGCAGATCGGCCCAGGGATCAAAGCGCAGCCGGCGCAGGCGCTCCATCAGCAGCGCAAAGCAGCCATGCAGATCGCCCATCAGCCAGATATTACGCCAGTCGCTGCCATTAATACGCTGATACATATAATTACCTCTCTGCCGTAATTATAGGTAATTCCAGCTTACAGCCGCTGTTTTTTATTTACACCTCAATCGATTTTAAACAAACGGCAAATATAGTCGGCCAGACCATTAAGCTTATCAGTGCCTCGCTTTAAAATAGCAGGAAATAACAACGAGGTGTTTATCGTGACAGACAATAGCCTGCATTCATCCAGCGTGCTTACGCCGCGCTCGCATCTCATTGCCAATCTGGTGATGGGCAGATTAACACCCGCACCTATCTGGCGGCAGAAAAATTACCGCTTTAAGTTTCTGCTGCGCACGGCGTTATTTTATAGCCCTACCAAAGCGATGCTGGAGGCGCTGAGCGCTCGTGACGATTTTAACCAGCTGCTGACGGCGCAGGCGACGCTGCCGGGGAAAGTGCACCGTCAATATCTGACGCGCGATCTCAACGCCTGGCAGCGGGCGATGGCGGTCATAAGCCATTATCGCTATGTCGATACCCTGCGCGGGTCGCGGCTGGCGCATGCCATGACTGCGGTGTGTGAGGTCCCGTTGCTGACGCTCAATGGAAAGGATGAACGCCAGTTTACCCTCTCGGCCTCTTCGGCCGGGAAGGCCGAGCGTGAGGGTGAAACCACCCTATGGCTGCGCGACAGCGACCATACCCTGCTGGCCAGCGCGACCTTCAGCGTGACCCGGGAGGGCGACGCCTGGCAGCTGGTCATCGGCGGTTTACAGGGACCGCGACGCCACGTTTCTCATGAGGTGATCAAGCAGGCGACCCGCGCCTGCTACGGTCTGTTCCCGAAGCGCCTGCTGCTGGAGTTTATCTGGCTGCTGGCCGCTCGCAGCCATATCGCGGCGATTTACGGCGTCAGCGATAACGGCCATGTGTTCCGCGCCCTGCGCTATCGCCTGAGCAAGGGGCGCCATTTCCACGCCAGCTATGACGAGTTCTGGCAATCCATCGACGGTAAGCCGGAAAGCCTCTGGCGCTGGCAGCTACCGCTGCGTCTGGAAAGAAAACCGCTGGAGAGCATCGCCAGTAAAAAACGGGCCGAATACCGGCGTCGATTCCAGCTGCTGGATCAGCTGGCGGAGCAGGTGGCAATATTGACGCAGCCGCTGCCGGGCAAGTAAATTTCGCGAGCAGCGAACCCGCCCCGTCACGCGGCGTTTGCTTATTATGTTCTTATTTCGCTACTATCATGGTCCCCGCAGGCCATAGGATAGTCGTTAGCATGATGAGTAAAACCGAAATTTTTCTGCTGATTATTCTGGCGGTCGTGCTGCTGGGCAGTATATGGTTTATTTTCAGCGATGAAATTTGGCTTTTACTCTGCTATCTGGAGAGTCAGATATTTCCCACCTTTAGCGTTCCGGAATAATATTTTTTGCCCAAAACTACGCCCCTGAATATTATTTGCCGCCATTTCGTGGGGCGCGGACGACTAATCGCATGAATTGCCAAATCAATAAGGTTTTGTTTATTCTATTTATCATACAAATAGGTATACTAGCAGACTTCCGATGTTGGCCCGCCAGTTAACCTGCACGCCGGGCCTGTTTAGGTGCAGGTTTTTTCTTTTCCTCTCCCCTCGCTTACGGTTCCGCCTTCCTCATATCGTTCTTCCGCTGGATGCAATTTGTGTGTAAATGAATTGTGTATGCTAAAAACGGTGTGCTATAACGGGACATCCAGAGGCCAGCCTGGTGATTGACTGACAGGATGTCGCTGGTCATCGCGAAAGCAGACAGATTAAGATAAAAAGAGACCGAATACGATTCCTGTATTCGGTCCAGGGAAATGGCTCTTGGGAGAGAGCCGTGCGCTAAAAGTTGGCATTAATGCAGGCTAAGTCGCCTTGCACTATAAGAATAGTTTAACGCGTCAGCTTTTCCAGTCTGCGGCCAATGTGGCCGAATAATTCCTGGAAAAGAGGGCGCTGTTAGCGAAAAAACCGCCACTGCAGTTGTCCGGCAAGGGCGGTTTTTTTTATGTCATTACAGCGAGATAGCGCGAAAATCTAGCAGAGCTTCTGCGCGCGCTCGATAAACGGCGCGAGGCTCATTTTTTGCCCCGGGTGCTGCGGATCGTCGATCTGGATCACCGAGATCGGCTGGGCGGTGGTTTTGCCGGCTTTGACCTGCTGCTCAGCCACCTCATTGAGCGGATACTGGACCAGGGTGCTCGGGTTGATAGCGTAGAGGGCATTGCCCGGACGACAGGTCAACATCACCTCTTCACGGTTGAACGCCCAGCTCTCCTTTCCTACCTCAAAGCGGCTCACGGTGATAATTTGCGGCGCCGCCAGAGCAGCGCCGGAGCTTGCCAGTAACAACATGGTCAGAACAATTTTTTTCATGATTTTGCCAGTTAATTCAATAAGGTTCCCAGGTGGCAAACAGGCTGACGGCCAGCAGCGCCAGCGCGCCCAGCCCTATCTCGGCCTGCGTGGTTCGCAGGATCAGGCTTTCCGCCCGCGAACCGCTTGCCGACATGCGCGGTACCAGAACATACCTGTTCACTAACGCAATTACCACCATCCCGGCCACCAGCGCACATTTGATCAACAGCATACGTCCCCAGGGCGATGCGCCAATCAATCCTCCCTGGATCAACAGCGCATTGATCGCCCCGCTGGCAAGGGTGCCGGCGACGGCCAGATGCCCGTAGCGTGAAAAGCGCGCCATGGTATAGACCGCGGCCTGCCGCCAGCGCCCCTGCGCCAGGCGCAGGCAATAGATAAAGGGCAACAGGCCGCCGAACCAGCTGGCGACGCAGAAGAGGTGGACAGCATGATTAGTCCGCTGCAGGGCGCCGAGTAAACCATCATGCATGGCGGCATGCCCTACCCCAGCGGAAAGCAGCAGCTGGGCCGCCAGCAGGGCCACCAGCTGGCGAGCGCCGTGGCGGGGACGGATCCACACCACGGCGAGGGCGATCCACGCCAGCAGGATCTGCCAGATCCACACCCCGCCGAAGCGGGTACCCGCCACCGCCTGCCAGACGGCGGGTTGCCAGACATCCGCCCAGCCCTCGCCCATCATCCCCCCCTGCAGCAGATACAGCGCCAGGGTAGAGAGCGCGCCGATCAGCAGCAGCGGGCGCAACAGCGGATAGAAGCGCAGCATCAGTACGCGTCGCAGCGGCACCGGCGCCCACCAGGCGCCATACAGCACGCAGCCAAAAGCCAGCATCAGGGCGATAAAATGCCCAAAACGCAGGGTAATATAGAGCCCGGTCAGCATCGCTTACTTCACGCTAAAGGTGTATTGCCCTTTGGTTTTATGGCCATCCACTGAAACTACATGCCATGCCACAGTGTATTCTCCCGGCCGCAGGGTTTCCGCCACAGGCACGGTGACCTGGGTGGGGTTGTCGGCGCTGCGGGTCAGTTTGCCGGTGGCCACCGCATGCTGCTGCGGACCGGTGACGGACACCCCGCTGAACGCGGGTTCAATGCCTTCGGAGAAACTGAGCGTCAGCGTCTGCGGAGAAGCCGCCAGCTGCGCACCGGCGGCGGGGATCTGCTGCTGCAGGTGAGCGTGGGCGAGCGCGCCCGTCGCGGTTAATAGCCCGGCAAACGAAACGGAGAGGCGCATCGCGCGTCCAGCAAGAAGTCGCATATTCGTCATTCCCTTTTGTTATGTCTGTAGCACAGAGAATAACCCTGTATAATGGCAGAGTCGAGCCGGGCGTCAGGCCCTGACCGGGTTTACAAGCAGAGTGGAGTGTATGATGGAAAGAAATCTGGCCAAAATTTCGCAAGATGAGATGGATAAAGTCAACGTCGATCTCGCCGCCGCCGGCGTCGCCTTTAAAGAGCGGTATAATATGCCGGTGGTCGCTGATTTGGTCGAGCGTGAACAGCCCGCCCATCTGCGCGACTGGTTCCGCGAACGACTGATCGCCCATCGGCTGGCCTCCGTCTCGCTGTCCCGCCTGCCCTGGGAGCCAAAACAGAAATAATGCCTACTTCCCCCCTCGCCGTCGGTTGGCAAGCCTGGCCAATTGCTTTACGCTTATTGTTTTGCTCTGGAGCGAGCCATGCTGCGCGTCATTGATACCGAAACCTGTGGGCTGCAGGGGGGCATCGTTGAAGTCGCCTCGGTCGACATTGTCGACGGGCAGATCACCAATCCCATGAGTCATCTGGTGCGTCCTGACCGCCCCATCAGCCCGCAGGCGATGGCTATCCACCGGATTACCGAAGAGATGGTCGCCGATAAGCCGTGGATTGAGGAGATTATTCCGCACTATCATGGCAGCCCGTGGTATGTCGCGCATAACGCCAGCTTCGATCGTCGGGTGTTACCGGAGATGCATGGCGAGTGGATCTGTACCATGAAGCTGGCCCGCCGGCTGTGGCCGGGGATCAAATACAGCAATATGGGGCTCTATAAATCACGTAAGCTGAACGTGGCCACGCCGCCGGGGCTGCATCACCACCGGGCGCTGTATGACTGCTATATCACCGCTGCGCTGCTGCTGGATATCATCAACGTTTCCGGCTGGACGCCTGACGAAATGGCCGATATCACCGGTCGGCCGGCGCTGCTCACCACCTTCACCTTCGGCAAATACCGCGGTAAAGCCGTCGCCGAGATTGCTGAAAACGATCCAGGCTATCTGCGCTGGTTATTCAACAATCTCGACCGCATGAGCCCCGAGCTGCGCCTCACGCTCAAGCATTATCTCGGGGAATAGCCCCTACACTGCCGCTTTCCCCGGCAGTGTCCCCTGCGCCAGGGCGATGAAAAAGGCGTACTCCAGCGCCACCCCCTCATAGCTTTTAAAGCGCCCGGATTTTCCGCCATGGCCGGAGTCCATATCGGTGCAGAGCAGCAGCAGGTTATCGTCGGTTTTCAGTTCACGCAGTTTCGCCACCCACTTCGCCGGCTCCCAGTATTGCACCTGGGAATCGTGCAGCCCGGTGGTCACCAGCATATGTGGATACGCCTGCGCCTTCACGCCGTCGTAGGGGCTGTAGCTTTTCATGTAGTGGTAATAGGTTTCATCCTGCGGGTTCCCCCACTCTTCAAATTCGCCGGTCGTCAGCGGAATGGTCTCATCCAGCATGGTGGTCACCACGTCGACGAACGGCACCTGAGCTATTACGCCGTGGAACAGCTCTGGGCGCTCGTTAACGGCCACTCCCATCAGCATTCCGCCGGCGCTGCCGCCCATGCCATAGCAGAGCCGCGGGTCGCCGTACCCCTGGGCCAGCAGCGCGTCGCAGACGTCCAGATAGTCGTTGAAGGTATTTTTCTTACACAAGAATTTTCCATCCTCATACCACTGCTGGCCCAGCTCGCCGCCGCCGCGAACGTGGGCGATAGCGTAGACAAAGCCCCGGTTGAGCAGGCTCAACCGGCTGGCGCTGAAATCGGCATCGATACTGTCGCCATACGAGCCATAGCCATAGACCAGCAGCGGATTGCTCCCTTTACGAAAATGGTCGCGATGGTAGACCAGAGAGACCGGGACTTCGACGCCATCGCGGGCGGTTACCCACAGGTGCTCGCTCTGATAGCAGCGGGTGTCCAGCCCCTTCACCTCCTGCT
Organism: Klebsiella sp. V115_8; assembly: GCF_029967715.1. NCBI lineage: Bacteria > Pseudomonadati > Pseudomonadota > Gammaproteobacteria > Enterobacterales > Enterobacteriaceae > Klebsiella > Klebsiella sp. V115_8. The sequence goes on from NZ_JASCAR010000001.1 coordinate 317,496, forward strand.
GCTTGATCACCCGTCGTTCGCCGGTATCCATATCCAGCTCAAACAGGGTGTCGGGCGTGGTCATCGAGGAGTAGCCGTAGCGCAGGCGCGACGTTTCAGGCTCCGGGTTATAGGCAAGCCAGGTGACATAGGCCGGATCGTCGAAGGCGATCCCTACCACCTCCCGGGTCCTGCGGTTAATCTGCCGCAAACTGGTCAGGCCGCGCTGACGCTCCTCGACGACCAGCCAGTCGGTAAACAGGGTAAATCCTTCGAGCATCACGTCGTGACGCGGCGGGATCAGCGTGGTCCACTGCTCTTCATCGCGCAGCACGGTACGGTAGAGGCCAAAATTCTTCCCCTCCCGGTTGGATCGCAGATAAAAAGCGTGCTGATAGTGATCGAGGCTATATTCATGATCTTTACGCCGCGGCAGGAAGCAGACCGGCTCGGCGTCTGGCAATTCGGCGTTGAGCAGCAGCACTTCGCTGGTGGTGGCGCTGGAGAGATAGATCACCACGAACTGCTGGGATGTGGTTTTATGCACGCTGACGTAGAAGGTCTCATCTTTTTCCTCATAGACCAGCGCGTCGCTCTGCGCCGGCGTCCCGACGGTGTGGCGCCAGACCTGATAAGGAAGCAGCGTGGTGGGATGTTTACGCACATACCACACAAAGCGTGAATCGTTACTCCAGGCAAAGCCGGAGGTGACATTTTCCAGGGTCTCCGGATACCACTCGCCGTTGCTGAGGTCGCAAAAGCGCAGCCCGTACTGGCGGCGGGAGAGATAATCTTCCGCCACCGCCATCAGCTGGTTGTTGGGCGCAATGCCCAGCCCCCCCAGGGTGTAAAACTCGCTTTTCGCCGCCCGCTGGTTGGCATCAAGCAGGATCTCCCACTCGTCCCACTCCTCTTTCAGCACCGACTGGCGCTGGTAGATAGCGTATTCGCAGCCCGGCTCGTACACCTGACGATAGCGAAAGCCGTTTTTGCTGTAGGGAGCCGAGACTTCCCGCTGCGGAATGCGGTCGATAATCTCTTTCAGCAGACGCTCCTGCAGGCTGAGCTGCGAATCCATCACTTGCTTGCCGTAGGCGTTTTCCGCGTGCAGATATTCCAGCACATCAGGCCGCGCGCGTTCATCGTCGCGCAGCCAGTAATAGTTATCGATGCGTGTATCGCCATGCAAGGTCATGGCGTGAGGGATCCGTTTGGCTTTAGGTGGCATGTTATTCTTCTGCTGCTTTTTCGTGACACAAGAGCATTCAGGCCGCAGGGTGGCGCCTGAATGATGACGTGTCTATAAGGGTGGCAAAAGACGCGGGCGATGCAAGCGAAACGTGATAATTTAAACGCTTAGCGCCTGTTTTTGTGACTGGATATCCTGTTCGATGTCGGCCCGGACATCTTTTGGCAACGCCAGGGCCTCACCCAGGGCGTTGAGATAGCTGCGCTCCATAAAGTGGTCGATATCGATCACCGCGCAGCTGACGTAGTAGATCTCCAGCGCCTCCTGCGGGTCAACGATGCCCTCGGCGAGACGCTGCGGATCCAGCGGCTGAGCCAGCGCCTGGTCAATCAACACCCTGGCCTGAACGTCAATATTGGCCTCCCGAAGCTGGGCTTCAATCTTCGCCCGCTCGTTATCGTCGATATGCCCATCGCTTTTGGCGGCAAACACCAGGGCGGTGATCAGCCGCACGCTGCGCGGATCGACATCCGCCGGCGCCGCAGCCGTCTCTGGTGTCGGGGCGGGCGTGTTCTGAGCGCGCATTTTCTGCTGATACTTGTTCCACAACACGGTACCCGCCACTGCCCCACCGCCAGCCAGCAGCGCGCTGGTGCCATATTTCGCCAGCAGCTTGCGTGACGATTTGCTGGCCACCAACAGCCCTGCCAGCCCGCCGATGGCGCCGGGCAGCAGGGCGCTCCCTTTTGACGATTCGCCGGACGGCGACGCGCCCTGCTGTCCGAGCAGCGACTGCAGTTGATTTAGCCAGTTAGCCATGGTTTTCCTCTCAGGTGACAAACACTGTTATCAGCCTAAACGACGCGATGTCAGGAAATGTTAGATATGGCTAAAGATGCGCAAAGGTGCGCGCGGCGGCGGTACCGGGTTCAGCCGACCAACCGACCAACCGACCAACCCGCCAGCCCGCCAGCCCGCCAGCCCGCCAGCCCGCCAGCCCGCCAGCCCGCCAGTGGCTGACCGCCAGCCATCAGGCCGCTTTGGCTTTCCGCGTTTTGGCAGCCGGCGCGGCGGCATCTTCCGCCGGGGTAGCCTCTGCGTCCGTTGACGGCGCGGGCGCATCGTGCGCAGTCGCATCCTGCTCCGGCAGTTTGCCGGCGCGCAGGATATGCTGCAGCGCCTCTTTACGCTCCGCCAGCCACATCGCCATGGTATCGCGCTGGGCATCGTCCATTTCCAGCGGCGATGCTACCAGCCAGTCATTCAGCACCTCTGCCAGATCGAGCATTTTGTCGTAAGCGTCGGCCTCTTTTTTGCTGGCAAAAGACATTTTTTCCTCACCTTCGCGGATCACCACATATTTAATTTCAACCGCCATGCTGCAGCCTCTCGATACTGTATTTTTATACAGTATAACAAATTTCCCTTCCGGACTCAACTCACGCGCGTAAAGACAGACGCAAACGTTTTCGTTTATAATCGACCGCATCTTTTTTTACTGCGGAAGAGAGTTATGACTGTATTAGGCACCGCGCTGCGCCCGGCAGCCACCAAAGTTATGCTGTTAGGCTCCGGCGAGCTGGGTAAAGAAGTCGCCATTGAATGTCAGCGCCTGGGCATTGAAACTATCGCCGTCGACCGCTACCCCGATGCCCCGGCGATGCAGGTCGCCCACCGCGCCCACGTCATCAATATGCTGCACGGCGAGAGCCTGCGCGCGCTGATCGAACAGGAAAAACCTGATTACATCGTGCCGGAGATCGAAGCTATCGCCACCGATACCCTGGTCGAACTGGAGCAGGCCGGGCAGAAAGTGGTCCCCACGGCGCGGGCAGCGAAGCTCACCATGAACCGCGAAGGCATTCGCCGTCTGGCGGCAGAAGAGCTGCAGCTCCCCACCTCCAGCTACCGTTTCGCCGACAGTGAAGACGCCTTCCGCGCGGCGGTCGCGGAGATCGGCTTGCCGTGCATCGTCAAACCGGTGATGAGCTCCTCCGGTAAAGGCCAGAGCTTTATCCGCTCGGCTGACCAGCTCAGCGAAGCCTGGCGCTACGCCCAGCAGGGCGGCCGCGCCGGCGCCGGGCGGGTGATCGTCGAAGGGGTGGTGAATTTCGACTTTGAAATCACCCTGCTCACCGTCAGCGCCGTCGATGGCGTGCATTTCTGCGCCCCGGTCGGCCATCGTCAGGAAGATGGCGATTATCGTGAATCCTGGCAGCCGCAGCAGATGAGCGACCTGGCCCTTGAACGCGCTCAGGATATCGCCCGTAAGGTAGTGCTGGCGCTGGGGGGGCATGGCCTGTTCGGCGTGGAGCTGTTCGTTTGCGGCGACGAGGTGATCTTCAGCGAAGTCTCCCCGCGCCCGCACGACACCGGAATGGTGACGCTTATTTCGCAGGATCTCTCGGAATTCGCTCTGCACGTTCGCGCCTTTCTTGGGCTGCCCGTCGGCGCCATCCGCCAGTATGGCCCAGCCGCTTCCGCGGTGATCCTTCCGCAGCTGACCAGCCAGAACGTCAGCTTCGGCCAGCTGCAGTCGGCCGTCGGAGCTGGCCTGCAGCTGCGTCTGTTCGGCAAGCCGGAGATTGACGGCACCCGTCGTCTGGGGGTGACCCTCGCCGTCGCCGATTCAGTGGAAGAGGCCGTAGCGCGGGCTAAAACCGCCGCCGCGGCGGTTATCGTCGAAGGGTAAAAACAAAAAACCCGGTCGCGTTGCCGCTGACCGGGTTGTTGACCTTGAGGCGCGGTTTACTTCGCGCCTTCCACCGCTTCACGCGCCAGGGTGGTGATGCGATCGTAGTCGCCAGCTTCCAGGGCGTCGGCCGGCACCAGCCAGGAACCACCGATGCACAGCACGCTGTTCAGCGCCAGGTAATCACGGTAGTTGGCCGGGGAGATACCGCCGGTCGGGCAGAAACGAATGTGACCGAACGGACCAGCAATCGCCTGCAGCGCTTTCACGCCGCCGTTGGCTTCCGCCGGGAAAAATTTAAACTCTTTCAGACCGTACTGCATGCCCAGCATCAGCTCGGAGACGGTGCTGATCCCCGGGATCAGCGGAATAGTGCCGTCTTCGGTCGCCGCTTTCAGCAGAGATTCGGTCAGCCCCGGGCTGATAGCGAACTGCGCGCCGGCTTCTGTTACCGCTTTCAGCTGCTCGACGTTGGTGACGGTGCCCGCGCCGACAATCGCGTCCGGCACTTCTTTAGCAATCGCGCGGATCGCCTCCAGGGCGCACTCGGTGCGCAGAGTCACTTCCAGGACGCGCACGCCGCCCGCGACCAGCGCTTTCGCCATCGGTACCGCCTGTTCCAGCTTTTTCACTACGATAACCGGGACAACCGGACCGGAGGTGAGGATTGCTTCTGCTGTTGTTTTCCAGTTTTTCATCAGGATTTTCTCTCGCCAGATCTAGAAATTAAATCGTCTTAAAAAGTGATGCAGGTTGCGCCCTGCTCCGCGCCAGAGAGCTTCTCACGCAGCGCCCCAAACATCTCCCGACCGGTTCCTACGCGCGACGCGCTGAGGTCAGGGATATGCGGCTGACGCGCCGCCAGTTCGGCATCGTCCACCAGCAGCGTCAGTTCCCCCGTCTGCCCGTTCACGCGAATAAGATCGCCATCGCGCACTTTCGCCAGCAACCCACCATCATAGGCTTCAGGCGTGACATGGATGGCTGACGGGACTTTACCGGAGGCGCCAGAGAGTCGGCCATCGGTCACCAGCGCTATTTTGAAACGGCGGTCCAATAATACACCAAGTGGCGGCATAAGTTTATGTAATTCTGGCATCCCGTTCGCTTTTGGCCCCTGATGGCGGACCACCACCACGCAGTCTTTGTCCAGCAGACCCGCTTCAAAGGCCGGCAACACGTCGTGCTGGCTCTCGAACACCACCGCCGGCGCTTCGATCACCTGGTTCTCTACCGGGACTGCCGAGGTTTTCATGACCGCACGGCCGAGGTTACCGCTCAGCACCTTGGTGCCGCCGTGACGGGAGAACGGTTTCTCGAAAGTCGCGATGACCTGATCGTCAAGCGGCGCCGTCGCGCCTTCCCGCCAGTCCAGCTCGCCGTTGTTGAGCCACGGCTCGAGGGTGTAGCGCGACAGGCCGAAGCCGGCGACGGTGTGAACGTCCTCATGCAGCAGGCCGCCTTTCAGCAGCTCGCGCACCAGAACCGGAACGCCGCCCGCCGCCTGGAAATGGTTGATATCCGCCGGGCCGTTGGGGTAGAGGCGCGCCAGCAGCGGCACCACGTCTGACAGGTCGGAGAAATCATCCCAGTTAATGATGATGCCCGCCGCGCGGGCCATCGCCACCAGGTGCATGGTGTGGTTGGTAGAACCGCCGGTCGCCAGCAGCGCCACAATGCCGTTAACCACCACTTTTTCGTCAAACATTTTGCCCAACGGCATCCACTCGTTGCCATTGCCGGTCATGCGGGTGACCTGGCGCGCGGCGGCAGCGGTCAGCGCTTCCCGCAGCGGGGCATCCGGATGGACGAAGGACGATCCCGGCAGCTGCATGCCCATAAACTCCACCACCATCTGGTTGGTGTTCGCCGTACCGTAGAACGTACAGGTCCCCGGAGCGTGGTAAGAAGCGGCTTCGGACTCCAGCAGCGCCATGCGGTCAACTTTGCCCTCAGCGTATAGCTGGCGAATGCGAACCTTCTCTTTATTAGGCAGGCCGCTGGCCATCGGACCGGAGGGAATAAAGACCGACGGCAGGTGGCCGAATGAGAGCGCCGCCATGGTCAGTCCGGGCACAATTTTATCGCACACGCCGAGATACAGCGCGCCATCGAACATATTATGCGACAGGCCGATGGCCGCGGACATGGCGATCACTTCGCGACTCAGGAGAGAGAGCTCCATGCCGTCCTGTCCCTGGGTCACGCCGTCGCACATCGCCGGCACGCCGCCGGCCACCTGGCCGACCGCATTGGCGCTGTGCAGCGCTTTGCGAATGATATCCGGGTAGTGTTCGTAGGGCTGATGCGCGGACAACATATCGTTGTAGGAGGTGATGATGGCGATGTTGTTGCGCAACATGCTTTTCAGGGAGGCTTTGTCGTCGGCCTGACAGGCCGCGAAACCGTGAGCCAGATTGCCGCAGGCCAGTTGCGCACGATGCACGGTGTCGGTTTTGGCCTGGTTAATCCTTGCGAGGTAAGCCGCGCGGGTATCACGCGACCGTTCGATAATGCGATTTGTTACCCGTAACATTGTCGAATTCATAAAGGCTCCTCAAAATTTTATCTGTCCGGCCGCTGCGAGATGACGTGTTTTGGTGCCCGAAGCCACCAACACCAGCGCTCAGGGGCAAAATGTCTGTAGGCAGTGTAATAAAAAAAGCCCCGTGGGTGAATCCTCACGGGGCTTAAAAGATTAAAAAGCGTGCGACTTTCTGCGTCAGATCATGTTACCGGTAAAATAACCCTGACGGATAAGACCGCGAGCTTACTCGAACTCGTTCCACGAGCGACCATCGCGGGTGATCATGGCTACCGAGGCCACGGGTCCCCAGGTCCCGGCCTGATACGGTTTCGGCGCATCGCGGTCGGCTGCCCAGGCTTCGGTGATGGAGTCCACCCACTTCCACGCCTCTTCCACTTCATCACGGCGGACGAACAGCGCCTGGATACCGCGCATGGTCTCCAGCAGCAGACGTTCATAGGCATCGGCCAGATGCGTCTGGTTGAAGGTTTCGGAGTAGCTCAGATCCAGCTTGGTGATCTGCAGGTTATGCTTGTGGTCGAGGCCCGGCACTTTGTTCAGGACCTGGATATCCACCCCTTCGTCCGGCTGCAGACGAATGGTCAGCTTGTTCTGCGGCAGCTCCTGCCAGGTCTCTTTAAACAGGTTCAGCTCCGGCGTTTTGAAATAAACCACCACTTCGGAACATTTGGTCGGCAGACGTTTGCCGGTGCGCAGATAGAACGGTACGCCAGCCCAGCGCCAGTTATCGATATCAACGCGGATCGCCACGAAGGTTTCGGTGTTGCTGGTTTTGTTCGCCCCCTCTTCTTCGAGGTAGCCTGGCACTTTTTTGCCCTGGGCAAAGCCGGCGGTATACTGGCCGCGAACGGTTTTCTCGCGCACATTGGAGCGGTCAATACGGCGCAGGGATTTCAGCACCTTGACCTTTTCATCACGGATGCTGTCGGCGCTGAGATCGGACGGCGGCGACATGGCAATCATGCACAGGATCTGCAGCAGGTGGTTTTGGATCATGTCGCGCATCTGTCCGGCCTGGTCGAAGTACCCCCAGCGCCCTTCAATGCCTACCTCTTCCGCGACGGTGATTTCCACATGATCGATGGTACGGCAGTCCCAGTTATTGACGAACAGGGAGTTGGCAAAGCGCAGCGCCAGCAGGTTGAGGACCGTCTCTTTTCCGAGGTAGTGGTCGATACGGTAGACCTGGCACTCTTCAAAAAACTCGCCGACCTGATCGTTGATTTCCCGCGAGGTTTCCAGCGAGGTGCCCAGCGGTTTTTCCATGACCACGCGCGCAGGCTTGGCATTGAGCTTCGCTTCGCCCAGACCTTTACAGATGGCGCCAAAGGTGCTCGGCGGCATGGCGAAATAGTTGATGGTGACGCGATTCTTTTGGTCCAGCATGTCGCCCAGGCGGGTGAAGCCGCTGGTGTCATTGACGTCAAGATTACAGAACTCCAGGCGTCCGCTCAGGGAATCCCACAAACCTTCATCAATTTTTTCCTTCATGAAGGTTTCCAGCGCTTCGCGCACCACTTTGGTGTAAGCCGCTTTATCCCAGTCGGCACGGCCGACGCCAATGATCCGGGTGTCGGCGTGGATCTGGCCCGCCTTTTCAAGCTGATACAGGGAAGGCAACAATTTACGCCGCGCCAGGTCGCCCTTCGCGCCGAAAATGACCAGGTCGCATGCCTGGGCCGTTTGCGTTACCGCCATGTCATTCTCCTCAGTTGATAGTCTGGTGCTTATGCCAGGCTATATTTGTAATTTTCTTACACTGCACTGTACTGTGTTTACGTATTTCCCGAAAGCCTTCCCCTCCGTTTGCGGCGGGAAAACCGCACAGGGTGAAAACATTCGGCGATGATTTGGGCATCTGGCTGATATTGTTCGTTGTTTGTACCTGTTTCAGGTCAGTAAAATACGACTCTGATCATGTAATGAAAAAAAACAACATTTTTTCCCGTCATTCCTCACCGCTTGCGCTTGCGGAGGGGTATATTCTTGCTAAAACGCCCGATGATTTCACCCATTAATGAAATCGTTTCCATTGATGAGCGCCCTGTTACTAATGAACATGCTGGAAAAAATCCAGTCCCGACTGGAACACCTTAGCAAATCTGAACGCAAAGTGGCGGAAGTGATCCTTGCCACCCCCGCGCAGGCTATTCATTCGAGCATCGCCGCCCTCGCCCTTGAGGCCGGGGTGAGCGAACCGACCGTCAATCGCTTTTGCCGCAGTCTCGAAACCCGTGGCTTTCCTGATTTCAAACTGCATCTCGCCCAGAGCCTTGCGCACGGCACACTCTATGTTAACCGCAATGTTGATGAAGACGACAGCGTTGAGTCATACACGGGAAAAATATTTGAATCGGCCATGGCGAGTTTAGATCAGGTCCATCATTCTCTCGACATGTCGGCAGTGAATCGCGCGGTGGATCTCCTGACTCAGGCCAAAAAAATCGCCTTTTTCGGCCTGGGCTCTTCGGCGGCGGTCGCTCATGACGCGATGAACAAATTTTTCCGCTTTAACGTGCCGGTCATCTATTCCGACGACATTGTCCTGCAACGCATGAGCTGTATGAATTGCGATGACGATGATGTGGTGGTGATTATCTCGCATACCGGCAGGACCAAGAGCCTGGTGGAGCTGGCGCAGCTGGCCCGTGAAAACGATGCCATGGTGATCGCCCTCACCTCCCCCGGCTCGCCGCTGGCCCGGGAAGCTACGCTGGCCATTACCCTGGATGTGCCGGAAGATACCGACATCTATATGCCAATGGTCTCGCGTCTGGCCCAGTTGACCGTCATTGACGTGCTGGCAACTGGCTTTACCCTGCGCCGGGGAGCAAAATTCAGAGATAACTTGAAGAGGGTCAAGGAAGCGCTGAAGGAATCGCGTTTTGATAAAGAACCGTTCGTACCCAGTGATAATCAATAAAAGTTGATAACAAGCAGTACCCCATTACACCTTCGATAACGATCCGGCTGTGCGACGTTGCAGGCTGGCGCTACCGAATCCATGTTCACGCAACACCAAAGTTGTATCAGTCAACGGAGTATTACATGTCCAGAAGGCTTCGCAGAACCAAAATCGTTACTACCTTAGGCCCGGCAACTGACCGCGATAACAACCTGGAAAAAGTTATCGCCGCGGGCGCAAACGTAGTGCGTATGAACTTCTCTCACGGCACCCCGGAAGATCATCAGCTCCGTGCCGATAAAGTGCGTGAGATTGCGGCAAAACTGGGCCGTCACGTAGCCATCCTCGGCGACCTCCAGGGACCAAAAATTCGCGTATCGACCTTTAAAGAAGGCAAAATTTTCCTCAACGTCGGCGACAAATTCCTGCTCGACGCCAACCTCGGCAAGGGCGAAGGCGACAAAGAGAAAGTCGGAATCGACTATAAAGGCCTGCCGGCGGACGTCGTGCCTGGCGATATCCTGCTGCTCGACGATGGTCGCGTGCAGCTGAAAGTCCTCGAAGTTCAGGGGATGAAAGTGTTCACCGAAGTGACCGTCGGCGGCCCGTTGTCCAACAACAAAGGGATTAACAAGCTGGGCGGCGGCCTGTCTGCCGAAGCGCTGACTGACAAAGACAAGGCCGATATCGTCACCGCCGCTAAAATTGGCGTCGACTATCTCGCCGTCTCCTTCCCGCGCTGCGGCGAAGACCTGAACTACGCCCGTCGCCTGGCGCGCGATGCCGGTTGCGATGCGAAAATCGTCGCCAAAGTCGAGCGTGCGGAAGCCGTCTGCGACCAGGACGCCATGGACGACGTGATCCTCGCCTCCGATGTGGTGATGGTTGCCCGCGGTGACCTCGGGGTCGAAATCGGCGATCCGGAGCTGGTGGGCATCCAGAAAGCGCTGATTCGTCGTGCGCGTCAGCTGAACCGTTCCGTCATCACCGCCACCCAGATGATGGAGTCGATGATCACCAACCCGATGCCGACCCGTGCGGAAGTCATGGACGTGGCCAACGCCGTGCTGGATGGTACCGATGCGGTGATGCTCTCCGCGGAAACCGCTGCCGGTCAGTACCCGTCGGAAACCGTGGCCGCGATGGCGCGCGTCTGTCTGGGCGCCGAAAAAATCCCGAGCCTTAATGTCTCCAAACACCGTCTGGACGTCCAGTTCGACAACGTGGAAGAAGCGATTGCCATGTCGGCGATGTATGCCGCCAACCACCTGAAAGGCATCACGGCCATCATCACCATGACCGAATCGGGCCGTACCGCGCTGATGACCTCTCGCATCAGCTCCGGTCTGCCGATTTTCGCCCTGTCCCGCCACGAGCGCACCCTGAACCTGACCGCCCTCTACCGCGGGGTGACGCCGGTGTTCTTCGACAGCCAGAATGACGGGGTGGCCGCTGCGCACGATGCCGTCAATCTGCTGCGGGACAAAGGCTACCTGGTCTCCGGCGATCTGGTGGTCGTTACCCAGGGTGACGTGATGAGCACCATCGGCAGCACCAACACCACGCGTATCCTCACCGTCGAGTAAGCCTCGGTCTCTACCTGCCAGCGCTACGGCTGGCAGGTATTTTTTTGCCCAACGCCCGGCAGGCTACACCATCCAGCTCAGCAATAGCGTCGCAGCGATCACCGTCGACGCCCCACCGATACGCGTCGCAATCTGTGCAAACGGCATCAATCCCATGCGGTTTGAGGCCGAGAGAATGGCGACATCCCCCGTTCCGCCCAGCCCACTGTGGCAGCTGGTAACGATGGCGGCTTCCACAGGATACATATTAAGGCGTGAAGCGATAAAGAACCCGCTCAACGCCATGGCAATGACAATGGAGCCGCACACCACGACGTAGCCAACGGAGAAGACCGAGACCACGCTCTCCAGCGGTACATACAGCATGCCCAGGCCGATCATCAGCGGCCACACCAGCGCGGCGGAGACGAACTTGTAGCAACTGTGCGCCCCCAGCTCCATCGCCGCCGGGATAACTTTTGTATATTTGCAGAATACCGCCGCCAGAATCATCAGAACCGGCCCCGGAATATGCACCACCTTCTCCAGCAGACCGCCGATGATGAAAAAGGCGCAAATCATCAGCAACCCGGCGCCCATGAGCTGAAAATCGGTGGGCTGCGTACTCTGATTCTGCGCAAAGACGCTATTATCTTCATGGCTGCGGATCAGCATCCCGTTGCCGGACAGCGCCGGGCGACGAGCGCCCATGCGGGCCAGAAAGCCGGCGCAGATAATGGCGAAGATGTTACCCACCACCGCCGCCGGCGCCAGTTGGGCCACGTAGACATCTGGCGCCTGTCCGAGGATCGCCGAATAAGCCAGCGACAACGGCAGGATCCCTTCGCCGATGCCGCCGCCGATAATCGGCACAATGATAAAGAAGAAGGTGTGATACATACTGTAGCCGAATAAGCTGCCCACCAGCAGGCCGGTTACGATTGCCGCGCCGGTTCCGACCACCAACGGGACAAACATGCGCACCATCCCCTGGATCAGAATCGTGCGGTTCATGCCCAGGATACTGCCGACCACCAGGCAGGCGATGACGAAATAGAGGAGATTGGCCTCCTTCATCAGTAAATGCACGGTATCGAGCGTATGCGCTTCAAATACGCCAAAGTAGACCAGCACTGAGGGCGTCATCAGACACAAAATCGCCGGACCGCCAATATCTTTTAACACCGGCACCATGCGGCCAATTTTCGCCAGTGCGAACCCGAGGGTCATGATGACCGCCAGTCCGCCAATCATGTTTTTTGGCAACAACCCCGCGCCAGCGGAGAGCGCCACTATCGCGGCGATACCTATAAACAGCGTTAACGGCACGGCGCCAACTTCGATATTGGCGAAAAGTCGAGTCGCTTGCCCGTTCGGCAACGTTTTATCTATCGGGTGGTTGAGTGAATTATTTTTCATATTTTTACCTGAATAATAAGGAGGTCACGTAGGGTCAGGATGCAATATTAAAATCGCGCAGCACTATGAACTAAAAAGCACTAAACGCCGTATCAACTAAATACACTGAAACGGTAGCACAGGACTTTAAAACTAAAAACGACAACCGTATTAACGCTGCCGGCTTTGTGACTGAGCCATAAAGTTTATTTTAAGTAATTTAATTTATTATCGCGAAGCTAAAGTTATCGCCAGCTAAAATAATGAACTCTGTTAATACAACGCAATGATTTAATAATCTTTTCTCTATTTGTAAGTAAAGTAGCCAAGGCGAAATTATTTAAAGCCAGATGACTGTGATGGCTATCACCTTTTAAATATTAGGGGATCGTTAGATTGGCAGCACAACAATCCGATAATATATGTCAGGATATTTTATGCCTTCACTGCTCTTGCAATCTCTTTTCCCGTTGGTATTTATCATGCTGCTCGGATGGCTTAGCGGCAAACTCGGCTATACCCGCCGTGAGGACGCCTCCGTTCTTGCCACGGTGGTTATCCGCTTTGCCCTTCCTTTTCATCTTTTTATCGGCGCATTACATACCAGCCCGGATAAAATAAAAAACTTCACCTTTATGGCGGTGCTGGTTATTGGTCTGATGGGGTCGTATTTTCTTACGCTACTGATCTCGCGCTACGTTTTTCGTCATGATATTAAAACCAGCGCGATTCAGTCGCTGGTTTGCGCCTTCCCCGATATGGCCTACTTTGGCGCCCCCGTGCTGGCGGTGCTGATAGGTCCGGAGGGCTTTCTCGGGGTGCTTATCGGAAACCTGGTGACCAGCGTGTTGATGATCCCTCTGACCATCATCCTGATCCGCATGGGAGACCAGCCCGGAGACGCTGAGGCTCCCCAGCTCCACGCCGGGCAGTTGATCCTGCAAAACCTGCATAACGCCGTGCGAAATCCCATTGTCTGGATCCCCATTTCCGGGGTGCTGCTCAGCCTGGCCGGGATCCAGTTGCCGCCTCTGCTCAGCGTACCCGTCGAAATGGTGGGTAAAATCGCCGGCGGTCTGTCACTGTTCGCCCTTGGGCTGCTGTTTTACGGTGAACGTCCGACGGTCAATATTCAAACCTGCACCAACATTAGTATTAAAAACCTGATCCAGCCGGGCATGATGGCGCTGGCCGGGCTGGCCTTTGGGCTCAGTCATTCCCTGATGCAACAGGTTATTATCATTGGCGCGACGCCTTCCGCTATCGCGGCGGGGATGTTTGCCCTGCGCAGCGATACCTATATTGAACCCGCCTCATCTTCTATTTTGCTGGGCACCGCCATCGGCGTGGTTACCGAAGGCGTCATGATTTATCTCATTTCGTAATCACAGAAATAAAACACCAAGACATCAGGCAATATTTTAATTTGATATTCAGGAGTCACGTAATGTTAGCCACAGAAACCTTATACACCCCCTATAACGGTGCTGTCCTGCTGGAAAACCCGTTATTAAATAAAGGCCTCGCGTTTACGGAAAGCGAACGCGCAGCGTTTAATCTTCAGGGACTGTTACCGCACAATGTGGAAACCATTGAGGAACAAACCGAGCGCGCATGGGGCCAGTTTTGTCAGTTCAAAAAAAGCATTTCGCGCCATATTTATCTCAGAAATATTCAGGACACAAACGAGACGTTATTCTATAACCTGCTGCGCAGCCATATGAAAGAGACGCTGCCCATTATTTATACCCCGACGGTGGGTGAAGCGTGCGAACACTTTTCAGAAATATATCGCCGGGGACGCGGCCTGTTCATCTCCTGGCCCAACCGTCACCATATTGACGAGATGCTGCAGGGGTTTTCCCGCAACGATATCAAAGTCATCGTGGTAACCGATGGCGAGCGTATTCTGGGGCTGGGCGACCAGGGAATCGGCGGTATGGGGATCCCCATTGGCAAACTCTCGTTATATACCGCCTGCGGGGGCATTCACCCGGCATCAACGCTGCCCATTATGTTAGATGTCGGTACCAACAATCCGCAGCATCTGGAGGATCCGCTGTATATGGGCTGGCGACATCCGCGCATCAGCGATGAGCAGTACCTGGAGTTTATGGACATGTTTGTCCATGCCATTCAGCAGCGCTGGCCGACTGTCTTGCTCCAGTTTGAAGATTTTGCCCAAAAGAATGCCACGCGACTGCTCAACCGCTATCGACACCAGCTGTGCTGTTTTAACGATGATATTCAGGGAACCGCCGCCGTGACCTCGGGAACCCTGATCGCCGCCGCTGCCGCCGCCGGGACGTCGCTCCGCTACCAGCGGGTGGTTTTCCTTGGCGGCGGTTCGGCCGGATGCGGCATTGCGGAAAAAATCATTGCGCTGATGGTGGATGATGGGCTCTCAGAAACGGAAGCACGTCGCCGCATCTTTATGGTTGACCGCTTTGGTCTGCTGACTGATGAGATGCCTAATCTGCTCAATTTTCAGCGCGAGCTGGTCACCCCCCGAGCCAGTATCGCCCACTGGGATACCGAGGCGGCCCAGCTGTCGCTGATGGATGTCGTACGCAACGTCCACCCTACCGTGCTGATCGGCGTGTCAGGCCAGCCGGGGCTGTTTAGCGAAGAGATAGTGAAAGAGATGCATCGGCACTGCCCGCGTCCGATTATTATGCCGCTCTCTAACCCCACCTCCCGAGCCGAGGCCCAGCCGAAGGATCTGCTGGAGTGGACCCGGGGTAGCGCGCTCATCGCCACCGGCAGCCCGTTCGACCCTGTCTTCTATGACGGCAAAACCTACGACATTGCCCAGTGCAACAACGCCTATATTTTCCCCGGTCTGGGGCTGGGGATCCTTGCCAGTAAAGCCGAGCGCGTCACCGAAGCAATGCTTATCACCT
Source organism: Klebsiella sp. V115_8 (assembly GCF_029967715.1). Classification (NCBI taxonomy): domain Bacteria; kingdom Pseudomonadati; phylum Pseudomonadota; class Gammaproteobacteria; order Enterobacterales; family Enterobacteriaceae; genus Klebsiella; species Klebsiella sp. V115_8. The sequence continues at coordinate 332,675 of NZ_JASCAR010000001.1, forward strand.
GCAGTAAAACGCTGGCCGCCCACTCGCCTCTGGCGACCCGCGAAACCGGCGGTTTACTGCCGCCGGTAGAAGAGATCGAGATGATCTCACGGGCTATTGCCGCAGAGGTCGCCCGCGCGGCTCAACTGGACGGCGTAGCGCCGCAGATTGACGAGGCGCAGCTGGCGGCGAATATCGATAAAACCTTCTGGCGAGCGCGCTACACCGCGTATAAACGTTCGTCATTGTGATCGCTCATCTCGCGGGAAGCCGGCTGGCTTCCCGCCACTCGGGGGAACCACCCATGTTCAATGTGCTGATTGTCGATGATGATCCTATGGTGGCCGAACTGAACCGGTTGTTTATCAGCCAGGTAGCTGATTTTCACTGCTGCGGAGTCGCGGCGACGATCGCCGATGCCAACGCGATGCTGAGCCATCTGGCGCCGATCGATCTGCTGCTGCTGGATGTCTATATGCAACAGGAGAGCGGCCTGGACCTGCTGCCGGCGCTTCGCGCAGATGGGCGGAATATTGATGTCATCATGATGACGTCCGCCGCCGATGCGCTCACCGTGCAGACGGCGCTGCGCAATGGCGTGGTTGATTACCTGATTAAACCGTTTCAGTTTCCGCGCTTTGAGGAAGCCCTGCGAACCTGGCGCAATAAACGCGATGCGAAGCAAGCGAAATCCTGCTACGCCCAGGCGGATATCGACACCCTGCTACGCCGCGGGGTTCAACAACAGGACGGCCCCCGCCGCTTGCCGAAAGGGCTGACGCCGCAAACGCTTCGACTGGTGTGCCGGTGGATAATCGCTCATCAGGCGCGAGATTTTTCAACCAATGAGCTGGCGGCGGCACTGCAGATCTCCAGAGTTTCATGCCGCAAATACCTGATATGGCTGGAGCAGATCAACGTGCTCTACACCAGCAATCACTACGGTATCACCGGCCGACCGGAGTATCGTTACCGGCTTGCGGCTGAGAACATGATGTTGCTGACGCAATATAGCCAGTGAGCCGGGAATGCCCACTGGCGCGCCTGCAGACTACTTCTTAGGGTACAGCTCTTTACGTTTGTAGGGCTCGATTTCACCCGGCTTGCGCGTCTTCAGCAGCTTCAGGATCCAGGTGTACTGCTCGGTGTGCGGCGTAACAAACACCTCCACCTCTTCGTTCATCCGCCGGGCGATCGTTGTATCGTCAGCGTCCAGCAGATCGTCCATCGGCGGGCGCACCAGCACCGTCAGGCGATGCGTTTTGCCATCGTAGACCGGGAACAGCGGAACGACGCGAGCGCGGCATACCTTCATTAAACGGCCAATCGCCGGCAGCGTGGCCTTATAGGTCGCGAAGAAATCCACAAACTCGCTGTGCTCGGCGCCGTGATCCTGATCGGGGAGATAGTAGCCCCAGTAACCCTGGCGCACCGACTGAATAAACGGTTTGATCCCGTCGTTGCGCGCGTGCATCCTTCCGCCAAAACGACGACGTACGGTATTCCACACGTAATCGAAGACCGGGTTACCCTGGTTGTGGAACATCGCCGCCATCTTCTGCCCGCCGGAGGCCATCAGCATCGCCGGGATATCCACGCCCCATGCGTGCGGGACGAGGAAAATCACCTTTTCATTATTGCGCTGCAGCTCGTCGATGATCGCTTTACCCTGCCAGTCGACGCGGGCGAGAATTTTCTGCGGATCGCGCAGGCCCAGCTCGGCCATCATCACCATCGCCTGCGGCGCCGAGGCGTACATGGCGTCGATGATCGTTTCCCGCTCATGCTCGCTTTTTTCCGGGAAGCAATACAGCAAATTAATCTGCGCCCGGCGGCGCGAGCTTTTCGCCAGACGCCCGACCAGACGACCGAGTTTGCCGAGAAGCGGATCGCGAAAGGAAGGCGGCGTCAGCGCAATACCGGCGAAGGCAAAGACCCCCAGCCAGGCGCCCCAGTAGCGCGGCAGTAAAAAAGATTTTTCAAACTTAGGGATAAACTCAATATTATTTTTTTTCGTTTCCATGCCCAATCCGCAGATCGACTGCTTAATCAAGATAATGGGATAGTGTAGCGAGACGTTGGGTATCCTACAAAATAAAAAGCCGGCGCCCTGGGGCACCGGCTTTCCACTGACCGGTGGTTAGTCAAACCGCAGCTGCGGAACGACCTCTTTGACCTGCGCCAGATAATCGGTACGGTCGGAACCGCTCAGCCCTTCAGTACGCGGCAGTTTCGCCGTCAGCGGGTTGACCGCCTGCTGGTTGATCCACACTTCGTAGTGCAGGTGCGGCCCGGTTGAGCGTCCGGTATTCCCCGACAGCGCAATACGATCCCCGCGCTTCACTTTCTGCCCCGGCTTCACCAGCAGCTTACGCAGGTGCATGTAGCGAGTGGTATAGGTACGGCCGTGGCGGATGGCCACGTAATACCCTGCGGCGCCGCTACGCTTGGCCACCACCACTTCGCCATCACCCACCGCCAGCACCGGCGTTCCCTGCGGCATCGCGAAATCGACGCCACGGTGCGGCGCGACGCGCCCGGTGACCGGGTTCAGACGACGCGGGTTAAAGTTAGAGGAGACGCGGAACTGACGCGCCGTCGGGAAGCGCATAAAGCCTTTCGCCAGCCCCGTCCCGTTGCGGTCGTAGAATTTTCCGTCTTCGGCACGGATGGCAAAGTAGTCCTTCCCGTCAGAACGCAGACGCACGCCAAGCAGCTGGCTTTGCTCGCGTTTGCCGTCAAGCATTTCGCGCGACATCAATACCGAGAACTCATCGCCTTTCTTCAGCTTACGGAAATCCATCTGCCACTGCATGGCCTTGATCACCGCGCTGATTTCCGTGCTGGTCAGCCCGGCATCGCGCGCGCTGGAGACAAAGCTGGCGCCGACGGTGCCTTTCAGCACGCTGTTGACCCAGTCGCCTTTCTGCAGCTCGCTGCTCATTTTAAAGCCGTTAGCCACGCGGGTGTAGGTGCGGGTTTCGCGGCGGGACATCTCCCAGGTCAGACTCTGCAGATCGCCGTCGGCGGTCAGGGTCCAGGAGAGCTGCTGGCCAATCTTCAGATTACGCAACTCTTTATCGGCGGAGGAGAGCTGGGCGATATCACCCATATCGATACCGTACTGGTTCAGGATGCTGCTGAGGGTATCGCCGGTCGACACCACGTATTCGTGCCCGCCGGCATCGCTATCGGCTTTTTCGTCGAGTTCATCCTGAGGAATGGCTTCTTCTTCCTGCGGGGCCTGGTCGATCGGCTCGGAGGCTTCCGGCAGCAGGGAGCGGATCTCGCTTTTTTCCAGTTCAATGGTTCTGACGATGGGGGCGGATTCCGGGTGGTAAATGTAGGGTCGCCAGACGGCGACCGCTAAGGTAAGAACGCTAAGCGACCCCAGCATGACGCGATGAGGTCGTGGCAGATTGTTAAATGCCTGAGTGACAGCGCGGGCTATCTGTTGCACGTATTCACTTCCTCGTTAATCTCCTTTCAGGCAGCTCGAATACTGATTCGCCAGCTGGGTGAGGAATTGCGGGTAACTCGCTTTACCCAGCTTAATTCCGCTACCCAGTGGATCCAGGGTCCCCATGCGCACAGACGTGCCCCGGGCAACAGCTTCGATAACCGCTGGCCTGAACTGTGGCTCAGCAAAAACGCAAGTGGCTTTCTGCTCAACCAGTTGTGTTCTGATTTCGTGTAAACGCTGCGCACCGGGCTGTATTTCAGGGTTGACGGTAAAATGCCCCAGCGAGGTCAAACCGTAGTGTTTTTCAAAGTAACCGTAGGCGTCATGAAAAACGAAATAGCCCTTTCCTTTCAGCGGTGCCAGCTCATTGCTAACCTGCTTGTCGGTCGCCGCCAGCGCGGCCTCGAACTGCTGCAGGTTGCTGTCGAGTTTGGCTCGACTCTGCGGCATAAGTTCCAATAATTTATCGTGGATTGCAACCGCCGAAAGCCGCGCTATCTCTGGGGATAACCACAGATGCATATTGTAGATACCGTGATGGTGATCGCCGTCACTTTTTTCCGCTGCGCCATGGTCATGACCATGATGATCGTCATCGTCGTCAGCGCCGGTCATCAGCAGCGGTTTGACCCCATCCAGCTCTGCGATAGTCACCTTTTTATTCGCCGCAATGCTTTGCGTCGACCTATCCATAAAGGCTTCCATTTCCGGACCGATCCACACCACTAAGTCTGCGTTCTGTAAGCGTTTTACATCGGAAGGACGGAGAGAATAATCATGCTCGGAGGCGCCATCGGGCAGCAGCACCTGGGTGTCGGTAACCCCATCGGCGATAGCCGCCGCGATAAAGCCCAGCGGTTTCATGGAAGTCACCACGGCGGCACTGGCCTGCGGTACCTGTGCGAACAAAAAAACAGCGCCAAGTCCAGCGCAAAGAAGCGTATTTTTATGTAACATAATGCGTCTAGTCATCGAAACGAGTGAGTGTGATGTGATATTATAACATTCACTAGCTTGTGCAACCCCTAAATGATTATGACAAACCTTGTAACGCTGGAAAATGTCTCGGTGGCCTTTGGCCAACGCCGCGTGCTGTCTGACATCTCGCTGGCTCTCACGCCAGGCAAAATATTGACCCTGCTGGGCCCCAACGGCGCCGGCAAATCGACGCTTGTGCGGGTGGTTCTGGGGCTGGTAGCACCGACAGAGGGTGTTATCAAGCGCAAAGAACGCCTGCGGATAGGCTATGTGCCGCAGAAACTGCATCTCGACGCCACGCTGCCGCTGACCGTCAGCCGCTTCCTGCGTTTGCGTCCAGGCACCCGCAAAGACGACATCCTGCCGGCGCTGAAGCGCGTGCAGGCCGGGCATCTGATCGACGCCCCGATGCAAAAACTTTCCGGCGGAGAAACCCAGCGCGTGCTGCTGGCTCGCGCCCTGCTCAATCGCCCGCAGCTACTGGTGCTGGATGAACCGACCCAGGGCGTCGACGTCAATGGCCAGGTTGCGCTCTACGATCTTATCGACCAGCTGCGCCATGAGCTGGACTGCGCGGTGCTGATGGTCTCCCACGACCTGCATCTGGTCATGGCCAAAACCGACGAGGTATTGTGCCTGAACCAGCATATCTGCTGCTCCGGCGCACCAGAGGTCGTCTCAATGCATCCGGAGTTTATCTCCATGTTCGGCCCACGCGGCGCGGAACAGCTGGGGATCTACCGCCATCACCATAATCACCGCCACGATCTTCAGGGGCGAATTGTACTGCGTCGGGGAAACAGCCGCTAATGATTGAACTTTTGTTACCTGGCTGGCTGGCCGGGATGATGCTGGCCTGCGCCGCTGGCCCGCTGGGCTCCTTTGTGGTCTGGCGCCGTATGTCCTATTTCGGCGACACGCTGGCGCATGCCTCGCTGCTCGGCGTCGCTTTCGGTTTACTGCTGAACGTCAATCCGTTTTATGCGGTGATCGCCGTCACCCTGCTGCTGGCCGGCGGGCTGGTATGGCTGGAAAAACGGCCGCATCTGGCGATCGATACCCTGCTGGGCATCATGGCGCACAGCGCGCTCTCCCTGGGGCTGGTGGTGGTCAGCCTGATGTCTAACGTCCGCGTCGATCTGATGGCGTACCTGTTCGGCGATCTGCTGGCGGTCACCCCGCAGGACCTGATCGCCATTGCCATGGGCGTGGTGATTGTGATTGGCATTCTGCTCTGGCAGTGGCGGAATCTGCTGGCGATGACCATCAGTCCGGACCTGGCGTTTGTCGATGGTGTGAAGCTGCAGCGGGTCAAGCTGCTGTTGATGCTGGTCACCGCCCTGACTATCGGCGTGGCGATGAAGTTCGTCGGGGCGCTGATCATCACTTCCCTGCTGATTATCCCGGCCGCCACCGCCCGCCGTTTTGCCCGCACGCCGGAGCAGATGGCCGCCGTGGCGGTGAGCGTGGGCATGCTGGCCGTCACCGGCGGGTTAACCTTCTCGGCTTTCTACGACACGCCGGCCGGTCCATCGGTGGTGCTGTGCGCCGCGGCGCTGTTTATTCTCAGCATGACGAAAAAAGCCGCCAGCTAAAAATGAAAAACCCGGTCGCGCTGCTGACCGGGTCTCCCGATGAACGACACATCCGTAGCGAACTACGGCATCTCCGGCGGCGTAATCCCGAAATGATTCCAGGCGCGCACCGTCGCCATTCTTCCCCGCGGCGTACGCTGCAGAAAACCCTGCTGAATTAAGTAGGGCTCCAGCACATCTTCAATGGTTTCCCGCTCTTCGCCAATCGCGGCGGCGAGGTTATCCAGCCCCACCGGTCCGCCGAAGAACTTATCTATCACCGCCAGCAGCAGCTTGCGGTCCATATAGTCGAACCCTTCCGCATCGACGTTGAGCATATCCAGCGCCTGGGCGGCAATGTCGGCGGAGATGGTGCCGTCGTGGCGCACTTCCGCGAAGTCACGCACCCTACGCAGCAGACGGTTGGCAATACGCGGCGTGCCGCGTGAACGGCGGGCCACTTCCAGCGCACCCTCGTCGCTCATCTCCAGCCCCATATGGCGGGCGCTGCGGCTGACAATATGCTGCAGATCGGGGATCTGATAGAACTCCAGACGCTGCACGATGCCAAAGCGGTCGCGCAGCGGCGAAGTCAATGAACCGGCCCGGGTGGTGGCGCCGATCAGGGTAAACGGCGGCAGGTCGATTTTAATCGAGCGCGCCGCCGGACCTTCGCCAATCATGATATCCAGCTGGTAATCTTCCATTGCCGGATAGAGCACCTCTTCCACCACCGGCGAGAGGCGATGGATCTCATCGATAAACAGCACATCGTGCGGTTCAAGGTTGGTGAGCATCGCGGCGAGATCGCCCGCTTTCTCCAGCACCGGGCCGGAGGTGGTACGCAGATTCACCCCCATTTCATTGGCGACGATATTGGCCAGGGTGGTTTTCCCCAACCCTGGCGGGCCAAAAATCAGCAGGTGATCGAGGGCGTCGCCGCGCAGCTTCGCCGCCTGGATAAAGATCTCCATCTGCGAACGCACCTGCGGCTGGCCGACATACTCTGCCAGCAATTTTGGGCGGATGGCGCGGTCAGCGGCCTCTTCGAAGCCGCTGCTGTCTGCCGATACCAGCCGGTCTGCTTCAATCATCCCTTACCTCACAACGCGGCGCGCAGCGCTTCGCGGATTAGCGTTTCACTGTTGGCGTCCGGGCGCGCGATCTTGCTGACCATCCGGCTGGCCTCCTGCGGTTTATAGCCCAGCGCGACCAGCGCGGCAACCGCTTCCTGCTCGGCATCGTCCGCCGTCGGGCCTGCCGGTGAGGTCAGTACCAGATCGGCGGCCGGGGTGAACAGATCGCCGTGCAGCCCTTTGAAGCGGTCTTTCATCTCAACGATCAGGCGTTCAGCGGTTTTTTTGCCAATCCCCGGCAGCTTCACCAGCGAGGCGACCTCTTCCCGCTCAACGGCGTTGACGAACTGCTGCGCCGACATGCCGGAGAGGATCGCCAGCGCCAGCTTTGGCCCTACGCCGTTGGTTTTGATCAGTTCTTTAAACAGGGTACGCTCCTGTTTGTTGTTAAACCCATACAGCAGCTGGGCATCTTCACGCACCACAAAGTGGGTGAAGACAATCGCCTCCTGCCCGGCCTCCGGCAGCTCATAGAAGCAGGTCATTGGCATGTGCACTTCATAGCCGACGCCCGCCGTTTCCAGCAACACCAGCGGGGGTTGTTTTTCGAGAATGATGCCTCTGAGTCTGCCTATCACGTGGGGCTCCTGCGTTATGGTCTAAGTATCTGGCGGTATCATAAAAAAAGGCTGGATAGATATCCAGCCTGATTTGCGATTATCGTAAGCGCCCTCGCGCCAGATTGAGCCGGGTCTCGCTGATCTGCGCGGCATTCTGGCTGACATGGCAATGGGTGATGGCGATCGCCAGCGCATCCGCCGCATCCGCTTGCGGATTGGCAGGCAGCTTGAGCAGGGTGCGCACCATGTGCTGGACCTGACTCTTTTCAGCGCTGCCGATGCCGACAACCGTCTGCTTAACCTGGCGGGCGGCATATTCAAACACCGGTAACGACTGATTGGTCGCCGCCACGATCGCCACCCCGCGCGCCTGCCCGAGCTTTAACGCCGAGTCGGCATTCTTGGCCATAAAGACCTGCTCAATGGCGAAAAAGTCAGGCTGGAACTGGGTGATGATCTCCGTCACTCCGGCGTAGATCAGCTTCAGCCGCGACGGCAAATCGTCCACTTTGGTGCGGATACAGCCGCTGCCAAGGTAGCTCAGCTGCCGGCCAACCTGACGGATCACGCCATAACCGGTAACGCGCGACCCCGGGTCAATGCCGAGAATAATAGCCATCACGCGCCTCCGGTTAACCGTGGATGCGACTGCATCACAGGGTGGCTGCGACCTCGTCGGAGATCTCGCCGTTATGGTACACTTCCTGCACGTCGTCGCAGTCTTCGAGCATATCGATCAGACGCAGCAGCTTCGGCGCCGTCTCGGCATCCATATCCGCTTTGGTGGACGGGATCATCGAGACTTCGGCAGCGTCGGCTTTCAGGCCAGCGGCTTCCAGCGCGTCGCGCACGGCGCCCATCTCTTCCCAGGCGGTGTAGACGTCGATCGCGCCGTCGTCATAGGTCACCACGTCTTCAGCGCCAGCTTCCAGCGCCGCTTCCATGATGGTGTCTTCATCGCCTTTCTCGAAGGAGATGACGCCTTTTTTGCTGAACAGGTAGGAGACGGAACCGTCGGTGCCGAGGTTACCACCGGTTTTAGTGAAGGCGTGACGCACTTCCGCAACGGTACGGTTACGGTTGTCGGACAGACATTCCACCATCACCGCGGTACCGCCAGGGCCATAGCCTTCATAAATGATGGTTTCCATGTTCGCGTCTTCATCGCCGCCGACGCCGCGCGCGATGGCGCGGTTCAGGGTGTCGCGGGTCATGTTGTTAGACAGCGCTTTATCCACCGCCGCACGCAGACGCGGGTTGGACGCCGGATCGCCGCCGCCCAGACGCGCTGCGGTAACCAGTTCGCGAATGATTTTCGTAAAGATTTTACCGCGCTTGGCATCCTGTGCCGCTTTGCGGTGTTTGGTGTTGGCCCATTTACTATGACCTGCCATAAAAAACTCTCCAAAAAGCGCGCCCTTTCAGGCGGCGTTAATTACAAATTCTTCAATCGCCTGCCGGTTGCTCCACGACTTGGTCAGCGCAGCGGCTTCCGTCGCGCTGACCCAGCGGTAGGCCAGATGTTCGGTAAAGGTAATTTCCCGCTCATGAGGCAGCGCAAGACAGAACCAAAATTCCGTATTACGCTCCACTCCCGGCGCATAGCGATGACGCAAATGAGAAAATATCTCGAACTCCACCGTGCGCTGACAGTCGATTAAGGTCAGTTGCTCGCAGGCAACGTCAATGGCGACCTCTTCCTTTACTTCACGCGCGGCGGCCTGCAGCGCGGTCTCTCCTGCTTCCAGGCTGCCGGTGACCGACTGCCAGAACGCGGGATCGTCGCGCCGCTGCAACATCAGCACCCGTTTGGTATCTTCGGCGTAAATCACCACCAGCACCGAAACGGGCAGCTTAAATGACATATTACTTGTTCTCCAGAGACGCTTTTGCCTCTTTCTCCACAACCTGAATACCCAGTTCACTGAGCGCCGCCGGATTGGCGAAGCTTGGCGCTTCGGTCATCAGGCAGGCGGCCGCGGTGGTTTTCGGGAAAGCGATAACGTCGCGGATGTTATCGGTGCCGGTCAGCAGCATGGTCAGACGGTCAAGACCGAACGCCAGGCCCGCATGCGGCGGGGTACCGTATTTCAGCGCATCGAGCAGGAAGCCGAATTTCTCACGCTGTTCCTGTTCGTTAATGCCCAGAATACCAAATACCGTCTGCTGCATGTCGCCGCGGTGGATACGCACCGAACCGCCGCCGACTTCATAACCGTTAATGACCATATCGTAGGCGTTGGCCACGGCCTCTTCCGGCGCAGCTTTCAGCTCGTCCGCCGTCATATCTTTCGGCGAGGTGAACGGATGGTGCATCGCCGTCAGGCCGCCTTCACCGTCATCTTCGAACATCGGGAAATCGATCACCCACAGCGGCGCCCATTTGCTCTCGTCAGTCAGGCTCAGATCTTTGCCCAGCTTCAGACGCAGCGCGCCCAGCGCGTCGGCCACCACTTTCTTGTTGTCGGCGCCGAAGAAGATCATGTCTCCGTCCTGCGCGCCGGTGCGGTCGAGGATCGCTTCCACGATTTCAGCGGTCAGGAACTTGGCCACCGGGCTGTTGATCCCGTCCATGCCTTTGGCACGTTCGGTCACTTTAATATAGGCCAGCCCTTTCGCGCCGTAGATCTTGACAAAGTTGCCGTATTCGTCGATCAGCTTGCGGGTCAGAGAAGCCCCGCCCGGCACGCGCAGCGCCGCCACGCGCCCTTTCGGATCGTTGGCCGGGCCGGCAAAGACCGCGAACTCCACTGATTTCAGCAGGTCGGCGACGTCCACCAGCTCCATCGGGTTACGCAGGTCCGGTTTATCGGAGCCGTAGCGACGTTCGGCTTCGGCGAAGGTCATGATCGGGAAGTCGCCCAGATCGACGCCTTTAATCTCCAGCCACAGCTGACGCACCATCGCTTCCATGATCTCACGCACCTGCGGCGCGGTCATAAAGGAGGTTTCCACGTCGATCTGGGTAAATTCAGGCTGACGGTCGGCACGCAGGTCTTCATCGCGGAAGCATTTGACGATCTGATAGTAGCGGTCGAAGCCGGACATCATCAGCAGCTGTTTGAACAGCTGCGGCGACTGCGGCAGCGCGTAGAATTTGCCTTTATGCACGCGGGAAGGCACGAGGTAATCGCGGGCGCCTTCCGGGGTGGCTTTGGTCAGCATCGGGGTTTCGATGTCGAGGAAGCCATGGTCATCCATAAAGCGGCGCACAAAGCTGGTGATTTTCGCGCGGGTTTTCAGACGCTGCGCCATTTCCGGACGACGCAGGTCGAGGTAGCGGTATTTCAGACGCGCTTCTTCGGTGTTGACGTGATTGGAGTCCAGCGGCAGCGATTCTGAGCGGTTAATGATCGTCAGATCGGAAGCCAGCACTTCGATAGCGCCGGTGGCCATGTCCGCGTTGATGTTTTTCTCTTCACGCGCGCGAACGGTGCCAGTGACCTGAATGCAGAACTCATTACGCAGTTCAGAGGCTAACTTCAACGCATCCGCACGATCCGGATCGAAAAACACCTGAACGATGCCTTCGCGGTCGCGCATATCGATAAAAATGAGGCTACCGAGATCGCGACGGCGGTTGACCCAACCACACAGAGTCACCTGCTGCCCAACGTGGGACTGTCGAAGCTGTCCGCAATATTCTGTACGCATGAGATATCCCTTAACTTAGCCGTCGGCGGATTGTCGTCTGCCCTGCAGGCGACGAGGTCGCAGCTTTAGCTGATGTCACAACTGAATGAAAAAAGGCGGCTATTATACTGGAAATTCTGTCGTTCGATAAGTCCGACGCACGATGTACGCTGCTTTGCTGCGCGCTTAACGTCCACACTCACATAAATTAACAAAATTTGTTACCCTTTTGCTGAAGCCGCAAAGGTATTGTAGCCGCCTGACAACAGATGAAGATACGGGGATACCATGTTAGAACTCAATGCGAAAAACACGGCGCTGGTGGTGATCGATCTGCAGGAAGGCATTCTGCCTTTTGCCGGCGGCCCACATCGGGCTGACGAGGTGGTGGCTCGCGCCGCCCGCCTGGCAGACAAGTGCCGACAACAGGGTTCGCCGGTCATCATGGTCCGCGTCGGCTGGTCGGCAGATTTCGCCGAAGCGCTGAAACAGCCTGTCGACGCGCAGGCCGGGGCGCATACGCTGCCTGAGAACTGGTGGACCTATCCGGCCACGCTGGGTAAGCAGGAGAGCGATATCGAAGTGACCAAACGCCAGTGGGGCGCGTTCTATGGCACCGACCTTGAGCTTCAGCTGCGTCGCCGCGGTATCGACACCATTATTCTCTGCGGCATCGCCACCAACATCGGCGTCGAATCCACCGCCCGCAACGCCTGGGAGCTGGGTTTTAACCTGGTCATTGCCGAAGATGCCTGCAGCGCCGCCTCCGCCGAGCAGCATCAGGGCAGCATGACGCATATTTTCCCGCGCATCGGCCGCGTGCGCAGCACCGAGGAGATCCTCGCCGCGTTATGATTTATATTGGGCTTCCCCAGTGGTCGCACCCGAAATGGGTGCGCCTTGGCATCACCAGCCTTGAAGAGTACGCCCGCCACTTCAATTGCGTCGAGGGCAACACCACCCTTTATGCGCTACCGAAGCCGGAGATTGTCGCCCGCTGGTACGAGCAGACCCACGATGACTTCCGCTTCTGCTTTAAATTCCCGGCGACTATCTCGCACCAGGCCGCCCTGCGCCACTGCGACGATTTAAGCCGTGAATTCTTCACCCGCCTGGCGCCGCTGGCCTCGCGCATCGGCCAGTACTGGCTGCAGCTGCCGGCGACCTTCGGCCCTCGCGATCTCCCGGCGCTATGGCATTTTCTCGACGCACTGCCGAAGGATTTCACCTACGGCGTCGAAGTTCGTCACCCCGAGTTCTTCGCCAAAGGGGAAGCAGAACAGCAGCTCAACCGCGGGCTGCACCAGCGCAGCGTCAACCGCGTGATCCTCGACAGCCGCCCGGTCCATAGCGCCGCGGCCACCAGTCCGGCGATGATCGACGCGCAACAAAAGAAACCGAAGGTGCCGGTGCATGCGGTGATGACCGCCCGGCAGCCAATGGTGCGCTTTATCGGCGGCGACGATATGGTCCATAACCGGGAACTGTTTCGCGTCTGGCTGCAGACGCTGCCGAAATGGCATCAGTCAGGGACGCCGTGGCTGTTCCTGCATACCCCCGATATTGCCTACGCGCCGACGCTGGTCGATACCCTGTGGGGCGATCTGCGCGCCGCCCTGCCGGCGGCAGGAAATGCGCCGTCGATTCCGCAGCAATCTTCTCTTTTCTGATATCCTGCTATCATATCCGGAGCCATCTGCCAGAGTTAAAGGGAGTTTTCGTATGGTCAGCGCGCTGTATGCCGTTTTAGGTGCGTTATTGTTAGTGAAGTTCTCATTTGACGTGGTGCGTTTGCGCACCCAATACCATGTAGGCTACGGCGACGGCGGCTTCAGCGAGCTGCAGGTCGCCATCCGCGTTCACGGCAATGCCGTCGAATATGTGCCGATTGGCCTCATTTTACTGTTATTTATGGAGATGAACGGCGCCCAGACCTGGATGGTGCACGTTTGCGGCATTTTATTGATCGTCGGACGACTGATGCACTCTTGGGGTTTTCATCACCGCGTCTACCACTGGCGCCGTTCCGGCATGAGCGCCACCTGGTGCGCGTTGTTGCTGATGGTGCTGGCCAATCTCTGGTATATGCCCTGGGAGTTGGTTTTCTCCCTCCGTTAGCGCACAATACGCCGTTTTCGTTTTTTCGGGTTTAACGTTATGTCTCACCGCGATACGCTTTTTTCCGCGCCGATTGCCAGCCTCGGCGACTGGACCTTTGATGAACGGGTTGCTGAAGTCTTCCCCGATATGATCCAGCGTTCTGTGCCTGGCTACTCCAATATCATCTCGATGATCGGCATGCTGGCCGAGCGCTTCGTTCAGCCCCACACCCAGGTTTACGATCTTGGCTGTTCGCTGGGCGCCGCCACCCTCTCCGTGCGCCGCAATATTAGCCATCCGGGATGTCGCATTATCGCCATCGACAACTCCCCGGCGATGGTGGAGCGCTGCCGTCGCCATATTGACGCCTATAAAGCGCCGACGCCGGTCGAGGTGATTGAAGGGGATATCCGCGATGTGGCCATTGAAAACGCCTCGCTGGTGATCCTGAACTTTACCATTCAGTTCCTTGAGCCGGGCGATCGTCAGGCGATCCTGAATAAAGTCTATCAGGGGCTGAATCCCGGCGGCGCGCTGGTGCTCTCGGAGAAATTCAGCTTCGAAGACGCCCACGTCGGTGAGCTGCTGTTCAATATGCATCATGACTTTAAGCGCGCGAACGGCTACAGCGAGCTGGAGATTAGCCAGAAACGCAGCATGCTGGAAAACGTGATGCTGACCGACTCTGTGGAAACCCATAAAAAACGCCTGCGTCAGGCGGGGTTCGAACATGCTGAACTGTGGTTCCAGTGCTTTAACTTTGGCTCGCTGGTGGCAGTAAAATCCGGGGAGCAGGCATGATCGACTTCAGTAACTTTTATCAGCTGATCGCCAAAAGCCCGCTGTCTCACTGGCTGGAGACGCTGCCTGCCCAGGTAGCCGCCTGGCAGCGCGAGGCCCTGCACGGCAAGTTTCGCGAATGGGAGCGCGCCGTTGAGTTTCTTCCGGAATTAACGCCCTGGCGTCTGGACCTCCTGCACAGCGTCACCGCCGAAAGCGAAACGCCGCTCAGCGAAGGCCATCGGCTGCGGGTAGAAAACCTGCTTAAAAACCTGATGCCATGGCGCAAAGGCCCTTATTCGCTGTATGGCATCAACATCGATACCGAATGGCGCTCCGACTGGAAATGGGAGCGCGTCCTGCCGCATCTGTCCGATCTTAGCGGACGGACCATCCTCGACGTGGGCTGCGGCAGCGGCTATCACATGTGGCGGATGATCGGCGCGGGCGCGCATCTGGCGGTCGGCATCGATCCCACCCAGCTGTTCCTGTGCCAGTTTGAAGCGGTGCGTAAGCTGCTTGGCAACGACCAGCGGGCGCATCTCCTGCCGCTGGGCATCGAGCAGCTCCCGGCGCTGGAGGCCTTTGACACCGTGTTCTCGATGGGCGTGCTCTACCATCGCCGCTCGCCGCTGGACCACCTGTGGCAGCTGAAAGATCAGCTGGCGCCGGGTGGCGAGCTGGTACTGGAGACGCTGGTGGTCGAAGGCGATGAAAATACGGTGCTGGTTCCGGGCGATCGCTATGCGCAGATGCGCAACGTCTATTTTATTCCCTCCGCGGCGGCCCTGAAAATGTGGCTGGAGAAGTGCGGGTTTATCGATGTGCGCATCGTCGACGCCTGCGTCACCTCGACGGAAGAGCAGCGGCGCACCGAATGGATGACCAGCGAATCGCTGGCCGATTTCCTCGACCCACAGGATCAGCGCAAAACCGTGGAAGGCTATCCGGCGCCGCTGCGCGCGGTGATTATCGCCACCAAACCGGAAACGCAGCAGTCGCTGGCGAAGAAAGCGAGATAAAAAAAGGCCCCTGTTTAATGGGCAGGGGCCTGGTACGGGCAATCATCATATTGGGCGACATGATGTGCAGCAAAAACCGTTTAACTTCTGTCAGCGGAAATTATCTTTTTCATCTCCGCCACCGCTGCGCCATTGACGGCGTAGCGTCTGTATTCGTCCGCATCGGGATCGGCTGACATCGAAACGCCTGGATGACGAAAGCGCATTTCCGATGGCAACCACTGGCCTGCAGAGCTATGAACCTCTTTCACCCCCGCCTGCAGAAACAGCGGCAGGTTCGCGGCGCGCACTCCCGCACCGGCCATAATGATTGGAGTATCCCCTGCGGCAATAAGTTCCGTAATTAATGAAATACCTTTCTCCGCCGAGGATTGCTGACCGGAAGTCAGGATACGTTTAACCCCCAGCTCACCCAGCGTCTCCCAGGCCTGACGCGGGTCGGCGCACAGATCGAACGCGCGATGAAAGGTCACCGCCAGCGGCCCGGCCGCGGCCATTATTTTTTTCATCCGCGGGATATCGACCTGACCATCGGCATTCAGCACGCCGGTCACCAGCCCGGGAAAGCCGAGCTCCCGCACCATGCGGATATCGCCAAGCATCGCGGCGAACTCCTCTTCGGTGTAGCAGAAATCGCCGCCGCGCGGGCGGATAATCGGATGCACCGGGAGGGTAATCGCCTCGCGGACCGAGACCAGCACCCCGTAAGAGGGTGTTAGTCCCCCTTCCTGCGGCGCGGCGCAGAGTTCAATACGATCGGCGCCGGAGCGCTCAGCCTCCCGGGCGCACGCCACGCTGTAACAACATACTTCCAGTACCGCCATTGTTCACTCCCTGATCCAGACAACCTTCTCAGCATGTCATGATTTCACGCGGCAGACGCCGCGCGGCTTCACACTGTTATGTATCGGCTTGCTCGCTGGCGACGATTTGTTCAATAGACCATGGGTGAAATTTGACCGTCACGCTGCCGTCGGTGACCGCCAGGGTGGGATTCGGCAGACGCTCATGTTCCCCTTTCGGCGAGCTGGTTTTGACGACGATCCCCGGCAGGCTGAGTCCGTCATCGGCCAGCAGCGCCAGAGCGCGGGCATTTAAGGTAGCCGGATCGCCGGGCAGGACAATTTCAATATGCTCCCAGCCTTCATGGGGATAACGCTTTTCACCCGGCCACGGCAGCTCAACGATATGAAAGCGCCAGTGCGCCACGCAGACCGGCTCCGCCAGTTTAAACAAGCAGATAGGCCGACCGTTGATCATATTCTCCGACAGCAGGGTTCCGCACTGCGCCAGCCCACTGCGCCAGCGCTCCGCGGTGGCGTTCTGATGACAGCGCAGGGAGATATGGTCGGCGTCGAGCCCGCCGATCTCCAGTCCCAGTCGCGCAGCGAAGCGCTGTAGCGCATCGGAAAATCGCGGGAGATCCGCCGTAATATCGGCCAGTTGTTCAATCTGCTGCCAGTTCGCCATGGGTTTGCTCGTCACTTATGTTCATCAATTATAAAAAGGCTAATCTACCGTGTTTTAGGCCGCGGACCAACCGCCACCCTGCCGCTGCGTGACCGACCGACGATGGATTGCCCATGCCGCCGCGCCGCGCGCGATGCTGACGGACGGGGACAAATGCAGTATACTCCCGCCCTAATTTGTCCACATTCCGGCGCCGCCTCCCTCGGGGGCTGGCGCATTACACGTAAGGTATTCCGGTGAATATTCAGGCTCTTCTCTCAGAAAAAGTCAGCCAGGCCCTGATCGCGGCAGGCGCGCCTGCCGATTGCGAACCTCAGGTCCGCCAGTCAGCAAAAGTTCAGTTCGGTGACTATCAGGCCAACGGCGTGATGGCTGTCGCCAAAAAGCTGGGCATGGCGCCGCGACAACTTGCAGAGCAGGTACTGTCTCATCTTGACCTCAACGGCATTGCCAGCAAGGTTGAAATCGCCGGGCCGGGCTTTATCAATATTTTCCTCGACCCCGCGTTCCTGGCGGACAACGTCAACCGCGCGCTGCAGTCAGAACGCCTGGGCGTCGCCACGCCGCAGGTACAGACCATCGTCGTCGACTACTCGGCGCCAAACGTGGCGAAAGAGATGCACGTCGGCCATCTGCGTTCGACCATCATTGGCGATGCCTCGGTCCGTACCCTGGAGTTCCTGGGCCATAAGGTGATCCGCGCCAACCACGTCGGCGACTGGGGCACCCAGTTCGGCATGCTGATCGCGTATCTGGAAAAACAGCAGCAGGAAAACGCCGGCGAGATGGCCCTGGCCGACCTCGAAGGTTTTTATCGCGAAGCGAAAAAACACTACGACGAAGACGAAGCCTTCGCCGAGCGCGCGCGCAGCTACGTGGTTAAGCTGCAGGGCGGCGATGAGTACTTCCTGCAGATGTGGCGTAAGCTGGTGGACATCACCATGTCGCAGAACCAGATCACCTACGATCGCCTGAATGTGACGCTGACCCGCGATGACGTGATGGGCGAAAGCCTGTACAACCCGATGCTGCCGGGGATCGTCGCCGATCTGAAAGCCAAAGGGCTGGCCGTGGAGAGCGAAGGCGCCACCGTGGTGTTCCTTGATGAGTATAAAAACAAAGAAGGCGAACCGATGGGCGTCATCATCCAGAAAAAGGATGGCGGCTACCTCTATACCACTACCGATATCGCCTGTGCGAAGTATCGCTATGAAACACTGCACGCCGACCGCGTGCTCTACTACATCGACTCCCGTCAGCACCAGCACCTGATGCAGGCGTGGACCATCGTGCGTAAAGCAGGCTATGTGCCGGACTCCGTTCCGCTGGAACACCATATGTTCGGCATGATGCTGGGTAAAGACGGCAAGCCGTTTAAAACCCGCGCCGGCGGCACCGTGAAGCTGGCGGATCTGCTGGACGAAGCGCTGGAGCGCGCGCGTCGCCTGGTGGCCGAGAAGAACCCGGAGATGTCCGCTGATGAGCTGGAAAATCTGGCGAAAGTGGTGGGTATCGGCGCGGTGAAATACGCCGACCTGTCGAAAAACCGCACCACCGACTACGTTTTCGACTGGGATAATATGCTGGCGTTCGAAGGCAACACTGCGCCGTATATGCAGTATGCCTATACCCGCGTGCTCTCCGTGTTCCGCAAAGCCGGGATTGACGAAAACGCCCTCACCGACGCGCCGGTGGTGATTGCGGAAGATCGCGAAGCCCAGCTGGCCGCGCGCCTGTTGCAGTTTGAAGAGACCCTCTCCGTGGTCGCTCGCGAAGGGACGCCGCACGTGATGTGCGCCTACCTCTACGATCTGGCGGGCCTGTTCTCCGGTTTCTACGAGCACTGCCCGATCCTCAGCGCGGAAAGCGAAGCGACCCGCAACAGCCGCCTGAAGCTGGCGCTGCTGACGGCGAAAACCCTCAAGCTGGGTCTCGATACCCTCGGTATCGAAACCGTCGAACGTATGTAAAACCAACCCGGCGAAAGCCGGGTTAGTTTTTTCAGGCGCCGCGCCTGCGGGGTCTCCTGCTCAGAAATACTTGCGCAGATACTCGGTCAGACAGAGGATCGCCATAGCCTGGCCGTAGGGCATCGAGGTGAGCGGGATCTGGCGATAGAAATCAAGGTCTGACCCCATTCCGGTGCCAAAGGAAGTCTGCAGCAGCTCCCCCTGCGGCGAAATATTCTGCACAATTCCGCGAATCGCTTTTTCAGCCACCCCGGCATAGTGCTGCCCGACATATCGCTTGCGCACCGCTTTGAGTATGCCGTAGGCAAAGCCGGCGGTCGCCGAGGCCTCTGGATAAGAGTGCGGGTCGTCCAGCAGGGTATGCCACAGGCCGCTGTCGTCCTGACATTTCGCTAAGGCGGCAATTTGCGCGTTCAGCACCTCGGTCAGATAGCGCCGTACCGCATTCCCTTCCGGGAGATCCACTAACTCAAGAAAATCCGGGATCACCATAGTGAGCCAGCTGTTGCCCCGCGCCCAGCGCGCCCGGGCAAAATTATGCCGACCGTCATAGCTCCAGCCGTGAAACCACAGCCCGGTTTCCCGGTCCATCAGGTTCTGCACGTGGAGCAGGAACTGATAGGTCGCCTCCTCCACATACTGCGGACGGTGAAGCAGCTTGCCAATTTTGGCTAACGGCAACACGGTCATCATCAGGGTGTCATCCCACATTTGCTGGTGGTTTTCTTCCGCCAGGGTGATGTGCTGCATGCCGCCCTGCTCGGTACGCGGCATCTCATACATTGCCCACTCCGCCCAGCTCTCCAGCCACGGCAGATACGCCTTACATCCGGTCTCTTCAAAGCGATAGGCCAGGGTCAGGAACGGCGCCATAGTGTTGACGTTTTTGGTCGTTGCCCCCTCGGCGAAACGGTCGGCAAACCAGCGGTCAATGATATCGCGCATCTCGAGATCGCCGGTTTGCTGATAATACTGATAGATGCCATACAGCCCGACGCCGTGGGTCCACTCCCAGCCGGCCCAGCCTTTGGTATCAATAACGCGCCCGTCATCCAGGCGCAGTAAAAATTGCCCGCTCTCATCCTTAATATTCACCAGGTTTTGCGTCACGTTGCGGATGAGCGCCTGCAGTTCGCTACGGGCGATAAAACGCTCAGGCTGACAGAGTAATGGGCTATGTTTTACCGGCCAAACTTTCATGTTGTTAACCTCGGGTATATGTCGAATTCAAAGCGCCGCCCTGGGTGAGCGCCGGGGCAGCAGGTTTATGACGATTCAGGTAGCCAATATTGTTATTTCCCCACAGGCAGTCGTAGGGCATCCCCGCCAGCATCTCGACGACCGCGCGGTGTTCTGCACTGGTCAGTTCCGGCTGGGCGTGACCGCTTTCGCGCATTCTTAGGGTTTCGCTGCGCAGGACGCTGTGGGTATGCAGATTGAGTTTGAAGCGCAGCGAAACGAGGAAGCCGCAGGCTAAGACCACCAGCGTGCCGACGCTGAGGATCAGCAAAATGGTATGGCTGACCCCTTCAGGCTGTATTTTTTGCCCGGAGACAAACCCCGACAGCTGCATGATGATGCCCACCAGCATCACCGCCCCCGCCTGCGAGGCTTTGCGGGTCAGCGTCATGATGCCGGCAAAAATCCCCTCCCGGCGCTGGCCGGTGATCGCTTCGTCGACGTCGGCAATATAGGTGTAGGTATTCCACGGTACGTAGTTAATCCCGCCGCGTCCCAGTCCGGCGACAGCAGAGATGAGCAGCAATAACGAATAGACGTCGCTCAGTCCGGCGTAATAGAGCAGCGCATAGGAGAGCGAGCTCAGGCCAAAGAGGACCACCACCATGCGGTACGACGGCGCGGGGCCAAAGCGAATGCACAGCGGGATCATGGCGATCACGGCGATAAACTGGAAAATCGCCATCGTTCCCAGCAGATTCGAGGCGACAGAGGCCTCCTGCATCAGAACAAAGACCACGTAATAGGTGAACACGGCATTGAAGACGTCCTGGGCGATATAGCCCCCCAGATACATGCCGAGGTGCTGGCGGAAAATTTTTATCCGCAGCGTGGAGCTCAGCTCAATCACCAGGCGATTGAGGCTCTGGGCGAGGGTTAAGTTCTGTTTTTCCGCTTCCGCCCGCAGCGCCGCCTCTGACCAGGCCTCACGCGGCCGCTCCCAGGTGAAACACCAGACGAAGGTCAGCATCACCGCGCACAGGACCGAGAACACCAGACTGGCATAAAAGAACGAGCTGGCATTGTCTTTGCCGAGCCAGGTAAGGAGGATCCCCGGCAGAAAGGAGGCTAAAATCGCCGACATTTGCGCCATTGAGATGCGCGCGCCGGAGAATTTGGTTTTCTGTTTAAAGTCATCGGTCATCTCCGGCACCAGCGTCTCGTAGGGCACCAGAATCATGGTGTAGACCATATCAAACAGCAGATAGGTGAGCAGGTAGTACCAGAAGCCCATCTCGCCAACCCACATCGCCGAGTAGCTGAATACGCACGGGATGCCGAGCAGAATAAAGAATTTTCTGCGGCCGAAGCGCTTGCCGAGCCAGGTGGTGCCGAAGTTATCGGTGAGAAAGCCCATCAGCGGGCTCACCACCGCATCCAGTACGCGGGCGGAAGCGAATATCAGCGTGGCTTCTATCGGAGAGAGTCCGCAGAAGGTGGTGTAAAAGTAGAGCAGCCATGCGGCGGTTAGCGCCGTGGTGCCGGCGCCGAGGAAATCGCCCGCGCCGTAGGCCAGGTAGTTAGCCAGTCCAATCTTTCGTGTTTTCATCGCCGTGATCCTGTGTCTTTTTTTAAGAGAACGCCGACAATCTTTCCGGATTTGCCACCGGAAGGGAGTGGGTACCTGGCTACACTAAAAGCAGCGAAACGACGTTACCTTTGTGCTTTTGCCACGCAACCGCCGCTGGTGGCAAAATGACAAAGAGATGACGTCTTCACTTCACTCATTTATAAAACGGCATTTCTTTTAAATCAAAAGACAGGTTCACCATTGTGATCTGGCCGGAAAAACACCGACTGGCGAAGAGGCTCGCAAATCCCGGGATCGGCCCTTGCGCAGCCGGGTAAACAGGAGTAAAGAAAGAAGGAAAGAAAGGGTTATTCCGCGTATCTCAAGGAGGCCAGATGCCTTATTCACATCTGCTGGTTGCCGTCGCGCCAACGCCGGAGAGTCAGGTATTAATTAAAAAAGCGGTGTCGATTGCCCGGCCCGTGAACGCGAAAGTGAGCTTTATCACCCTCGCCACGGATCCGGAGCTGTATAACCAGTTCGCTGCGCCGATGATGGAAAATCTGCGCGAGGTGATGCAGGAAGAGACACGTGATTTTCTCAACGAGCTGGCGCGTCACGCGGACTACCCGATAGAGAAAATGACCATCGCCTGCGGCGAACTGGGCCATCATATTAAGGACTTCTGCCGGTCGCACCAGGTCGATCTGGTGATCTGCGGCAATCATAACCATTCCCTTTTTTCGCGCGCCACCTGCTCGGCGAAAAATATCGTCGGCAGCTGCGGCGTCGATGTCCTGCTGGTTTCCCTTGAAAAGGGCTAACGCCGGTTAGCCCTTTTCCTGAACTAGGCCAGTTTAGGGAACGTGGCTATCTTCCCCCGCAGGCGGCTCTCCTCACTGCGCGGTGAAATATGCTGCAGATCGTCGACAAAGCGCGCCTGCCAGTTATGAATATCATTTTCTCTGATCACGTCCAGCATCGCAGAATGACGGGCAATACGTTCCGCCAGCGGCATGCTAAGGGCGCGATCCAGCGCGGCGGCAACCTCGTCGCGATCGTAGGGGTTGACGATCAGGGCGCTGGTCAGCTCCTGCGCCGCGCCGGCAAACTGCGACAGGACCAGTACGCCAGGGTTATCCGGATCCTGCGCCGCCACGTATTCCTTCGCCACCAGGTTCATACCATCGCGCAGGGGCGTCACCAGGCCGACGTCAGAGTAGCGGAAGACCTTCATCAGCAGCTTACGATCAAAATGCTGGTTCAGGTAGTAGAGCGGGGTCCAGCCAAGCTGGCCAAACTGGCCATTGATGCGCCCGGATGCGGTTTCCAGCTGGTGGCGGATATCCTGATAGGCCTGCACATCGCCGCGGGAGGTCGGTGCGATCTGGGTATAACGTATCTTGCCGTGATGCTGAGGATACTTTTCGAGCAGCGTCTCATAGGCGAGGAACCGCTCCGGCAACCCTTTCGAGTAGTCAAGCCGCTCCACCGAGAAGATATTCTTCACGTTTTTGAGCTCGTTTTTCAGCTGGACCAGTTTCGGCGGCAGCGGACCTTTGGCGTTGCGCGTAATCTCGTCCGGATCGATCCCTATCGGATAAACCTCAGTGCTGAACGCCTTACCCCACGCCTGATAGCGTTTGTCTCCGAGGTCGGAGAGTCGGGTCTGCATGGCAATGCTGTCAAGAAACGCGGTTCTGTCGCTTTCAGTCTGGAAGCCCAACAGGTCGTAATCGCACAGTTGCTCCAGCAGCTCAGCGTGCGGCGGTAGCGCGTTAAAAATCTCCGGCGTCGGGAACGGAATATGCAAAAAGAAGCCGATCCGGTTGTTGACCCCACGCTTGCGCAGTTCGCTGGCGAAGGGCAGCAGATGGTAATCATGGATCCACAGCGTATCGTCTGGCTCGATCAGCGGCAGAAGCTTGTCCGCCAGCATGGCATTGACTCGCTGATATCCCTCCCAGGCTTCGCGCTGGAAGCTGACCAGATCAAGACGATAATGGAAGGCCGGCCACAGCACGGCATTAGAGAACTGGTTGTAGTATTCATCATGGTCACGTTCATTAAGGTTGAACGACGCCCATGAAATATTTCCGCGGGAGACCTGCTTCAGCGGTTGCTGGTCATCGCCAATTTCGCCGCTCCAGCCAAACCACAGACCCCCTGCCGCTTTCAGTGCCCCCAGGATGCCGACGGCCAGACCGCCAGCGCTCGATTTTTTATCGTCCGGTAAGGCGATACGGTTAGAGACTACGACTAAACGACTCATGGTCATCCCTCCTTTCGGTTTGCGCGTCATACGCCAGATGTTGCAACCACGTCCTTACGGCGGCGGCATCCGCCAACCGCCAGTGCGCCTGGGTTTCCCCGGCGCCCACTTTTATCGACATTCCCTGCAGTTGATTAACCACGCTGAATCCCGCTTCGTCGGTCAAATCATCGCCGACAAAAACCGGTTCGCGACCGGCAAACGGCGCTTCCTGCATGAAGGCGGTGATCGCCTCCCCTTTGTTGACACCGCGGGGTTTAATCTCCACTACGCACTTGCCAAGCTGTAGCGCCAGCAGCGGGTAGCGCTGAACGATGCGCTGCGCCAGCTCCAGCACCGCGCTCTGCTGCTGCGGCGCCTGGCGGTAGTGGAGCGCGAAGGCCATCTCTTTACTCTCCAGCTCGCACCCGGGGAGCGCCTGCAACGCCGAGGTCAGCTCAGCCGCGATTTCATCGCGCAGAGCCGACGGCAGAGAGACAATATAGGTTTTACCATTGATATCACGGCGTTCAGCCCCGTGAACACCGGCCAGCGGTAGCCGCCAGGGATGGGTTAGCGCGTCAAGTTCAGACATTGAGCGCCCTGAAATCAATGCCACCGCCCCGCCCTGCTGCCGGGCCAGCGCGTTGAGCGCCTGCAGCGTGTTGTCGGGTATCACCACCTGATCGGGGTGCGGCTGGATATCGGCAAGAGTACCGTCGAGGTCAAAGAAAAAAGCGTAGTTTCCGGTTAGCGCAGGCGGTACAGATATCTGGTTATCCACCCTGTTTCCTCCTTATCATGGCCAGCCGAAGCTGGTTGTTAATTATATGTTAGCCATGTAAGTATAGACAGTGTGACCAACCTCGCCATTTTTGATAGTTACCGCCAGCGAAACGGGCGCTGGCGGTAATTACTCTGTAGACTTAAAAGTTATGCCTGAAATCAGGCCGCACGTTTGGCTTTTTGTTTGTAGCGGTCAAAAATTACCGCCGCCAGCAGGATGACCCCGCGCACGACGTATTGTGAGAACGGCGAGATGTTCAGCAGGTTCATCGCGTTCTCCACGGTCCCGAGGATCAGGATCCCGGCCACCACGTAGGAGATCTTGCCGATCCCGCCCTTCAGCGATACCCCGCCCAGCACACAGGCCGAAATAACAATCAGCTCATAGCCAATCGAGGTCATCGGCTGGCCGCTGGTCATCCGCGACGCCAGGATAATTCCCGCCGCAGCCGATACCAGACCGGAGAGCACAAAGATAATAATCTTGGTGCGCACCACCGGAACACCGGCCAGACGCGCCGCCTCTTCATTGCCGCCTATAGCCAGCGTATTACGGCCAAAGGTGGTTTTGTTTAGTAATAATCCGAAAACCACCAGGCAGGCGACCGTCAGCCAGATCGGCGCCGGCAGACCAAACCAGTTGGCGTAACCGAGGGTGAAGAAGCGTTCATCTTCGATCCCCACCGCTTTACCGTCGGAGATAATGTAGGCCAGACCGCGGACAATCTGCATAGTGGCCAGCGTGGTGATCAGGGCGTTGATCTTCAGGCGGGCAATGACAAAGCCGTTGACCAGGCCACTGATCGCCCCCAGCAGCAGACCGGCGGCAATCCCCAGCCACAGGCTTTCGCTCAGGTTAATCACCACCGCGGTAGTGACCCCGGCACAGGCGATAACCGACGCCACCGACAGGTCGAAATCGCCGGAGGCCAGGCAGAAGAGCATACCGCAGGCCACCATCCCGGACATCGAGATCGCCAGCCCCAGCCCCTTCATATTGACGAATGAGGCAAAGTTAGGCACAAAAATTACGCAGCCGATAAACAGCACCGCAAACACCACCAGCATGCCAAACTGATCCCAGATACGGGCAAAGCTAAAGGCAGAGCGGGTAGCGCCGGACGTAGTCACTGATGACATCATTTACTCCTTACTCAGGCGACAGCCTGACTCACTTTTGGCATCGCAAGGCTTAACGCCTGCTGTTCATTGGCTTCTTCATGCAGCAGTTCGCCGGCGACTTGCCCTTCACGCATCACCACGATGCGGTCGGCGACGCCCAGCACTTCCGGCAGGTCGCTGGAGGCAAATACCACGGCGACACCGGAGGCGGCGAGGCCATATATCACGTTGTAAATTTCATGTTTGGCGCCGACATCGATACCGCGGGTGGGCTCATCGAGCAGGATCACCTTCATCTCTTCCGACAGCCAGCGACCCAGGATCGCTTTCTGCTGGTTGCCGCCAGACAGGTTCATGATCAGCTGTTCCGGGCCCGGCGTTTTAATGTTCAGCGACTGGATATGCTGATCGGCGTTGTCCGCCTCCCAGGCGTTGTTGATCAGGCACCCGGCGTGGATATGCTTGCGCCGGGCGCTGATATTGATGTTGTCGCGCACGGAGTGAACCGGAATAATCCCCTCCGCTTTACGATCTTCCGGGCACAGCATCATCCCGGCCTGGATGGCCTGGGCCGGTTTGCGTATGTCGACGGGCTGGCCATCGATATACACCTGACCGCCGGTGATCCGCGTCCCGCCGAACAGACCTTTCATCAGTTCGCTGCGCCCGGCGCCCACCAGCCCAAACAGGCCGACGATTTCGCCACTGCGCACCGAGAGGCTGACCGGCGTGCGCACGCCCGGGGCCTTGACCTCCTCCAGACGCAGCCGCTCTTCGCCGTAGGGGCGAGGTTTCCAGCCGTAAATATCCCCCAGATTGCGCCCCACCATCGCCTGAACCAGCGCGTCGTGGCTGACGCTCGGCATATCATCAAAGGTGCAGACGTAGCGGCCATCTTTAAAGACGGTGATGGCATCGCTGAGGGCAAAAATTTCTTCCATCCGGTGTGAAACATAGATGATGACGCGCCCCTCCTCCCGTAGCTCGCGGATAACGCGAAACAGGTTGTCGATCTCCCGGGCGGAGAGCGAACTGGTCGGTTCATCGAAGGCGATAATTTTGGCGTTACGCGCCAGCGCTTTGGCAATCTCCACCATCTGCCACTGGCCAATGGAGAGATACTTCAGCGGCGTCTCCGGGTCGATATCCAGCCCCAGATGCTCAAGCTGCAGGCGGGCCTCGTAGTTGAGCAGCGAGCGGTTGACGATGCCGCCTCTGTGCGGCAGCTGGCCAAGATAGATATTTTCGGCGACGGTCATCTCCGGGATCAGATGCAGCTCCTGATAGATAATCGCCACGCCGGCGTTGAGCGCCGCCATCGTATTGGTGAACGCCATCTGCTGACCGCCGATCTGCAGGTGGCCCGCGGTGGGGATGTAGTTACCACTGAGGATTTTCAGCAGCGTCGATTTGCCTGCGCCATTTTCGCCCATCAGCGCGTGGATCTGTCCTGGGTAGCAGTCAAAACTGATATCGGACAAGGCCTTTACGCCAGGGAACGTCATGGTGATGCCGCGAAATGAGAGATAAGGGGTAGACTGTTGCATAACGACTCCGCTCTTCTGCACTCAGCCCCCGCCGCGGCGGGGGCCAGTTCAACCGGGCTGTTACAGCCCTTTTTTCGCCAGCTCTTCTTTGAAGTTATCGCGGGTAATCAGCACCACATCGGTCACCGCAGTGAACTTCGGCGGCTCAACGCCCTTGGTGACCCAGTTGTAGAGCATTTCGCTGGTTTTATAGCCATGAATATCCGGGCTTGGCAGCAGGGAGCCATAGAAACCGGTCGGCTGCGCCTTCGACAGTTCGTTGACGGCATCCACGCCGTTGATGCCAATGCCAATCACATCCGGCGCTTTAAAGCCCTGGCCTTCAGTGGCACGCACGCCACCAAGCACGGTGTTGTCGTTCATCCCAACGATCAGCCAGTGTTTAACCTGCGGGTGCTGGACCAGCATTGAGTTACCGGCGTCAAACGCCCCCGGGATATCGTTAGATTTTGTCGGAACGCGGTAGATTTGCGCTTCCGGGAAACCGGCCGCCTTCAGGGCATCGATGGAGCCAGTGGTACGACGGCGGGCGGTGTCCAGCTCATCGGCGGTGATGGCCATCACCGCGGTGTCTTTGACATCCCAGCCGCGTTTCTGCATCTCTTTATACAGCTCCTGCCCCTGGCGGGCGCCGATTTCGCTGGCCGCCATCATCACCAGCGGCACGTTCTCCATCGGTTTACCTTTGGCGTTGACGAACTGGTCATCGACGGTAATCACCTTCATGTCATAGCCGCGCGCTTTAGCGACAATCGCCGAGCCGAGCTTAGGATCGGGGGTACAGATGACAAAGCCCTTCGCGCCGCTGGCCGCCAGGCTATCGATGGCGTTCAGGGTTTTCTCACCATCCGGCACCGCAATTTTAATGACGTCAAAGCCTAAATCTTTTCCTGCTTTATCAGCAAATTTCCACTCGGTCTGAAACCATGGCTCTTCCGGCTGTTTCACCAGAAAACCCAATTTCAGGTTTTCCGCCATAGCTGATTGTGACATAACCGCTGCAAGACCAATGGCCGCCAGCGCTTTAGTAAATTTGTGCATGGTAAACTCCAGCTTTAATTCGCTTTCATGTAGGGAAAAATCGGAATTAACTTTTTTATCAGCATCAAAACAAGGCATTAGAAAAATCACATTCCCTACTGCCGTTGTTAGAGTAGTAATACCCGGAAATTATTTCTCCATACGAGAGCATTATCACATCGCGGAATTACAGTAATTGCGTACATAGATTTAGCAAAAAAAGACATAAAAAAAGACATAATTGTCATACAATTTAACCGGCGAATAGCAGGATCATCTATACCACCAGCAGGGTTATCCCTGTGATGTCAGAGGGTGTTTAACAGAGGGTTACGGCACTGTTATATCCAGCGGCTAACGGGGTCGCAGCGGCGGTCAACTGCCTGCCGGCGCTGAAGATCAGCAGACGCGCGTCGCCAGTCCGGCATCGGCCGTTTTATATCGCGATAAAACGGATCTTTTGCGTAATTTATTCCGAATTGAAAAAAGATATTCCGGATACATAAAAAAGCCTGCAACAAAAAATAAAAATAATTATCATCACCATGAAACATTGCTCTCTGAAATAACTTATAGCTTTGCGTTATACGACGAATCTCGTAGTCAAATACCTATAACTTATACCTGGCACACCGCGCTAGCGCCCCGGTCTACGCCGCCAATCTCCAGCCAGTCGTCATTCAGGAATAATCGTGTAACAAAACGTAAATTATCCATCTTGAGAGTTTTCTTAATTCCATTCAGCGAGTATTCTAAAATTGTCGGCAAGAGGAAAAATTACCCGACTCATACGGAATGTGTAGAGTTTTATTATTCTGCAACAGTGCAGCGCGCCACTCTTTTATCCTGTTGTTTACCGCAGGAACCGCTGACGCGCACCAGTAACCCCTTCCCGGTTAATAAGGATATTTTTATGGCAGTTCCAGGAATGGCACAAAAGCTAAACACCCAGATGAACCTTGAGTTCCACGCCTCTAACGTTTACCTGAACTTAAGCGAGTGGTGCGCCCGGCATCGCTTCGACGGCGCCGCGACATTTTTGCGCAACCGCGCGCAATGCAGCATCACCCTCACCATGCGCGTATTTGACTATCTGAAAAAAGCCGGCAGCTGGCCGATAGTGAATCCCGACCGCGCCTGTAATCCCGAATGTACCTCGCTGGAAGATCTCTTTACCCAAACCCTGGTCGATTACCGCCAGCGTAGCAGTATGCTGAGCGGTCTCGCCGAGGAAGCCAAAGCGCAGAGCGATGACAACACCTGGCGTTTTCTGACCCGGCTGGCGGAAGAGCAGCAGCAGGATGGGCTGCTGCTGCAAAGCGTGCTCGAGGAAATTCGCAATGCCGACAAAGCCGGGATCGGTATGGAACAGACCGATCGCCGTCTGATGGCCCTCGTCGGAGCGTCACAGAAACCCCATTAATCAGAGGTGTCGGGCCTTTCTCGGCCGATCAGGGGGGAGCGCGTTCGCGCTGCCCCGCCCTGTTTATTAATCCGTTATCGCTATACTCCCCTGCCATTTATTCCTCAAAAGAATAAAAAAGTTTTAACTCGATCCCATTCCCTCGTCACCGTTACCCCTTTGGGGGGATTAGTGAGCGCGGTCACTTTTTGTTGAGCCACAAAGAAATATAAAAACAGTGTTTCAAAAATATAAAACACGAGGTTTATTTTTTATGGCTCGATACACGGCTTCAGCCTCTGAAGGGCTGCAGGGAAGACCGATCTTGTTACGCCATCAGTTAGCCTACGGCGGCGGTAATCTGTTAGGGAGTGGCGCACTGGCGATAAGCGGGGCATGGCTACTCTATTTTTATACGACCTTTTGCGGCCTGACGCTGATCGAGGCCTCATTTATCTTCTCCGTCGCCAGCATCATCGACGCCATCAGCAACCCGCTGATGGGCTATCTGACGGATAATTTTGGCAAAACGCGGTTAGGCAAGCGCTTTGGCCGTCGGCGCTTCTTTTTGCTGATCGGCATTCCGCTGATGCTGTTCTACCCGCTGCTGTGGGTAGAGGGCCTGAGTTTCTGGTACTACCTGTGCACCTACGTGGTGTTTGAGATCATCTACACCTCCATCATGGTGCCCTATGAAACGCTGGCGACAGAGATGACCGATGATTTCTCGCTACGCTCAAAGCTCACCGGCTATAAAGCCATCTTCGGCAAGCTGGCCAACTTCCTCGCCGCGTTTATTCCCGGACAGTTCATTCTGCTGTACGGCAAAGATTCCGCCACCCCTTTCTTCCTCACCGGGCTGACCTACGGCGCGATCCTGATCGTCGCGATTACCTGCCTGTGGCTGTGCAGCTGGGAGCGCGAGCGTGCGGAAGCCGTGGATACCAGCGCGAAAAAGGGGCTGCTGAGCACCCTGCTGTCGCTGGCGAAAGACATGCGTTCCACCTTTTATCTGCGCGTGTTCCGCAAACATCTCGGTATGTACCTGTGCGGGTTTGGCGCGGAATGGCTGTTTGCCTCCATCTTCACCTATTTCGTGATATTCGTTCTGCAGCACGATCCGGCAATGGTGGCCGGGCTGAACAGCCTGAACTCGATTCTGCAGCTGATCTCCACCGCGCTGTTTATCGGCCTGTGTGTGAAAAAGGGCTTCAGCAAACCCTATATCCTCGCGCTGGGGATCGTGATTTTCGCAGTCCTGCTGTATACCTCGCTGTGGTTCTTCCATCTGCCGTCAGGCCTGGCGACCGTGCTGATGTTCGGTATTACCGTGCTGTTCGGCCTGGGGACCGGCGGGGTTTACTATATTCCCTGGACCGTTTACACCTTCCTCGCCGATGTCGACGAGATCTACACCGGACGCCGCCGGGAAGGGATCTATGCCGGCGCCATGACCTTTTCAGGGAAAATTCTGCGCTCGATTGTGGTGTTTTCGATGGGGGCCATCCTGAGCTTTTACGGTTTCCAGTCAAAAGCGCACAGCCAACCGGAAAGCGCCGTGACCGCCATCGCGGTGGTATTCTGCGTCGGTGTCGTCGCCTTAGCCCTGGCCGCCATCGTCTTCAGTAAGCAGATGAAACTGGACCGTAAAGCCCATCTGGTGGTCCTGCAGGAAGTCGCGCGGATTAAAGCGGGCGGTAAAATCAGTGATATTGCGCCGGAGGTGCGGGCAATCGTTGAGGATCTGGTTGGCCATCGCTACGAAGAGTGCTGGGGCAACAGCAAATTGTTTAAAACCGCTGAGGCTGCGCCAACGCAGACCGTGGTTTCCCATTAAAGGAAAAGGCCCCGTCGGTCACCCGCGGGGCCGGTTATTAATGCGTTTCTTCCTGCGGGGTAAACTTCAGCTCAATCAGGGCAATCGCTTTTTGCACCGCGCGAAGCGTCACCGGATCGGCAGAGGCCGGGTGGCTGGCGAAGTCAATGGCTTTCAGCTGGCTGGTCATTTTTTCACGTACTTCCACCGGCGCGATGACGTCAATCACGTCGAGGATCTGCTTGATAACCAGCTGGCAGGCAACCACATCGGAAACCAGCTCGTCGTGTTCGGTAAGATGTTGAGACATTAATTACTCCTTTTTTCAGGAGCGTAATAGTACCCTAAATCGTTAACGATAATAAAACCTGCCGTGGCAGGTTTTTTTCGCCACCCGAGTGGCTGGCGGCACCTTTGCTGCCGCTTTGCCGAGGATCCCCTTGATGGCAGCGACAACATGAATACCGCGATCTCTTCCGGGAACGAACGTGCTTTTTCAGCCCCGGCGCTGCTGGTGGCTGGCGCCTTTTTTATGGAGTTTCTCGACGGGACGGTGATCGCTACCGCCCTGCCCGACATGGCGAGAGATTTTGGCGTTACCGCCGTCGAGCTGAATATCGGCATCAGCGCCTATCTGATTACCCTCGCGGTGCTGATCCCCGCCAGCGGCTGGATCGCCGATCGCTTCGGCGCCCGGGCTATCTTCACCCTCGCCCTGGCCATTTTTACCCTTGCCTCGATCTTTTGCGGCCTCTCCAGCGAGATGCATATCTTTGTCGCCATGCGTATCCTGCAGGGGATCGGCGGCGCGCTGATGGTCCCCGTCGGTCGTCTGGCGGTACTGCGCACCACGCCGAAACACCTGCTGATAAAGGCCATCGCCACCCTCACCTGGCCGGCGCTGGTGGCCCCTATTATCGGTCCGCCTTTGGGAGGCTTTATTACCCGCTACGCCAGCTGGCACTGGATCTTCTTTATCAATGTCCCGCTGGGCGTCGCGGCGATTATCCTGTCGCTGCGCATCATTCCTGATATCCGCGAAGCAAAGCGGCGCGCCTTTGATATGACAGGGTTTATCACGACCGCGGTGGCGATGGTCAGCCTGGTCACGGCGATGGAACGGCTCGGCGATCGTCAGCCGCAGATCTGGCCGACGCTGGCCCTCGCCGCGCTTGGCTTCGGCTGTCTGGCGTATGCTATCCGCCACTTCCGCCGGGCGACAGCGCCTATGGTTCGTCTGACGGCGTTGCAGGTGCCGACGTTCCGCGTGACGATGTACGGCGGCTCGCTGTTCCGGGCCTCCATCAGCGCGGTCCCCTTTCTCCTGCCGCTGCTGTTTCAGGTGGGGTTCGGCATGGATCCCTTTCACTCCGGTCTGCTGGTGCTGGCGGTATTTGTCGGCAATTTAACGATTAAACCCGCCACCACGCCGCTGATCCGCTGGCTGGGCTTTCGTCGCCTGCTGTTGATCAACGGCGCGCTGAACGTCTGTTCGCTGCTGGCCTGCGCGCTGCTCACGCCGCAAACTCCGGTCTGGGCGATCATGCTGATCCTTTATCTCGGCGGGGTGTTTCGCTCAGTCCAGTTCACGGGCGTGAGCACGTTGGCCTTTGCCGATGTCCCCGCCGCGCAGATGAGCGATGCCAATACTCTGTTCAGTACCGCGTCGCAGCTGGCGGTGGGGCTGGGGATCACCCTTGGGGCAATCGGCATTCGCCTGGGTGAACAGGTCGGCGACTGGCTGCACCTTTCCGCCGTACCGGGGATCAGCTTTCGCCTGGCGTTTGTGTTTATCGCGGTGATTTGTCTGGTGGGGATGATCGACAGCCTGCATCTGGCCAAAACGGCAGGCAGCAGCGTGTCGGCGAAGAAATCGTAGAGGTTGGAAGGGCCAGCGGCGCTGGCCCTGATAACGATTACCCGACGATCTGGCGGACAAACGCTTCGATCGCTTTATCCTGGCAGTTTTCGAAGAAGCACTGCTGGAAGCGAGGGCCAGAGACCGCGGTTTTCACCAGTTCCGGATCGATGGCGCGCAGGGTATCGAGATAATTTTCTTTGACTACTGCCGCTTTGACCTGGTTGAGGATCCCGGCATTACGCACCTGCGGTTCTTTGCGCTCCGGCGGATAGCCTTCGCCGTTACGACCGGTAAAGGCTTTTTCAAAGATAAACCGCACGTTCAGCTCGGCGCCCCAGCCGAAACCTTTGGCAAACGGCAGCGACAGCGCGTTACCGTTGTTGATCTGGGCAAACAGGAACGCATCCGCCGGGTCGATACAGTAGCCGCAGACCACGCCAGGATGGATGTTCAGCGACATCAGCGCTCCCTGGCCGGTACCGCATCCGGTGACCACGAAGTCGACCGCCTTCGAATTCAGCAGGATGCTGGCCATGATCCCGAGGTGAATATAGGTCAGATGATGATCGTTCTCATCGCTCATACCGACGTTATAGACCGGAAATCCTTTTTCGTCGGCAACCGCGTTAAGCTCCTTGAGGATGATGGCGTTTTTGTTCGCCTGGCTGTTCTCCATCATCAGTGCAATCTTCATGGTTTACTCTCCTGAATGCTGTGCGGGCCTGCCCGCAGAATGTCATTGGCGTTGACTGCACTCTACTACCTGGAAAACAAACTTTCAAATTTTATGAAAAGTTGTTTTAAAAATTACGCATCGCTTCACACTTTCGCCGCCTCTGCCGCTCAGGTTAGCGTGTCGCCTCCTCATCAGGACGACTCCGCCTGGTGCTCCCCGCCTCGCAATCCGCAGAGGCAGTCATTTCGCCTCCGCAAAAAACTAATAATAAATTAAAACCATTCTCATTTATTATTAAACTGCCAATGCGTGTTATTCCCATTAGCATTTTAAATAAAATCTTTTTAAATTTACTTTTTGCAAATAATTAAATAACAAATTATAGTGGCAGCCGATAACATCTATATTTTAATTCCAGGAGCGCGACGATGCTGAAAACGGAAATGATCGACAAACTGAATGAACAGATGAATCTTGAACTCTATTCTTCTCTTCTTTATCAGCAGATGAGCGCCTGGTGCAGTTATCATAGTTTTGAAGGGGCTGCGGCCTTCCTGCGTCGCCATGCCCAGGAAGAGATGACCCATATGCAGCGCCTGTTCGACTACCTGACCGACACCGGCAGCCTGCCGCGCATCAACGCTATCGCCTCCCCGTTTGCCGAGTATGCGTCACTGGATGAACTGTTCCGCCAGACCTATGAGCACGAGCAGCTGATCACGCAAAAAATTAATGAACTGGCGCACGCGGCTATGACCAGTCAGGATTACCCGACCTTTAATTTCCTGCAGTGGTATGTCGCCGAACAGCATGAAGAAGAGAAATTATTTAAATCGGTAATTGATAAACTGACCCTCGCCGGGAAAAGCGGTGAAGGTCTGTACTTTATCGACAAAGAGCTGGCCACCCTCGATACGCAGAATTAATTGCCCGCGCCGCGACGCTTCTCCGTCGCGGCATTTTCAATGCTGACAAATCTTGTTTTCTGCGGTGGTAAATCCTGCCTCTCTGGCAATAAATTTGCCTTTCTGCTCTAAAAACGCCACCAGCTCCGCAGCGCTCAGATTTTCCGCCGAACAGGTGTGAAAGCGCGCCTCTGCGCCAAAGCGACGGTGAATGGCCGCCTCCAGCGAAGCCACCGTCCAGCACTCCTTCGACGCCAGCATCATCTGCAGCACTTCATGACCATGAATAGAAGACATAACCCCTCCGGAAAAAAACGCCAGCTTAGGCCAGACCGACGGCCCGCGCCTTGCGCCAGCGCAGGCTTTCATCCTTTCTACCTTGTAAAGTTTTAATTACAGAGCTTGTAACCCTGATTTGACGAAAGACGCAATATCCCCTACTCTGCGCGGCATAAATTATTGTGATTTGCTGTAGGGATAGCGAAAAGCGTGAAGAACCGCACTCTGGGCAGTATTTTAATCGTAGCCGGCACCACAATCGGTGCAGGTATGTTGGCGATGCCATTGGCCGCCGCAGGCGTCGGCTTTACCGTCACGCTGGGTTTACTTTTCACCCTGTGGGCATTGATGTGCTATACCGCCCTTTTGCTGCTGGAAGTCTACCAGCATGTCCCTGCCGATATGGGGCTCGGTTCCCTGGCGGCGCGCTATCTGGGCCGTTATGGACAATGGATCACCGGGTTCTGCATGCTGTTTCTGCTGTATGCCCTCACGGCGGCCTACATCAGTGGCGCCGGCGAATTACTCGCTTCCAGCCTCAACCAGTGGCTGGACTGGCAGCTGCCGCCGGCTGCCGGCGTACTGATCTTCACCCTGTTCGGCGGGGCGGTGGTGTGCATTGGCACCGCGCTGGTCGACCTGTTTAATCGCTTCCTGTTTAGCGCCAAAATCGTCTTCCTGGTGATTATGCTGGCTCTGCTGATGCCGCACATTCATCAGGTGAACCTGCTCACGCTGCCGGTTGAGCAAGGCCTGGCGCTGTCGGCCATTCCGGTGATCTTTACCTCTTTTGGCTTTCACGGCAGCGTGCCGAGCGTCGTCAGCTATCTGGGGGGCGATATCCGTAAGCTGCGCCGGGTGTTTATTATCGGCAGTTTTATTCCGCTGGTGGCCTATATTTTCTGGCAGCTGGCGACGCTGGGCAGTATCGACGCTCCGGCCTTTACCGCCCTGCTGGCGCAACATGCCGGTCTGAACGGTCTGCTGGAGGCGATCCGCGAAGTGGTAGCGTCACCGCACGTGGAGCTGGCCGTACACCTGTTTGCCGACCTTGCGCTGGCGACCTCCTTCCTCGGCGTCTCGCTCGGGCTGTTTGATTATCTGGCCGATATGTTTCAGCGCAAAAACAGCGTCAGCGGGCGTCTGCAGAGCGGGATGATCACCTTTCTGCCGCCGCTGGCGTTCGCCCTGTTTTATCCCCGCGGCTTCGTCATGGCCCTGGGCTACGCCGGGGTGGCGTTGGCCGTGCTGGCCCTGATGTTACCGGCCATGCTGGTCATGAAGAGCCGCCGACTGCATCCGCAGGCGGCCTGGCGGGTGGCCGGCGGCGCCCCGGCGCTGTGGCTGGTCCTGCTGTGCGGGATCGGCATCGTAGCGATCCAGTTCTGCATCGTCGCCGGGCTGTTACCGGCGGTGGGATAAAAAAGGGGCCAGCTGGCCCCTTTTTCATTTCGCTAAGCAACACTGCTTATACTTTTTACCGCTGCCGCACGGACAGGGATCGTTACGTCCGACTTTCGTCTCATTTCTTACCGGCTGCGGGACCACCTCCGGCTGTGGATTCGCCATCCAGTACTGGTAAAGCGCCAGCGCCGCCGGGGTGATGCGCTCGATGCTGGCGATAAATTCATCCGCCGTCAGATTATCCAGCGCGGAAAACTGTTCTTCGCTACCGTGGAGCGCAATCGCCTCCAGCTCAGGCTGAAGTTCAGCAGGCAGCGTCGACCAGTCGCTCAGCGCCACGCCGCGCAGATAGCCAAAACACCACTCTTCAACGATGGTCAGCTCCTGACCTTCCGCTTCACGGGTGCCGAACAGCGGTTCGAACTGATCGGGATAAGACTCCAGCCGTTCGGCGATATCGCTCATATGCTGCAGCGTCAGATTGACAAAGCGATCGCGCTCGCGGTCGTTGGCCCAGCGTGGCACATTATCGGCACCACCCCAGATAGCCAGCAGCCACTGGGCGGGTTCGATAGCGGTGGGCGCCGAGAGGATCGCCGTCAGCAGGCCATCCAGTTCAGAGACATCCAGAATAGCGCCTTCGGTGGCGTATTTCGCCAGCGTCTCGTCCAGCCATTCCAGTTCATTTTCGTTTAAAGGTCCGGTATTCATTCACAGGCTCGCATGGTAAAAATCGGGCCTACAGTAGCCGAAATGCCGGCAGAAAGCCACCCGGCAGCGCCCATTGCGCCTGCGTCGACCCGACACAATCAGGCCAGCCCGTGCAGCGCCGCCGCCACGTCGCGACAGGCATCCTCCCCTAACGGCAGCAAGGGGCGGGGAAGCGAGTCAGGATCACACAATCCCAGAATGGCCGCAGCGGCGGCGACCACCCGCAGGCTGCCGCCGTAGCGGTCAAAGCACCGCCAGAGGGGCGCAAGTTGCTTATTCAGCGCCGCCACCTGTGCCGCATCGCCGTGACGGATGGCTTTCACCAGCGCCAGAGAGATACGTGGAAAGAGGCCGCCGCAGACCGAGTACCAGACCTCGCAGCCGGCCTGCAAGCCCGCTGTCGCGCGAACGTCACCGCTAACGCCAAGCGTCACGCCGCCAGGCAGATGACGACGCAGAGCCGCCACCCGTTCGCTCGCCTGCGGCGCGGGCAGACCGGGAATTTTTATCGAGGCGATGGCCGGTAAGGCAGCAATCTGCCCCTGCAGCTCATCCGATAACGTCACGTGGGTGGTACGGGGGTTGTCATACAGGCAAACCGGCACCGAGGCATGCCGACAGACCTCCTCGTAAAAAGCGTAGATCTCCTCCGCAAAGAGCGGCTGATAGGACATCATCGGCAGGAGCAATGCATCCGCCCCGGCCTGCTGGGCATCCTCCACCAGCCGGAGCACCTCGCTGGTGGCGATGGCGCCGACGCCGATCATTATCGGGGTCGACCCGGCATGCGCCTTCGCCACCTGCACCACCCGCTTGCGCTGTTCACGACTGAGATAGGCGTAGCTGCCGGTTGAGCCTAAGATGCCCAGGGAGTCGACTCCGGCATCGGTAAGACGAGCAAGAAGACGAATAAACGCTTTTTCATCGATAGTTTGCTGATGCAGCGGCGTCAGCGGAAATGCGCAAAGCCCTGTGAACATGATGCCTCCGGCAGGCTGGATGAAGTGTCCGGACGATAGTAGCAGGGAGAGTTCGTTTTGTCCTGGGACAAATGAGCGATTGCCGGTGACAATGGATTGTTTCCCACTACGTGGTGATCCCGTTCGCGAGATTGCCGCCGTCAGCCCAGGCATCGATAGCCACCAGATCCTGCCGAGGATATTCAACGACGCCGTGCCCTGCAGTCGCTATTTTTTGCTGGATTGCCAATCTTAAATCAACTTGTCATAATCCCGCGCAATTTATATGGCTATATATTTAAGCAGCAATTAAATAAAGCAACACTATGGCTTCAAGCGGATAAAAAATGGCAGATGACATCCAGAAAAAATATCTCAAAATATTGTTAATAAAGTCTATGTATAAAACATTACTGGGTCGCCCCGCAGATCCTGACGGTCTTAAAAATTATTACCATGCAATTTCTGACAAGTCGCTTGCAGAATCAGCACAACTTCTTAACGCATCGCTGATGAACAGTGACGAGTTCAAGCGATTAACACCATCCAGAATGGCATTCGAGAATGTATGTATCCCGCCACATCCTGTATCAGGGATTGAAACTCAAGGACAATGGGCTGTGAAGCACATTGTGTCATTAGGAAGCCATTGTTTAACGTCGTGGACACTGAAAAAATTTAATCTGAAAAAAATCTCTCTGCCTTTTGACTGGATTTTTTCCTGCCCGGCGATGGTCATCGATTGCCTGAGGGACGATTTTCAGACTTTTTTAGACAAAAACGAATATAGCTCATTAAATCGCCAGTCCAAAGAACCCGGCGCCCACCACAATAAATATAAAGAAAAATATAACCTGAATGATATCTTCACCCATCGCGATCCCACCACCTCAGCCGATTATGCGTATTACCTCCGCGCAGTAAAGAGATTCAGGAACATATTAAAAAGCGCGGATGGCAAGCTTTTTGTCATTTGCTGCAGAGAAGAGATCGACCTTGCCAAGGCGCTCCCGGCATTAGTCGCTGAACTTGCTCAGCACACGACGAACTTTTATCTGTTAGCTTTTTCACTGCGGAAACCCTCTCACCTTCAGCTGGAGCGCATCGCGTCCGGGGAGAATTATTCGCTATATCGTTTTACCCCTGAGTCTGAAGAAAGATTTACCGGCAAATTCCCCTCGCTTACGGATGAGATGGTATTTATATCGAAAGTACTTTCTTTCAACCTCGAACTGTAGAGACGGTTTCAACGCCGGTTCGCTGTGTACCCGCTTGCCTCCCCCTGCTGGCCTGGGGGAGCGAGATCGTTCCGATCATATAATCCCCCACCCGTTAAGCCTATTATCCGCCGCGACCCGGACCGGCTTCACTACGGTAAGCCTCTACGCCAGAGCTCTGTGCCGATCACAGACCATGACTTCAGGCCTCTCCTTGCCCGGAGTCAGAACGGCATCCCGTATCATCAGGCGCAGGCTTAGCCAGTAACAATGTTTCGGGTGCAGGACAAGATGGAGAAGAAAAACAGGATGACATGTCGTGATAAAGCGGGGTTTAAAAACAAAAAAACCACCCGTAGGTGGTTTCACGACACTGCTTATTGCTTTGATTATTCTGCTTTTATCCCAATGGTACCCGGAGTGGGACTTGAACCCACACAGCG
The DNA here is from genome assembly GCF_029967715.1 of Klebsiella sp. V115_8. NCBI lineage: Bacteria > Pseudomonadati > Pseudomonadota > Gammaproteobacteria > Enterobacterales > Enterobacteriaceae > Klebsiella > Klebsiella sp. V115_8. The sequence goes on from NZ_JASCAR010000001.1 coordinate 372,488, forward strand.
CGAACGCCGAGGGATTTTAAATCCCTTGTGTCTACCGATTCCACCATCCGGGCTCGGGATATAAAGTGGAGGCGCGTTCCGGAGTCGAACCGGACTAGACGGATTTGCAATCCGCTACATAACCGCTTTGCTAACGCGCCTTTAATTCTGAAGCACCCGCTACTGCCGATGCTGTTAATCTGGAGCGGGAAACGAGACTCGAACTCGCGACCCCGACCTTGGCAAGGTCGTGCTCTACCAACTGAGCTATTCCCGCATCATCAAGTTATTTGCTAATCACTTGATTTTGTTATCGTCTGGAAGACTGTGCCGCCGTTCGATGCGTTGCATTCTACTTATCTCTCGCGGTGAGTCAACGGTATTTTTCGCAACTTTGCATCGTTTGCTGAAAATAACGGCGAAACGATCACTGATCAAGCAAATCGCCGCGCGCCGCGTTCAAATATTGCAGCATCGACCACAGCGTCAGCACCGCCGCCACGAGGAAAAGCGCGATCCCGGCCCATTCCACCCACGGATAAGGACGCCACAGCATCCACACCAGGGCAGTCATCTGTGCGGTGGTTTTCACTTTGCCAACCCACGAGACCGCCACGCTGCTGCGTTTTCCCAGCTCCGCCATCCACTCGCGCAGCGCGGAGATAATAATTTCACGGGCAATCATCGTCGCCGCCGGCAGCGTGACCCACCAGGTGTGATAGTGCTCAGCGACCAGCACCATGGCGATAGCCACCATGACTTTATCGGCCACCGGATCGAGGAAGGCGCCGAACCGGGTACTCTGGTTCCAGCGACGGGCGAGGAAACCATCAAACCAGTCAGTCACGGCGGCAACAAAGAAAATCAGCGCGCAGGCAAACGGCGCCCAGCTAAAGGGCAGATAAAACGCCAGCACAAAGAACGGGATCAGGATGACGCGGAACAGAGTAAGCAACGTAGGGATATTAAATTGCATAGTGACGGGTAACTATCTGTTGTAAGTAAAAATTAGCCCTATGTTGCTACAGAGCCCCTAATGTTTCAACGAGTAGAAGATCTTTTCTGCCAGAGCGTGAGAGATGCCCGGTACTTTGGCAATTTCTTCGACGCTGGCCTGCTGCAGCCCCTGCAGCCCCCCCATGTACTTCAGCAGCATCTGGCGACGCTTCGGCCCCACCCCCTCGATAGTCTCAAGCGAGCTGGTGCTCTTCACTTTCGCCCGTTTTTTGCGATGTCCGGAGATTGCATGATCGTGCGATTCATCGCGGATATGCTGGATCACGTGCAGGGCCGGCGAATCCGGCGGCAGGCTAAATCCCTCGCCTTCCGGTTCAAAGAATAACGTTTCCAGGCCGGCTTTACGATCGCTACCTTTCGCCACGCCCAGCAGCAGCGGATGATGTTTATCCCAGGGGACGTCCAGCTCGGCAAACACCGCTTTCGCCTGCGCCAGCTGCCCCTTGCCGCCGTCTATCAGGATCACATCCGGAATCTTGTTGTCATCAATCGCTTTACCATAGCGACGGCGCAGGACCTGATTCATCGCCGCATAGTCATCGCCCGGGGTGATGCCGGCGATATTGTAGCGCCGGTACTCCGCGCGCAGGGGGCCATTACTGTCAAATACCACGCAGGAGGCGACGGTCTGTTCGCCCATGGTGTGGCTGATATCAAAGCACTCCATCCGCTTCACGGCCGGCAGCTCCAGCACGGTGGCCAGCGCCTGCAGACGCTGATGAATGGTCGATTGCTGAGACAATTTCGTGGTTAACGCCGTGGCGGCATTGGTGCGCGCCAGCTTAAGGTAACGCGCCCGGTCGCCGCGCGGTTTAGTCTGCACATGAATTCGGCGCCCCGCCAGCTCCGACAACGACTCGGCCAGCAGCGTCTTATCCCCGAGGTTGAAGTCGAGCAAAATCTCTCCCGGCAGCGTGCGCATCTGGCTGCCCTGCAGGTAGAACTGGCCGACAAAGGTCTCCACGACCTCGCCCAGCTCGGTGCCGCCCGGCACTTTCGGGAAGTAGCTGCGGCTGCCCAGCACTTTCCCCTGGCGGATAAACAGCACATGGACGCAGGCCATTCCGGCATCGAAGGCAACCCCGATCACGTCAAGATCGTCGCCGGTGTTAGAGACAAACTGTTTCTCCGTCACGCGGCGGACGGCCTGAATCTGGTCGCGAATGCGCGCCGCCTCTTCGAACTCGAGGTTCTGACTCGCCTTCTCCATCCTCGCGATGAGCTGAGTCAGCACCTGATCATCTTTGCCGGCGAGAAACAGCCGCACATACTCCACCTGCTGAGCATACTCGTCTTCACTGACCAGCCCCGCCACGCACGGCCCCAGGCAGCGGCCAATCTGATACTGTAGACAGGGACGGGAGCGATTGCGGTAGACGCTGTTTTCACACTGACGGATGGGAAAGATTTTCTGCAGCAGCGCCAGGGTCTCGCGCACGGCATAGCCGTTGGGAAAAGGACCAAAATACTCGCCCTTCGCATGTTTGGCGCCACGATGCATCGCCAGACGCGGATGGGTATCGCCGCTGAGGAAGATAAAAGGATACGACTTATCGTCGCGCAACAGCACGTTGTACCGCGGCTGGTACAGCTTGATATAGTTGTGTTCAAGCAGCAGCGCTTCCGTCTCGGTATGGGTGACGGTCACGTCGATTTGCGCGATCAGCGCCACCAGCGCTTCCGTTTTACGCGACGCGAGGTTGCTGCGGAAGTAGCTGCTGAGCCGCTTTTTCAAATCTTTGGCTTTGCCAACATAGATGACGGTTCCGCCAGCATCATACATCCGATACACACCGGGCTGGCTGGTTACCGTTTTCAGGAAAGCTTTTGCGTCAAAAACATCACTCACTGGCTTGCTAACGACTCCGCATTACACAGGCCATGGCGAATTGCCAGGTGGGTCAGCTCGACATCGCCATGAATGTTCAATTTGCTGAACATCCGATAGCGATAGCTGTTAACCGTTTTAGGACTCAGATTCAGCTGCTCTGAGATCTCATTCACCTTCTGACCTTTGGTGATCATCAGCATAATCTGCAATTCGCGTTCAGACAAACTGGCAAACGGCGATTCTGTTTTTTCCGGTTCAATCTGACTTAACGCCATTTGCTGCGCAATATCGGAGGCAATGTAACGTTGCCCGGACGCGACGCAGCGAATCGCATTCACCACTTCCTGTGGCGCAGCGCCCTTACTGAGATACCCTGCCGCCCCTGCCTGCATGACCTTGGCAGGTAAAGGATTCTCGGTATGCACGGTCAACATGATCACTTTCGTGCCCGCTACCGAGCGCGCGATTTTGCGCGTCGCTTCCAGACCACCGATCCCGGGCATGTTCATGTCCATCAGGACGACATCAGCGGAATTAGCCCGGCACCACTTGACGGCGTCTTCGCCGCAGCAGGCTTCGCCAGCGACTTTAATCCCTTTTATATCTTCCAGAATGCGTCGTATCCCTGCGCGCACCAGTTCGTGGTCATCAACAAGAAGAACGTTGATCAAAGGAATAATCTCCAGAATGAGGGATAACGCTACTGATACTTTATCTCCCACATATTACCGGGTTTTATTGCTAATTTAAAAGGCAAAAAAATGCCGTCCCCTCGATTTGGCTCTCATTTATGGCAATGTCTGTGCACACTGAGTGGAAAGTCATTGCGAACAATCAGTTGCCCGAGGCTTATTTTTTAACAATCCTCATACAGAAGGCACAAAAAACACAACAGATTACGTAGCGCATAAATACGAGGCAAAATATGTAACAATTATTAACGTGCTAAATAATTGGGGGAAATTATTGCGCTGCTGACAGCTATTACGTCTTATCTGATGCATAAAATCATTCACAACTCAGATGAGAGAACAGAAATTAAGCACTCCTTTTTTTTCTGTCGCTTGTGGTATACTGCGCGGCCTTCACATTCAGACAGGCGCAATAGCGCAGCGAGCAAACGAGGATATCGATGAGCACACCAGATTTTTCCACTGCAGAAAATAATCAAGAACTAGCGCAGGAAGTCACCTGCCTGAAAGCGCTGATGACGCTAATGCTGCAGGCGATGGGTCAGGCAGACGCGGGTCGCGTGATTATTAAAATGGAAAAGCAGATCGCGCAGATGGAAGATGAGGCTCAGGCCGCCGTATTCTCCAGCACCGTTAAGCAAATTAAACAAGCATACCGGCAGTAATCTTGTACCGGCTGAAAGTATGACTGACAGCCGGTATCACGTCTGGCACGCAGAACGGCAGGCGCATTCAGATTAGCCCTGTCGCCACGGCGTAACAGGCAATTTGCGTTTTATTCGGCGCGTTAAATTTCCGTTGCATATTCTTCTGATGGAAATTAACCGTATTTTCCGAAATCGAGAGAATCATCGCCACCTCCGCCGAGGTCTTTCCTTCCGCGGTCCATTTGAGGATCTCCAGTTCGCGCCGGCTGAACTTCATCTCCGGCGGCATCACCATCTCATCTTCCAGACGCAAGAGCGTCAACAGGCTCAACTCCGTCAGCGTTCGCAGGCGCAGCTCCAGTTCATCATCAGGATAAGCGTTCGGCAAACGGTTGTTCGCGGAGACGGAGAGAAAACCCTGAGCATGATTCGGCAACGTCAGACACTGTGTCACCCCTTTTTGCAAACCATGGTCGCGCGCCCCGTCCCATAATGCCTGCGCATCGCGAAACAGCCCATCTTCCCATGGCAGATGGCCACGCATAAAATTCTCCGGGCGTAACACGGGATCTATCGTGAAATAATTCTCTGCCTGGTAATGAGACATCCATGCGCGGGGATAGGTCGACTGAAACGTGACGCGGGGGCGAGTGAAAGGCACCGGGTGACGCACACAAAGCGTGTAGTAATCATATTCCAGCGTTTCTGTTTCTCGTTGCAGGAGATTATAAACCTCCTCACCGGCGGCCATGGACTGAAATTGATGCAGCATATCCCGCCGCCAGCTGAAAAAATCATTGTCCCTCATAGCTGTGCAAATAACTCCTGATTGATAATCATTATTATAAATACAGAAAACTAACACATAAATCTTATTTATATGTATAAAATATCGTAGCTGTCGCATTTATTAGCCTGAAGGCTTGCCTTTTTTCCGCTCGCTGCGCTGAAACTAAGGCCCTCCCTTCATTTTCTACACCCTACACGGGGGGATGGGAAGCGGTGTATACGGCCAGGGGAGTCAATAGCACGAAAATGTGATGATGGGGCGTTCCCCCGGCGTGGAAGCGGGCTGAACGCGGCGGCCCTCGCGATGGAGCGCCGCCGCGCCAGCGCCTGCTCTACTGCATCAGGAATTTTTCGAGGAACTGGCGGGTACGCGGTTGCTGAGGCGAGGCGAACAGCGCTTTGGCCTCGCCTTGTTCAACGATGCGTCCCTGATCCATAAAAATCGCCCGATCGGCAACGTCGCGAGCGAAGCTCATTTCATGGGTCACGATAACCATGGTGCGTTTCTCCTGCGCCAGCTGGCGGATGGTATTGAGCACCTCCCCTACCAGCTCAGGATCAAGGGCCGAGGTCGGTTCATCAAACAGGATCACGTCCGGACGCATGGCCAGCGCGCGAGCAATGGCGACCCGCTGCTGCTGACCGCCGGAGAGGCGGCGCGGATAGCTGTTCTCTTTGCCGCTGAGGCCTACCTTCGCCAGCAGATCGCGCGCCCGCGCCATCGACTCCTGCTTGTCTTCGCCTTTTACGATGACCGGCCCTTCAATAATGTTCTCCAGCACCGTCCGGTGGGGAAACAGGTTAAAGTTCTGGAAGACAAAACCCACGTGCTGGCGCAGCCGCCGAATAAGCCCTTTTTGCGGCCCGAGGCTGCGACCGGCGTCGATCGTCACATCGCCGACGCGGATAGTGCCACTCTCCGGTTGCTCCAGCAGATTAATGCTGCGCAGCAGGGTAGTCTTCCCCGAGCCGCTGGGACCGATGATCGCCACCACTTCGCCTTCCTGCACCTCCAGGTCGATACCGTGGAGAACCGTCTGGCCATGGAATTTTTTCACCAGGCTTTTTACTTCAATCGCACTCATTTCGGATCACGCTCCTGGCGGTTCAGCTGGTTTTCAAAATAGTTCTGCAGCGAGGAGAGTACCGTCGCCATCACCCAGTAGATCAGAGAGGCTGCCAGATACATGGTGAAGACCTCCAGCGTACGCGAGGTGATAAGCTGCGCCTGACGGAACAGCTCCGGCACCTGGATCGTCGCCGCCAGCGAGGTATCTTTTACCAGGCTGATAAAACTGTTAGAGAGCGGCGGCAAAGCGACCCGCGCCGCCTGGGGTAAAATAGCCCGACGCATTGTCTGCCACGGGGTCATACCGATACTGGCCGCCGCTTCCCATTGCCCTTTGTCAATCGAGGCGATGGCCGCGCGCAGGGTTTCCGCCGCGTAGGCCGCCGTGTTCAGCGACAGGCCGATCATCGCCGCCGGGATCGGGTCAAGTTCAATGCCAAACTGCGGCAAACCGTAGTAGATCATGAACAGCTGGGCGATAAGCGGTGTCCCGCGAAAAATGGAGATATACATGCGCGCCAGCCATTTTACCGGCCAGAGGGGCGACATGCGCATCAGCGCCAGGATAAAGCCCAGCACCAGGCCGAAAAACATCCCGCCAATGCTCAGCTGCAGCGTAAAGACGGCGCCTTTCAGCAGAAAAGGCGCGGAATCGATGACCAGTTGGATACTTTCTTGCATGCTGTGGTTTCTATATTAGACGTGAGGATGATAGGCAAACAGCGCTGGCGCTCCGCCAGTATGGACGAACAAAATCGGCCCTTCATCCTTAAAGCGCTTCTGCGTAATGCCATCGATAAGTCCGGCCATCGCTTTGCCGGTATAGACCGGGTCAAGCAAAATACCTTCCAGTTGCGCCAGCAGCTTCACGGCGGCCATCCCTTCCTCGTTTGGCGTCCCGTAGCCCGGTGCAAAGTAATCATCCCACAGGATGATGTCGGCTTTCGCCTGCAGCTCAAGGCTGTTGGCCACGGCCTGCTGCAGCGCCACCACTTTCGGCAGCTGGTCGGCAACAGCGCGCGACACCGTCACCCCGATCAGTTCCGCCTGCGGCATCAGCTGTTCAAGGCCGACTGCCAGTCCGGCATGGGTGCCGGCGCTCCCTGAGGCGACCACCACCGACGAAATCTCCACTGCGTCTTCGCACTGCTGGGCGATTTCCAGCGCGCTTTCCACATAGCCTAGCGCCCCAAGGGCGTTAGAGCCGCCGACCGGAATGACATACGGGCGGTACCCCTGCGCTTCGATACGGGTCGCCAGCTCGTCGAGCTGGGCCGCGGGATCGGTCAGGGCATCGCACATCTCAATCTGGGTATTAAACAGATCCAGCAGCAGGCGGTTGCCATTGCTCAGATAGTTCTCCGCCCGGGTGCCGATGGGATTTTCCAGCAGCGCTACGCAGTGCAGGCCCAGTTTGGCGGCGACCGCCGCCGTCTGGCGCACATGGTTAGACTGGATCGCGCCGGCGGTGATTAAGGTATCCGCCCCTTCGCGCAGCGCATCGGCGGCGAGAAACTCCAGCTTACGCAGTTTGTTGCCCCCCATCGCCAGCGGCGTCGTATCATCACGTTTGATAAAAATTTCGCGCCCGAGGTGATCGGACAGACGCGGAAGATACTCCAGCGGCGTCGGCGCGCCGATCAGTTCCAGACGCGGAAAGCGGGTTAAATTTTGCAGTGACATGGCCCCTCCTGACTCAGTTATGCTTCATTATGCACACAGTTACGCGCTAAATAAAAAAAGGCGCTTCCAGGAGCGCCTTTTTTCACCGCTGGCCGTTATTTTGTCACGTCAGCGCCAAACCATTTCTCGGACAGCGCCTTCAGGCTGCCATCTTTTTGCATATCCGCAATCGCGCCATCTACCGCTTTCAGCAGGTCATCGTTGCCTTTACGCAGCGCAACGCCAGCTTCCTGACGGGAGAACGCTTCGCCGGTGACCGCCAGCGTATTGTTGGTTTTCTTCACCAGATCCAGCGCCGCCAGACGGTCAACCAGAATGGCGTCAATACGGCCTACGCGCAGATCCTGGTATTTGGTCGGGTCGTCGTCATAGGTGCGGACATCCACGCCCTGGACGTTCTGACGCAGCCACTCTTCATAGTTAGTGCCCAGCCCGACGCCCACTTTCTTGCCTTTCAGATCCGCCGCGGTTTTAATCGCGCCTTCGTTGCCTTTCTTCACCAGCGCCTGCACACCGGAGATCGTGTACGGGGTAGAGAAATCGTATTTCTTCTTACGCTCATCGGAGATCGTGACCTGGTTAATCACCACGTCAATGCGTTTGGAGTCCAGCGAGGCCAGCATACCGTCCCATTTGGTCGGTTTGAGGTCGGCCTTCACGCCCAGATGTTTCGCCAGCTCGTTGGCGAACTCCACTTCAAAGCCGGTCAGCTTGCCGTCATCGCCCTGGAAGCTAAAGGGAGGATAGGTGCCTTCGAGGCCCACGCGCAGCGTGCCGCGCTCTTTAATCTGATTGAGCAGGTTTTCCGCCGCAAAAGTTTTCACGCTAACGCCAGCCATCAAAACAACGGCCATTGCGCCCATCAGCGCCTGACGACCCAGAAGTGCTAATTTCATAGATACCCCGAAGATTAGGATTTTCCTGTAGTGTAAGGCGCTTAACAGCCCGACACCAACATCGTTACGCTACATCTTATGCAAATTTATTATATATGATCCGCTTTAGGGTATAGCGAAATTCAGGGCTTTCCTCACCCGTTTTGCGGGATATCTCCCATACTGCAAAGGTCAGCCTGTTGACGTCTGGAGCATGGAAGATGAAAAACCCCACCTTGTTGCAATGTTTTCACTGGTACTACCCCGCCGGCGGCGAACTGTGGCGTGAAGTCGAAGCGCTGGCCCCCAGTCTTAACGAAATCGGCATCAATATGGTCTGGTTGCCACCCGCCTACAAAGGCGCCTCGGGCGGTTATTCCGTCGGCTATGACACCTACGATCTCTTCGACCTCGGCGAGTTCGATCAAAAGGGCTCTGTCGCCACCAAATATGGCGATAAAACCCAACTGCTGGCGGCGGTCAACGCCCTGAAGGAGCACGACATCGCCGTGCTGCTGGACGTGGTGGTGAACCATAAAATGGGCGCCGATGAAAAAGAGGCCTTGCGCGTGCAGCGCGTCGATGAGCAGGATCGCACGCAAATTGACGAGACGATCATAGAGTGCGAGGCATGGACTCGCTATACCTTCCCGGTGCGCGCCGGGCAGTATTCGCAGTTTGTCTGGGACTACAAGTGTTTTAGCGGCATTGACCACATCGAGAATCCGACGGAAGACGGTGTATTTAAAATCGTCAACGACTACACCGGCGAAGGCTGGAATGAGCAGGTCGATGATGAGCTTGGCAACTTCGACTACCTGATGGGCGCCAATATCGATTTTCGTAATCACGCCGTCACCGAAGAGATCAAATACTGGGCGCGCTGGGTGATGGAGCAGACCGGCTGCGACGGTTTTCGCCTTGACGCCGTGAAGCATATCCCCGCCTGGTTTTACAAAGCATGGATCGAACATGTTCAGGAGGTGGCCCCGCAGCCGCTGTTTATTGTCGCGGAATACTGGTCCCATGAAGTGGAAAAGCTCCAGCAGTATATCGACCTCGTCGAGGGCAAGACGATGCTGTTCGATGCCCCGCTGCAGATGAAATTTCATGAAGCGTCCCGCCAGGGGCGCGATTACGACATGAGCCAGATTTTCAGCGGGACGCTAGTGGAAGCCGACCCCTTCCATGCCGTCACCCTGGTCACCAACCATGATACCCAGCCGCTGCAGGCGCTCGAGGCGCCGGTTGAGCCATGGTTTAAACCGCTGGCCTATGCGCTGATCCTGTTGCGTGAAAATGGCGTACCCTCGGTCTTCTATGCCGATCTCTTCGGCGCTTCCTATGAAGATACCGGCGGCGACGGACAAACCTACGCCATAGAAATGCCCGTCATCGAGCAGCTACACGAACTGATCGACGCCCGTCAGCGCTTTGCCCACGGCGTGCAGACTCTCTGGTTCGATCACCCCAACTGCATTGCCTTCAGCCGCAGCGGCACCGACGAGGATCCCGGCTGCGTGGTGGTGATGTCCAATGGTGATGAGGGAGAAAAGACCCTGACGCTGGGCGAGAACTATGGCAACAAACGCTGGCGGGATTTCCTGGGCAACCGGGAAGAGATTGTCGAAACCGACGACGAAGGCTGCGCAACCTTTACCTGTAACGGGGGAAGCGTCAGCGTGTGGGTGCTGGAGGCGGTGCTGTAGTCATCTGACGCCGGACGGGCCAGCAGTGGCCCGCCGGAACCTTAGCGCGCGGTGGTCGGCGCGCTGACCGGAGCGGCGGCACGCGCTTTAGCCCACGCCTTCTCGCACTCCGGGGTGAGACGTTCAACGCGGGTCAACGTCATACGATCGTAGGAAAGGGTGTTGCCCTCGCGCTCGATCGGGTAGATATCCAGGGAAGCGGTCACGTTGTAGATATCGCTATCGCGGTTCATCAGTTTCCCCGGCTGGGCGATCACACGCTGCCACTGGCGGCAGTCGAAGGTGTCCCCTTCTTTGGTGACGATCAGGCTGGCGATGGCATCCGGACTCATCATCTCACTCTGCGGCCCTTTCGTCTGCCAGTAGCCTTCCAGGCCTGCCGGCGCTGGCGCTTTAACAACGTCTTCGTAACGATCAACCTGCACGCATCCGGCCAGCGCCAGCACCATGCCAGCAAAAACTAACTGTTTCATCATTCATCCCACAAGCTGATAAAAAAGTATTGTGGCATTAAAGCGTTAACCCTTCCACCCCCGCCGCAGGCGGAGAAGTCGGGCAAAACACGGCCAAGCATCGCAGCCTTCATTTGAAATAAGGAAATTCTGAAAGTAAAAGAATCTTTGGGGCCTAACCATAGCATCCGCGGGCACTTTTTGTTTTTAATTCGCTCACACTACCGGTTCTTGACTTTACTTTAAGAGTTTTCCTGGCAAATTATATACAGAGATGCGGAATAGTTTAATGGAACTAATGGGTTCTTTCTTAAACCTACTATTATCACCGCCTGCAAGGACTGCTTCGCACAGCCAGTGTGAAGTGTATATCGTTACGTGTTGATTGAGGATGGGTCATGTCAACGATGATTATGGATTTGTGCAGTTATACCCGGTTGGGACTAACGGGATATCTGACCAGTCGGGGAATTAAAAAACAGGAAATCGTTGAGGTCAACTGCGCTGAGGATCTGCACAGGCATTGTGCGTCATGTTGCCCGGCGGTGGTGTTTCTGAATGAAGATTGCTTTGTGCATGATGATGAAAGTAATGGCATTATTCGCCAGATCATCACGCAAAACCCGGCGACGTTGTTTGTGATTTTTATGTCGCTGGCGAACATCCATTTTGACCGCTATCTACGGGTGCGTAAGAACCTGCTAATCAGCTCAAAATCGATCACTCCAAAAGACCTTGATGTCATTCTGGTTAATTATCTTAAATACAAGAACACGAGTCTGGGGCAGTTAAATTTACCGACGTTGTCGCTGAGCAAAACAGAATCAAATATGCTGCAAATGTGGATGGCCGGGCATGGTACTTCGCAAATTTCAACGCAAATGAACATCAAAGCGAAAACGGTATCATCGCATAAAGGCAATATTAAAAAGAAAATACAGACGCATAATAAGCAGGTGATTTACCACATCGTTCGGCTGACCGAAAACATTACCAGCGGTATTCAGGTGAATCTACGCTGAAACAAACTGGCGGTGGTCCCGCCAGTTCGGTTTTACGAGATTTCTTTTTCCACGAAGATCCCATCCGGGTGCCCTATTTCATTGAAAAACCAGATCCCCAGGGGATAGTCTTCCAGCGAAACCAGATACATCGTCCCTTCACTAAACGACTCAATTGCCAGCACTACGCCCGATCGACGTGGGCCACCGTCGGTCTTCACCGTGACACGATCGTTCACCTGCATAATCCATCTCCTCTCTATTTCCAGCCAGTGTAGAACAAAACCACGCCGCTCGCAGCGTCGCGGGCAGTGACTGGCGTTTTTTTAGACCGACTATACTTAAAGAGGCTTGAGCGACGCTCAGCGAGGGGGGTAATGATGAAGAACCGATTGACAGACCAGACCGGGAACGACGTTGATGTCAACGTTGATGCTCTGCTGGCGGCGATTAATGAGATCAGCGAAAGCGAAGTCCATCGCATCCTCGATGACCCACAGCGCGCCAGTATCGATGGCCGCGGGGCGCATACCTGGCGTGAACTGGCGGAGGCATTTGAACTCGATATTCATGATTTCAGCGCCAGTGAAGCCAACCGCTAGCGATGGGCGAAAAAAATCCCGACTCGCAGGAGTCGGGATCAAACTTGCTAATGCAAGAAGCACTTGAAAATTCGTTACACCGGGAAATCCGATGCGTTGAAACATTATCCTCAATTATTTTGCATGACAAGCGATATTCATGGCGCAAAATATTGAGAAAGTTGGCGCTTCGCAGCAGAAAGGGCTGCAGGGCTGATGCGATAAGGCTTAGCCGCAAACCGGTTTCATTCGATAGCGCGATCCCCGTCGAACACTTTAAGAAAAATCTCATTTTGCCTGATTCGGGCGAAACGTTTTGCTCACGCTTCGCTGCGATACCAGACCTGGTTGCGGCCATTTTGCTTGGCCAGATACAGTCGACCATCGGCGACCGACTGCAGGGCTTCAAAGTGATACTCCCCCCGCTCTTCGCTGCCGCTCACCCCTAACGACGCGCTGACCCGCAGCGTCACGTTGTTATGCAAAAAGACCTCCCGGCCATGAATACGCAGGCGTAGCCGCTCCGCTACCGCCGCCGCTTCCTGCAGCGTGGTATTCGGCAGCACGACACAAAACTCCTCTCCGCCCACGCGGCCCAGCAAATCACCGTCCCGGACGGTGCCGGCAAGCGTACTGGCCACCATCGACAGCACTCTGTCACCCGCCTGATGGCCATAGCGATCGTTAATGCCCTTAAAGTGATCCAAATCGAGCTGGATGACCGCCAGCGGTCGTCCGCTGCGCTGGCAGTCGCTGGCTACCGCCATCGCCTTCTCAAACAGCGCCCCGCGATTGAGCAGGCGGGTTAAGGCATCGTGCCAGGCCTGCCACTCCAGGGAGGTCTGGAGAACGCTCATGTTGCGGACCATACGGCGGATCACCAGCCAGGAGAGCAGCAGCATTAAGGTGAAGAGGATCCACATCAGGGTCAGGGCGATGGTGATGGTGCCAAAGTTGCCGCGTACGCCTTCCCGCAGAGTATGGATCCGCAGCAGCACGCCATCAAAATTGCGCAGTTTGGCCCAGCTGATATAGCGCGTCAGCAGACGCAGACCGCCCTGATTATCATGGGCAAACGCGCGGCTGAGCAGTTCCTGTTCGCGCGGCGACAGCAGCGTCAGGACATTCCCCGGCGCAGAAGAGGCCAGCAGGCTAAGATGGCTGTCGTAAAGCTGGTATTCCCCCTCCTGCCCGCCCTGCATCGCGCTGATTAAAAATGCTTTTATTTCGCTGACTGAGAAATCCATCGCCAGCACGCCGCGCCAGTAACCGGCAAAATCCAGCGGTATCGAGGCGGTGACCACCTGCTCTTCCAGCTGCGGGTCATCGTCAGGAAAGGTTTGCCAGATAACGCCGCGGTGCGGATTGTTCCGCTGGGTCTGCCGCGTAAACCAGAGGGCGCTGATGGCGCGCGAATAGTAGGTCTTCACCTGCGATTCATCGCGCAGCGGCAGGGTCGAGGTGAAAAAACCGCTGCGGGAGATATATTGCATCCGCTCGGCAAAATCGCGGTCATGCTGCGTCAGGTTTAACAGATAACCCAGCTCCAGCGTCGCCATCAGTTCATTGACCACCAGCGGATCGTCCGGCAAGAGCAGCGGGTGATCCCTGACGACACCCTCCGAGACGCCAAACACCGGCAGCGTCCGGCGGTTGGGGAGCGCCACCCGCCAGGTCTCCTGGTGGCGTTGGCTCAGATAGCGCTGGCTGGCTTCGTGCAACACATCGACGTCGAGCGGGCGTTCAAGCGCGGACTGCATACCGTGGCGAAAAAACATCATCCTGTCGATGTTGAACTGCAGCAGGCCATCCATTTCATGCGCGACGTTAGCCAGATTATTGCGCTGGTTCGCCACGTAGGCCTCTTCCAGGACATTGATTTCGCGCCAGATCAGCAGCGTGGAGAAAAACAGCACCACGATAAAACAAATGTTAACCACATGCGCCGGGCGAGTCAGGTGGTAGAGTTTTTTCAACTTCAACCGTAGTGGCTTTTCCATCTTTCTCTCGCAGTACGTTGCGCAAATCTGACGTCGTCAGCACGCCCGGTCTCTGTCGATACCGGAGGCGCTTTTAGCGTAGACCACGCGGCGCCGTCATGCGGCGCCGCACCTGACTACTTCACCGCGCCACGCAGGCGACTGACCGCCTTGACGCCCGCCAGCACCACCGCGCCGATGATAAAACCCAGCACCAGATTAGCCACCATCGGCAGCAAGGCGGCCAACATGCCGCCCAGCCCCGCGCTCCAGTGCTCAATGGCATGGTGCAGCGGCGCAATACCGTGAACCACAATCCCGCCGCCCACGAGGAACATGGCCAGCGTTCCGACGATAGAGAGCACTTTCATCAGCCAGGGCGCCACGGTCAATAACCCTTTGCCCAGCCACTGCGCCAGGGTACTGCGTTTCTCCGCCAGCCAGTAGCCCATGTCATCCAGTTTGACGATCACCCCCACCAGGCCATAGACCCCGACGGTGACCAAAATCGCGATCCCCGACAGAATGAGGATCTGATTCAGCAGCGGCGCTTCCGCGACAATGCCGAGGGTGATGGCGACAATTTCCGCGGACAAAATAAAGTCGGTGCGGATCGCCCCTTTGACTTTGTCACGCTCAAAGGCCAGCGGATCACGATCCGCCAGCGCCTGAAGACGCTGCTGCCGTTGCGCTGGGTCCTCTTTGTGCTTACGCGCTTCCAGACTGTGGAGCACCTTTTCCACCCCTTCAAAACAGAGAAACGCGCCGCCCAACATCAGCAGCGGCGTAATCGCCCAGGGAATGAAGGCGCTGATTAGCAGGGCCAGCGGCACGAGGATGATTTTATTGACGAACGACCCTTTCGCCACGCCCCAGACCACAGGCAGCTCACGATTTGCCCGCACGCCGGTCACCTGTTGGGCGTTGAGGGAGAGATCGTCGCCCAGCACCCCCGCCGTTTTTTTCGCCGCCAGCTTGCCCATCATGGAAATATCGTCCAGCAGCGTGGCGATATCATCGAGTAATGTTAAAAGACTACTTCCTGCCAAAATGATTTTCCTTCTCTTTTCATCAATGTCTCCCTCGAGTATGCGTTAAAAAACGGCCGCTGCCCAAGGTACAATTAGTCAATATAAATTTAACAACCTGACGCAAATTAAGCGCTCGCCAGCAGGATAGTTTTCACGTTTACTATATGTCCCCTTTCTATCTCTGCACCGTCGTGAGGAAGTATGTCTACCCGTCAGCTGTTACCGCTTATCGGGGCGCTGTTTGCGCTGTATATCATTTGGGGCTCTACCTATTTCGCCATCGCCGTCGGCGTCGCCAGCTGGCCGCCGCTGATGATGGCCGGAATTCGCTTTCTCTCTGCCGGCGTGCTGCTACTGGGATGGCTGTTGGCCACCGGCCATAAACTGCCGGCCCGCGGACCGTTGCTTAACGCCGCGCTGATCGGGGTTTTGCTGCTGGCCGTCGGCAACGGCTTTGTCACCCTGGCCGAACATCAGCACGTTCCCTCCGGGATCGCCGCGGTCATGGTCGCCACCGTTCCGCTGTTCACCCTGTGCTTCAGCCGCTTTTTCGGCATCGCCACTCGTAAACTGGAATGGCTGGGGATTGCCATTGGACTCGCGGGTATTGTGATGCTTAACAGCGGAGGCAACCTGAACGGCAACCCCTGGGGCGCGCTGCTGATCCTGATTGGCTCCCTGAGCTGGGCCTTCGGCTCGGTTTACGGCTCGCGGATCGAGCTGCCGACCGGCATGATGGCGGGGGCAATCGAGATGCTCGCCGCCGGGATCGTCCTGCTGGCCGCGTCATGGCTAAGCGGCGAAACCTTAACCCGTGTACCGTCGTGGTCCGGGATCGCCGCTGTGGCCTACCTGGCTATTTTTGGCTCGCTGATTGCCATCAACGCCTATATGTTTTTGATCCGCAATGTCACCCCGGCGGTGGCCACCAGCTACGCCTATGTCAACCCGGTGGTGGCGGTTCTGCTTGGTACCGGATTCGGTGGCGAAAGCCTGTCCCTGATCGAGTGGCTGGCGCTGGCGGTGATTATTTTCGCCGTCGTGCTGGTGACGCTGGGGAAATATCTCTTCCCGGTTCGCAGCGAAGCTACCCCTTGTAAGGCGTCGAAATAAGCGCCAGTTCGCGGATACCCTGGGTGTCGATCTGCGCGTCGTGTCCGGCGCTGCAGATCCACTCTTCCAGACGCTCGGTGAGCGCCTCGTCATTCAGCTTCAGCCGACCGCGCAGGGCGCATTCCCAGACGATAAGCACCCGCCAGCCCTGCTCGGCCAGCTTTTGCCGGTCACGGGCATCGCGCGCCACGTTGCCGGCGATCTTGTCCAGCCAGAACGCCGTCCGGGTGGCCGGCACCTTAAACAGGTAACAGTCATGGTGATGCCAGAAACAGCCGTGGGTAAAGATGACGCAACGGTAATCGGGTAAAGCGAAATCAGGGCGTCCCGGCAGCTCGCGATCCTGGGCAACAAAGGTGAATCCCGCCTGAGTCAACAGCGCCGCTATCCGCTTCTCGATCGCCGTATCGCGCGTGGCGATAGCCCGCATATTTTTACTGCGCGTGGCTTTATCGTGAACATCCGCCATCGTTATCACCCGCTTCGCGACGCGCCACCGCCTGAGCGATGCGCGGGGCCAGGAGCTTCGCCACCGCGGCGAAGACCGGAACCACCACCGAGTTGCCGAACTGACGATAGGCCTGGGTATCCGACACCGGGATGCGGAAACGCGCCCCCTGAGGCGATTCGAAACCCATCAACCGGGCGCACTCCCGCGGCGTCAACCGACGAGGACGCCGCTGTTGATTCTGCGGATCGTCAAAATGCGTCTCGCCCAGCGGCCGGTCCCAGCCGCGATCGACGAGAATTTCGGCGCCATCTTTATAGTAGCGGGCGGAGAGCGTCCGGGCCACGCTGTGGGGATTGGCGGGGTCCACCAGGCCATAACCAAAGCCATTGCCCCGCGCCTGATGTTTGCGGGCATATCGATAAAGATATTTCCACAGTACCGGCGTGAGGATAAATTTGGCATCCACCGTCGGCTCCAGCAGCTCGCCAAATGTTGGCCGAACCGCCGGATACAGCGCCGCGATATCGCGCAGCGTAAACCCCTCGTGCAGCTGCAGATCGCGGCGGAAGCCCACCAGCACGATGCGCTCCCGGTGCTGCGGTAAGAAATGGCGCCCGTCGATCACCTTCGGATCGTCCGGCCCGCTATGCCCGGCGTCAGCGACCTCATACCCCAGCTCATCCAGCGTCTGCATGATGATGCGGAAGGTCCGCCCCTGATCGTGGCTTTTGAGATTTTTAACATTCTCCAGCACAAAGATCGCCGGCTGACGGGCGGCGATAATTCTCACTACATCAAAAAACAGCGTCCCCTGGGTTTCGCAGGCAAAGCCGTGGGCGCGGCCCATGGCATTTTTTTTCGACACGCCGGCAAGTGAGAAAGGCTGGCAGGGAAAGCCGGCCAGCAGCACATCATGCTGCGGGATAGTCTCGCGGATATGCTGCGCCGCCTCGTCATCGCTAACGTCGGGGCGATGGCTGAGGGTGATATCGCGAATATCTTCATTGAAACGGTGTTGCTGCGGATCACAATACCAGTTGGCCTTATAGGTGCGCACCGCATGCTTGTTCCACTCGCTGGTAAAGACGCACTGCCCGCCGATAGCTTCAAAACCGCTGCGGATCCCGCCGATACCGGCAAACAGATCGACAAAGCGGAATCCATAGTGCGGATGATGGGCCGGCGGCGACGGCAGCAGCGTCGCCAGATGAGCGACCTCCTGCGGACGCAAACGCGCTGCCGCGCGGCTGAGGGCCGCCACGCGCTTGAGGATCGCCGCGCTCCAGTGCTGCTCCCCGACGCTCACCAGTTCGGCGACCAGCGTTTTCACATCGTAGATCGTCATCAGCTGGCGCAGCAGCGCCTGAGCCTCTTCACCGGCCTGTTCCGTCAATGACAACGACCTGTTTTCCTTGCTTAACTTTTGTGGCATATCCTCAACCAGCGCGGACGATTTTTGCAGAGAGTACCATAAATCACTGGTCGGTTGACGGCTGCGGTGCAAAGCGGCGTAAAACCGCCTCATCCAGCGCCAGGGGTTCCCCGTTCAGCTCCGCGCTGATCTTGGCCATAAACTCGACGAGGAAGCGCGCATTATGCTGTGCCATAGCCCTTCCTCCGGCGGTCTGCATGGTTTCCGGCAGGCGCAGGAGCTTGCACTGGAAATGGTCGAGGGCATATTTTCTGTCATCCAGCGCTCGCCGGTCGGCGAAAGGATCATCGGCATCAAACAGAATGGTGTTCAGGGCGCCGGCGACGGCGAAGACCCGCGCCAGGCCTATCGCCCCCAGCGACTCGAGACGGTCGGCGTCCTGGACGATTTTCGCCTCCAGCGTGCGCGGCGGGATCGCCGCGCTGAAGCTGTGCGCCTCAATAGCGTGGCTGACCGCCGCATACCGGTCTGCGGGAAAATCGGCAAACGACGACTGCAAAATAGCCAGGGTTTTCTCGGCCGCCATCATCGAGGAGCGGCTTCGCTCCGGATGATTTTTAGGCAGACTGACAATGTCATGAAAATAGCAGGCCGTGAGAAGCACCAGTCCGTCGACCTCCTCCTCCCCGGCGGCCAGCCGGGTGGCGGTGGCCCAGACGCGACGAAAATGGGACAGATCGTGCGCCGCATCCTCCCGGGCGTGGTGCGTCAGTATCCAGTGCTCAAATCGCTGCTGCCAGTCAACCAGGTTCATAGGCGTTCCTTTATCTGTAGGTCAGCCTCGAGCATAGCAACTTTACGACCGATGATCCCGCCCGCTTCCGGAGGGCCGTGTATACCAGACGACAGCGCCGAGGATCGCGCCAATGCCGGCGAGTACCAGCATTCCCAACAGGGCGCCAAGCCATTTCCCTGCCATGGTGCCAAAGTCGCCCTCCGCGCTGGCGCCGGGGACACTGTGAATTTTTCCCACCACCCACCAGTAACGCACAATGACCCAGACACAATATCCGCAAAAGGCATACAACGCCCATAGCGCGAGTTTGCCGCCCGGGCTGCGTTTTGCCTGCTCTTCCATCTCATTCCTCTCCGTGACAAATCATACTACCGCCACTCAAAAACGTGACGCTCATCACATTATACCGCCATGCTGCGCCACAGGCAGCAGTTTCATCCTTGTCTTCTGCACCCACTTATCACTTATTCTGCCCATGGAAATATGCAGGGATGGTTTTTTTATTCTTTACCACGGAATTAAACATTAACGACACCCAGCCATGACGCGTATTTAAATTCTCCCTCCGCCGGCGGCATTGACTAATAAATTATATTTAAAGGCTGAATGGTCAACTCACTGTAAATTAATACAAATAATTTCATTCAGTTAACCACGATCGCAACACAACAACATAACCTATTGCTATACAACAAAATAATCATTAAAACAGATTCATTTAAATTTAATATAATGAACCACATAGAAATATTTTGTAATATCTTACATTATTTATTTACATATTTTATTTTAAATAAAAATGAACTTAGTCGTTAGTATCTGACAGGCATTCCGGAGGGATTGTCATAATTCACAGAAATTATTATTAAAAGGGAATATATAATGAAAAGAAAAGTACTGGCACTCATGGTACCGGCATTACTCATGGTCAATGCCGTTAATGCTGCAGAAATTTATAACAACAACGCCAACAAACTGGACCTTTATGGGAAAGTCGCCGGCCTGCGTTACTTCTCTGACGACACCAGCGAGGACGGCGACCAGACCTATGCTCGCTTAGGCATCAAAGGCGAAACGCAGATCGCTTCCGAGTTAACCGGCTACGGTCAGTGGGAATACAATGTCAAAGCGAACACCAGCGAAGGAGAAGGCGCGAATTCATGGACTCGTCTGGCCTTCGCCGGTCTGAAGTTTGCTGACTATGGCTCACTGGACTATGGCCGTAACTACGGCGTGGTGTACGACATCGAATCCTGGACTGATATGCTGCCGGAATTCGGCGGCGATACCTACACCCAGACCGACGTTTACATGACCGGCCGCACCAACGGGGTGGCCACCTACCGTAACAGCGATTTCTTCGGCCTCGTCGACGGCCTGCATTTCGCCCTGCAGTATCAGGGGAATAATGAAAACGCCGGTTCTGGCGAAGGCACTAACAACGGCGGCGCTCGTAAACTGGCGCGGGAAAATGGCGACGGGTTTGGTATCTCCAGCTACTACGATCTCGATATGGGCATCAGCTTCGGGGCCGCCTACTCGGCTTCCGACCGTACCCATAACCAGCTGGCGGCAGCACGCAGCAGCCATATTTACGCTAACGGTGATAAAGCCGAGGCCTGGACCGTCGGCGCAAAATATGACGCCAACAACATCTATCTGGCCGCCATGTATGCGGAAACCCGCAACATGACCTTCTACGGCAACGGCGCTATTGCCAACAAGACGCAGAACTTTGAAGTCGTCGCCCAGTACCAGTTCGATGAGTATAATTTACCGCTGCGTCCATCCGTGGCCTATCTGCAATCGAAGGGGAAAGATCTTTACAACTATTCTCGCTATAGCGACAAGGATCTGGTCAAGTATGTCGACATCGGCATGACCTATTACTTCAATAAGAATATGTCCACCTATATGGATTACAAAATCAACCTGCTGGATGAAGACGACCGCTTCTACCGCAACAACGGTATCTCGACCGATGATATCGTGGCCCTCGGTCTCGTTTACCAGTTCTGATCCCCATCAAAGCCCGCGCTCAGCGGGCTTTTTCTTGTTCCCGCTCCGTTGAGATCACTCTTTTCAACATTGCCGCTTTCCAGGCGTACCTTCCCTCTTTATGATGCGTTTAAGCTCGTTCGGGCAAATTGCGGCGGTAAAACCACAAAAGGACAAGGCGCACTACCGCGTCTTTACGCTGAAACCAGGACGATGATGATGGCGATACCCCAGCGCAGGCGTTATACCTGAAGCTAACGGTGTTATTGAAGGGGAATGGTCAGAGAAAGAATAGTTGGCGGAGAGAGGGGGATTTGAACCCCCGGTAGAGTTGCCCCTACTCCGGTTTTCGAGACCGGTCCGTTCAGCCGCTCCGGCATCTCTCCGCTGTTGTGGTTGCTATAATGCCAGGATCTTTGGCATTTTAATAGCTCCCGTTTCGGTAATCGTGTTCAAGTGACGACTTTGCGAGCAATATGATGTTTAAATGGCCCTGGAAAGCAGATGATGAGTCCGGCAACGCAGAGATGCCCTGGGAGCAAGCGCTTGCCATTCCGGTTTTAGCCCACCTTTCGCCCGCTGAGCAGCACAAGCTGACGCAGATGGCTGCCCGTTTCTTACAGCAAAAACGTCTGGTGGCGCTTCAGGGGCTGGAGCTGACTCCGTTGCACCAGGCGCGGATAGCTATGCTCTTTTGCCTGCCGGTACTTGAGCTGGGGATTGAGTGGCTGGACGGTTTTCATGAAGTGCTGATCTACCCTGCCCCCTTTGTTGTGGATGATGAATGGGAGGATGATATTGGTCTGGTCCACAACCAGCGGGTGGTGCAGTCGGGGCAAAGCTGGCAGCAGGGTCCCGTAGTGCTGAACTGGCTGGATATTCAGGACTCCTTTGATGCGTCAGGCTTTAACCTTGTGGTGCATGAGGTGGCGCATAAGCTTGATGCGCGGAATGGCGATCGGGCCAGCGGGGTGCCGCTGATCCCACTGCGCGAAGTCGCCGGCTGGGAGCACGATCTCCACGCGGCGATGAACAACATTCAGGATGAGATAGATCTGGTAGGGGAAAGCGCCGCCAGCATTGACGCCTATGCCGCCACCGATCCTGCGGAGTGCTTCGCCGTCCTTTCGGAATATTTTTTCAGCGCGCCTGAACTGTTCGCGCCCCGCTTCCCGGCCCTGTGGCAACGTTTTTGCCATTTTTACCGCCAGGATCCGCTGGCGCGCAGACGTGAAAATGGCCTGCAGGACGAAGACGAGCGGCGCATTGTTCACTAAAACAACGTGTTGAGCTAAATTTAGCCATTTGAATCAGCAGGTTAATTTTAGTGTTGACACAAAAATGCCGGGCCAGTAGTATGCGCCTCGTTCACACGATTCCTCTGTAGTTCAGTCGGTAGAACGGCGGACTGTTAATCCGTATGTCACTGGTTCGAGTCCAGTCAGAGGAGCCAAATTTAAAAAGCCCGCTCAGGGAAACCTGAGCGGGCTTTTTGCTTTCCGTGAGCCCCACGCCAGCGGGTATAAGCAGCATCGTACCGTTGGTACCGTCCAACGTTCCGTATGCGATCCCCGCAGGTGAAAAGCAGCGCCGCTGCTCCCAACCTTATGGCTACAGACTTTCGATCCGACGGTAACCACTGGGTCTACTGCTGGGTAGCAGACGATCCCGATTCGGCAGTTACCGCTGCAGACAGCGCGGACTGCCCAACTGGCGGAAAGACCCGTAACGCTTAGGGTAGCCTGGCAATAACCTTAATCTCGAACTTAAATCCATAAAGCCACGTCACGCCGATCCCGGTCAGCGTAGGGTAAGGCGCTTCTCCCCAATATTCTGGCAGGATACTCCAGATAGCGTCGAGATTTGACTCAGGATCGACGACAAAGAGGGTAACGTCAACCACGTCCCTAAACGTGCAGCCCGCCGCTGCGAGCACAGCATTAAGATTTTTGAACGCCAGCCTGACCTGTGCTTTCAGATCGTGCTCAGGCGAACCATCCTCGTGGCTACCTACCTGCCCCGAAACAAACAAGAAACCATTGGATTTGATGGCCGGTGAATAACGATTGCGCTCATAAAGCGCCTGCCGACCGTGGGGAAAAACGGCTTCGCGTGCTGTCATGTTTGTACCTTTATACTGGGGCGAAATCAGCCCGGTGAATGTAAAGACACTGTACAACGGCCAGATCGGGCGGATAAACAAGCGACTTTGTCCCTCATTGTTTGTAATATCCAAACAATCGATGAAAGACAGGATAAGAAATGGATCGTTTCGATGCGATGCGCGCCTTTGCTCGGGTGGTGGAGGCAGGGAGCTTCACGAAGGCTGCCCAAACGCTGCATATGAGCAAAACCACGGTGACGCAACTCATTCAGCAACTGGAAGCGCGACTGCGCGTCAAATTGCTCCATCGCACCACCCGCAAGCTTGGGGTGACTCCCGATGGCGCGGTCTACTACGAGCGCGTCATCCGCCTGCTGGCGGACATGGAGGATGCTGAAAACAGCCTGTCCAGTGCGGCGATGACGCCCAGGGGACGGCTACGGGTGGATGTGCCCAGTCCGCTAGCCCGCCTCATCCTGGTGCCGGCGCTACCGGCTTTCCACGCCCGCTACCCTGATATCCAGTTCGACATGGGCGTGAGCGACAGGAAGGTAGATCTGATCGGCGACAACGTGGATTGCGTCCTGCGCGGTGGCGAAATCACCGACCAGTCCCTAATCGCACGCCATGTCGGCGATTTGCCAATCGGCGTCTACGTCGCCCCCCGTTATGTGGAACGCCTTGGCGCTCCCGCACACCCGCGAGAGCTGCAAAATACTGACCATTGCATAGTGGGATTCTTGTCCTCACGCACCAGTAAGATTGATCCTTTGGTACTGCGCAGTGAGAATGAACGTATTGAAATCACGGGCAACTACGTCCTTGCCGTGGATGATGGCAATGCTTACCTCGAAGCTGGGTTAGCTGGCTTAGGCGTGATTGCGCTGCCCAACTATATGGCGGCAGCGCATCAGGCCGTTGGCGCTTTGATTCCATTATTTACACAATGGCGGATTAGCCCAATGCCTCTGTACCTGGCGTTTCCACCGAACCGCCATGTCAACGCCAAGCTGCGCGTTTTTATTGACTGGATCGTTGAAGTGATGCAGCAGCATGTCCCGATTGCCAACAATAAGTAACGACATCCCAGCCCCCTGATTCGCTTATCAACGACGATGGGGGTCAGTAGTAGTGACTGTGGTCAGGCGTGTTTTGACAATAGGGATTCTGCAGCACTCATCAGTATTATATTCTGGATATTGGCTATCATAACGGGGATAATCGCTTTCATGGACAATGGCAGCCAAAAAAAAGATCCTCAGTAACAATCAAGTCCATAGACATATTTGCAGACTTTATCATCTCCGCCTGAGCCTCTCCTGGCGCCCTCATTAACACGCCATCACCGCCACTGTTGATAAGTTAAGGATCGGTTTCCCGATCCTTATCCCCAACAACGTTGAATGCATCGACAGCACAAGAGCCTTCTTACAATAGCCGTTAATGAGGCTAAACGACCCCCTACAAACTCCCCTGCGCCGCTGTGGCGCTGATATTCACCGGCATGCCGGAGCGGCGCTGCAGGGTTTGCTCGGCCTGCGAAGGACTCACTCCCGGCCCCTGAGTAAATTCGCGCAGCGCCGAGGTCATCGGCAAGGGGACTTTTCTGTCGGATTCAAATTCCGCCCGGTTGCGCGACAGCGGCTCGTGCACCTCCAGCCAGTGGCTGCCATCCGGTTCCACGGTGTACTTCACCGGCTGATCGATCAGCTGGACGCGCGTCCCCACCGGTACGTTATCAAACAGGAATTTAATGTCGTCATTGCGCAGGCGGATGCATCCCTGGCTGACGCGCAGCCCGATGCCAAAGTTGGCATTGGTGCCGTGGATGGCGTACAGCCTGCCGATATAGATCGCATACAGCCCCATCGGATTATCGGGGCCGGGCGGCACCATCGCCGGCAGGGTTTTGCCCTCTTTCGCATATTCACGGCGGGTATTGGCGGTTGGTACCCAGGTGGGCCCTTCCTGCTTGCGCTCTACCGCCGTCACCCAGTTACGCGGCGTTTCGCGTCCCGCCTGGCCAATGCCGATTGGCAGGACTTCCACGCTATTGCCCAGCGGCGGGTAATAATAGAGGCGCATCTCGGCGACGTTGATAACGATCCCCTCACGCACGGTGTCAGGCAGGATCAGCTGCTGCGGAATGGTCAGCGTCGAACCGGAGTGCGGCAAATAAACATCGACGCCGGGGTTCGCCTCCAGCATATTGCTCAACCCCTGGCCGTACTGGGCGGCAAAGCTTTCCAGTGGTTGAGTGTTGTTCTCCGGCACGGCAATGGTAAAAGCGCTGCCCACCAGACGGCTCCCCTCCGGCGGCAGCGGATAGCTGACGGCCAGCGCGCTGTGGCTGGCGAACAGCATCAGCGCCGAACAGAGTAATGTCACACGCCGCATCGTCATTTTCCCTTCCTCAGTCGCGACTCTCGTGTGTGAATTATAGCGGCATTTCCTCTCCCCGATCCGCTGGCCAGCATTTCCTTAAATCTGATAGTCGATAGCGGCCTCTTCCGGCTCCATCGCCTGGCGCTTGATCTCATCCAGCGACAGTCCGGCATTGCACAATTCGATAAAGCGCCAGACGTAATTACGCTGCAGCTGACCCCGCTTCAGTCCCAGCCATACGGTATTGGCATCAAACAGATGGCGGGTATCGAGCCGCGTAAAGGTGTCCGCTTCGCGGGCATCCCCGGACTGCTCGGCAACCAGCCCGACGCCCAGCCCCAGCTCGACGTAGGTCTTGATCACATCGGAATCCTGGGCGCTCAGCACAATATCCGGCATCAGCCCTTTGCGGTTGAAGGCCTCATCGATCCGCGAACGGCCGGTGATCCCCTGGCGATAGGTGATTAACGGCCAACGGGCAATCGCCTCCAGCGTCAAAGGAGACACCTGGGTCAGGGGATGGTCTTTGGGTACCAGCAGGCTGTGATGCCAGCGGAACCAGGGGAAAGCCGCCAGCGTCGGGTCGTTGCTCAGACGCTCGCTGGCGATGCCGATATCCGCTCCGCCGTTATGCAGCAGCGCTTCGATTTCCTGCGGGGTGCCCTGCACCAGCTCGACGCGAACGTCGGAGAACAGCTCGCGGAAAGCTTTAATCACCGGGGGCAGGCTGTAGCGCGCCTGGGTATGGGTGGTGGCGATGGTTAAGACGCCGGAGGCATCGTTAGTGAAGAGATCCGCCAGCCGCCGGACGTTGCTGGCTTCATTGAGGATCCGCTCTGCAATGGATAACAGCGCTTTACCCGGCTCGGTCATGCCTAACAGGCGTTTGCCGCGACGGATAAAGATCTCGATCCCCAGCTCCTCTTCCAGTTCCCGGATATGGCGGCTGACGCCTGACTGCGAGGTATAGAGCATATTCGCGACTTCCGTCAGGTTGTAATCCTGACGGGCCGCCTCACGGATAATTTTCAGTTGCTGGAAGTTCACCCTTTCCTCCGGGCCAATGGACTTAACGTATCTGCTATTGTTAAAGTCTGTTGTCCCGGGTAACAAATAATAAAAACCAGCAACTTATTCCTTAAGAGAATATAGCTTAACTAACCAGCTGCAGTTCGCGGTTCTCCAGCGACGGACGGCTCACCAGAGACAGCAGGATCTCCTTCACCGCCTGCGCCTGCGGCGACAAACCGCCGCGCGCCGACATGTTCAGCGACAGCGACAGGCTCATTGACGGCGTGCTAATCCGCGCCATCCAGCCGTTCGCCGCGCCGCACAGGGAGCGGGCAGCGGATTCCGGCAGGACCGTCGCCCCCATGCCGCTGGCGATGGCCGCGGTCAGGGTGGTAATGGATTCGATCTCGCCGATAATTTTCGCCGACAGACGACGCAGGGTGAACGCCTCGGTGACCCGCGCCCGTACCGCGCTGTAATCCCGCGGCAGGAACAGGTTCATCTCCGCCACCGCCGTGAGGTCCACGCTCTGCCCCGGGCAGTCGCGGGTGCCGACCAGGTAGAGGTCTTCTTTCAGCAGCGGCTGACTGACGATGCCGGCCACCGGCGAACGCTCATACAGCACCGCCATATCGAGCTGGCCCGCCAGCAGCTTGTCATTCAGCGCAGTGCCGCTGCTTTCCTGCAGATAGACCATCACCTCGGGCAGCTCATTACGCACCGTCTGCAGCAACGGCATGGTAATGGCGGAGGCCGCTGTGCCCGGCGCCAGGCCGATCGAGACCTGGCCACGCAGCGTCTGGCCGACGTTATTGACCGCCAGCTGCGCCTGCTCACACTGGCGCAGAATGGTCCGCGCATGGGTATAAAGGATTTTACCGGCTTCCGTTGGCGTGACCCCTCGCTTGGTGCGTATCAGCAGCTGCTGGTCCATTTCACCTTCCAGGGTCGCGACCTGCTGGCTGAGGGCCGGTTGGGCGATGTGCAAGACTTCAGCGGCCTGGGTCAGACTGCCGATATCGACGATTTTCACAAAATATTTCAGTCGTCTTAAGTTCATTTTGCCTCCTGTAAGGAACGCCAGCGTCAACGCTGGAAGTATGATGAAACTGGTTTTGCAATTTGCTTGCCAGCTTTTCATTTCCGCTGCCGTTGCCCGCCACAGGCGGTGTTATAAGGGATAGTGATAGCAATCCGGTTTTTATTTGCCCGGTAAGCAGATTGTGGTATGCCCCATTAGGGGTACATTCGCACTACAACGGTGCAATCTGGTGAAAAAAACAGCGCATGCGCGGGGGTTGCTGAAATTGTCAGCAGTCGAACGCAATTCTTTGAATCAGGCTTTGACAAGGCCGGGTGGCATCGTTAATATGCGCCCCGTTCACACGATTCCTCTGTAGTTCAGTCGGTAGAACGGCGGACTGTTAATCCGTATGTCACTGGTTCGAGTCCAGTCAGAGGAGCCAAATTTAAAAAGCCTGCTTTCGAGCAGGCTTTTTGCTTTTCCGCGCCAGCTGCGCTGCCGGAAGGCGAAGGATCCCCCCCTCCGGCGATGGCGCCCCTAGCGCAAGCTCTCTTCCTTCAGGTCTATCTCTCGCAGCACCTCATAAAAGGTGATATCGCTAATGTTGTGGGCGCGACGCAGCCGGAACAGCTCCTGACGCTGGGCGATAATGACCTCTCTTTGCATATATTTCTCCAGCCTGGCGCGCTTAGCCAGCTCCAGCCCGACGTCCTGCCCTTCGTCATTGTCGTTATAGTGCAGCCGCCGCTGGTAGGTTTCCAGCAGCATATTGCCGGCATCAGCCCGCAGGGCCTGCTCAGTCGGATCCTCCACCGGCTCGTCGAGTAGCGCATTCAGCCGGTTGATAGCCACTTCGGTCATGACGGCGCCAATATCGTCTTTGCCGGTGTCATGGGGTAAATCATCGGCAAGATAGCGGGTCATAAACGGCAGACCGATAGCCGCCACCACCAGCGACATCAGGATCACCGCCATTGAGAGAAAGATCAGCAGTTCGCGGCCCGGGAATGGTGAACCATCCGCCAGCACCGCCGGCAGCGTCAGAATACCGGCGAGCGTCACGGAGCCTTTGACCCCCGCCAGCGCCATGACGGCGAGGATGCTGAATCGCGGACGGACGGTGATGGCTTTGCCCCGGCGTTTGCGGCGAAAAATGGTCAGCGTCATCGACAGCCATACCCAGGCGAAACGCATCAGACCGAGCGCGAGAGTGATGGCCACGGCGTACAGCAGCAGATACCAGGGCGAAGGGACGCCGGCCTGGCTGGCTACCGCCGGCAACGTCCTGAGCATGCGGGGCAACTGCTCGCCCAGCATCAGGAAGATCATCCCGTTGAGGGTAGTCTGCAGCATGGACCACACCGCGCTGCTTTTCATGCGCGTCGCGGGTAGCCGGGGCCCCGACAGCTGTTCATAGTGCATCGCAATGCCGGCGGCGACGGCGGCAAGAATGCCGGAGACATGGAACGCCTCGGCCAGCAGGTAGGCGGCGAAGGGGATAAGCAGGCTGATCAGGATCTGGATGGCCGGCTCCTCGCGGGTGCGCCGTACCAGAAAGTTATTACATTTGCCGGTGACCCACACCACCACGAGCCCACTGAGGATGCCCCCGAACGCCATCAGGAAAAACTTCATCACCGCCTCTCCCGGGGAGAAGCTGCCGGTCAGCACCGCGGCGATGGCGAAATTAAAAGCGACGAGGCCCGAAGCATCGTTTAACAGCGATTCCCCTTCGAGGATATGCGCCATCCGGGAAGGCAGCGGCGAGCTGGCGGTCATTGCCGATACCGCCACCGGATCGGTGGGTGACAGAATCGCCGCCAGGGCAAACCCCGCCGCCACGGTGATCGCCGGAATAAGCCAGTGAATAAACAGGCCAATGCCGAGGATAGTGACCATCACCAGGCCTATCGCCAGCGACAGAATCGGCTTCATATCGCGGAAAAACGCGTCTTTCGGGATCCGCCAGCCATCAAGGAAAAGCAGCGGCGGGATAAACAACAGCAAAAAGATGTGCGGATCGAAATCGACCTGAAAACCACCGGCGGCCAGCGCGGCGCCCGCAGCGATCTGGATCAGCGGCAGCGGCACTTTAACGGGCAGAAGATGGGAAATGAACACCGTCACCACGATGGCCATCATAAAGACCAGCACAATAGCGATTAGCGACATTCATCCCCTCCTTTGACGGCAATATTCATTCTGTACATCAGGCTGTTATTCCTTTTTCGCAGGTGTGGTTTCGGCGGCGGGTTATTTATCCAGACGCCGATAATAAAGGACAGGCTTTCCTGTCTTGTGGCGTTTTTATTTAAACTGAGGTGGCAACCGGCGCCCCTTCAGGGGGGACAATGTGTTTTATCATGCCGGAGTTGTCAATCCGCCAGGGTCTGCCAATCATCGCCAGCCCGGCAATATAATCGCTACCATTCATCCTTATCATTCCGTGGCGGCCAGAGAGATATATGGTCAGCGGAATAGTCTCAGCGGATTGATATTCTCTGCAGCAGCCGCGCGGAGAACCACGCATTAATAATTGATGATAATCCGCGTCGCCTTCATAAGCCGACTGCCTGGAAATCCCGCCCTTCTCTGCCATACATGGCTTGCCCCCCACCGGGATTGGGGGTACCCTGACAAACAATTAAACCATACGGTCTAAATGATGAATCCCGCTACCTCCGCCAACCAGAAGCCCCGCCGCGGCCGACCGCCAAAGGCCGATCGCCAGTTTGTCGACACGCGACAGGCGCTGATCCGCTCGGGCCTGGAGGTGCTGACCGAAACGGGCTATCTCGCAGCGGGTATTGATGCGGTGATCAAGAACATCGCCGTGCCGAAGGGGTCGTTTTACCACTGTTTCAAAAGCAAGGAGGCCTTTGGCCTCGCCGTGCTTGCCGCCTATGGCGACTACTTTGCGCATAAATTAGATAAATTCCTGCTGGACGACGCCGTGCCGCCGCTGGAACGGATGGCGGCCTTCGTGCGTGATGCCGGTCAGGGAATGGAGAAATACCAGTTTCGTCGCGGCTGCCTGGTAGGCAACCTGCTGCAGGAAGCTCCCCTGTTGCCCGAGGCATTTCCCCAGCGGTTGCAGACCATCCTGGCGGCATGGGAGGCGCGCGTGGCCCGCTGCCTGCACGAGGCACGGGCTGCCGGGACGATCGCCAGCGACACCTCACCGGAGGCGCTGGCCCAGGTGTTCTGGATCGGCTGGGAAGGCGCGGTGATGCGCGCCAGGCTGGTCCAGTCCGCCGCTCCCCTTAACCAGTACTGGGATTTCTTTGCGCACACTATGATGACAATAACACCTGCACAGGACGGCGATAGCGCCGATAACTCCCTTCAGACGAGGAATACTCAGTCATGAAAGCATTAGTTCTGGACCAGATTGACAACCGCACCGTGGCCGACGTCAAAGCGATTGACCTGCCCGCCCTTACCGAAGGCGACGTGCGGGTCGCCATCGACTGGTCGAGTCTCAACTATAAAGATGCCCTGGCGATCACCGGCAAAGGCAAAATCATCCGCCAGTTCCCGATGGTGCCGGGGATTGATTTTGCCGGCCGGGTAAGTGAAAGCCGCGATCCGCGCTTTGTTCCCGGCCAGGACGTGATCCTCACCGGCTGGGGCGTGGGCGAAAACCATTGGGGCGGTCTGGCCACCGAGGCCTGTGTCAAAGGCGACTGGCTGGTAGCCCTGCCGGAGGCGCTCAGCGCGCGCCAGGCGATGATCATCGGCACCGCCGGCTTCACCGCGATGCTGTGCGTCGATGCCCTCGTCAGCGCGGGCATCACCCCGGAAAGCGGTGATATCCTGGTCACCGGCGCCAGCGGCGGGGTCGGCAGCACCGCCGTGGTACTGCTGAAAGCGCTCGGCTACCGGGTGACGGCCGTATCGGGCCGCGAGTCGACGCACGACTACCTTCGCCAGCTCGGGGCCGACGCCATCCTGCCGCGCAGCGACTTTGCAGAGACCCGCCCGCTGGAGAAACAGCTGTGGGCGGGCGCGGTGGATACCGTTGGCGGCACGATGCTGGCCAAAGTGCTGGCGCAAACGCACTATCGCGGCTGCGTCGCCGCCTGCGGTCTGGCCGGGGGCTTCGATCTGCCAACCACCGTGATGCCGTTTATTCTGCGCAATGTGCGTCTGCAGGGGGTGGACTCGGTGATGGTGCCCACCGCAGAACGCGACGCGGTGTGGCAGCGTCTGGCCCAGCTGCTGCCGGAAAGCTACTACCAACAGGCAGCCACCGAAATCACGCTGGAGCAGGCGCCAGCGTATGCCGCAGATTTCCTCAGCAACAATATTCATGGCCGCACGCTGGTCAACATCGGCCAGTAATCCTCTCCTCCCGGCGCCCCACGGCGCCGGTCCCTGGGCGATCCTGACATATCATTTCCTTCCCCACGGGATTATGATGACGCGAACGAATGGCTTTGCGAGTGGTAAAGAACGTAAATGGATGTCATAAGCATCATTATGGCGGCGGGCAAATCGTCCGTTGACGTCGCGCTGTATACGCTGTTGCCGATCATGGTGATCATGCTGATTATCATGAAATATCTGGAGGTCCGCGGCATCCTCGATGTGATTGTGCGCTGGGTTGCGCCATTGCTGAAGCCCTTCGGCTTAACCGGGATGAGCGCCTTCGCCCTGATCCAGATTAACTTTGTCAGCTTCGCCGCCCCGCTGGCCACGCTGTCGATTATGGACAAACGCGGCGTTTCTGACCGGCAAATGGCCGCCACCCTGGCCATGGTCTTCGCCATGGGGCAAGGCAACGTCTTTTATCCCCTCACCCCTTTCGGCCTGCACTGGCTGGCCTCGATCGTTATCTCAGTGGTCGGCGGCCTGTGCGCGGCGGCGGTCGCCTGGCACGTCACCGGACGGCGCCTATCGGTCGCCGAGAACCCTCGCGCGGAAGCGCTGCCCAACGCCGAGCAGAACAGTCAGGGCATTCTGGCGGTGATCAACAGCGCCGGCTCCGACGCCATCCGCCTGGCGCTCGGCGCGGTGCCGATGCTGATCCTGTCGTTAACCATCGTCGGACTGCTGCAGGGCGCTGGCGTCATCGACCTGCTGCAGCAGCTGCTGAAACCGGTGCTCGGCTGGCTGCATATTCCGCAGAACTTTGTCCTGCCGGCGCTGGTGAAGTGCGTCGCCGGGGGCACTGCTTATTTTGGCGTCATTTCCGAGCTGATCCAGCAGGGCAAAGTCACCGTCAGCCAGGTCAACGCCTCAGCAGGCCTGCTGATCCAGACCTTCGATCTGCCCGGAATCGGTATTTTCCTCGGCATCAGCTCACGGTTTGTCCGCCTGTTTCGCTTCGTGGCTCCCGCGGCGATCGTCGGCATTCTGCTGCGCACCGTCCTGCACCTGATCCTCTTTTAACGCCTCCGCGCTGGCCTGCGCCTTCAGGCAGGCCACCACCGCCGCCTGCTCGCCGCAGGCGATATGCTCATCGACGCGGGCCAGCATCCACGGAAAGAAAGGATTGGAGGTGACGCGCATTAACGTCTCCAGCCCCACGCTCAGCGTCCCGGTCTCTCCGCGCAGTGAAATGGTGCCCAGACTAATGCCGTAGCGGTTCTTCTCGTCCGGCTCGCGACCATACAGCGAGTCGCTCAGGGGAAACGGCACTGCCACATGCGACAGGGAGTACATATCCGCCGGCCAGGCAAGGTGTAAAGGATAACGATGCTCTTCCCGTTCCTGCGCCAGCGTGGTACGGGCGATGGTCTGCAGGGTGTGCGCCGTCGCGTTGGTCACCACCGTCGTGGTATAGGCCCGCGGCGCCGGCGGCAACAGCGTATTCACCGCCGCATAGAGCGCGGGACGGAACAGGACCCGGAGATCCGCCGCCTGATTTATGTCGAACACCACCAGCTCGCTGCCGTTGTCCGGCAGGTAGCGATACAGGGACTCCACCACCGCCCGGGTGCTGACGGTGGAATCCATTATCGACTGAAAGGTGAGGACCGGCGGCAGCGCTTTCAGCGCCCCCTGACGGGACGCGCGAATAATCTGCTGCTGCAGCGCCTGGCTCAACAGCCAGGACTGTCTCGCCGCTTTTACCGGAAACGAGTTGTACTTGAACGGATTAAACTCAGGCGCCACGTTCAGCCAGGCCGCGCGGGCAAACGCCGGGAAGATGGACGGCAGCCCGGCGAGACCGGCAAAACGGGCAAACGCCGTCACGCCGATCATCGGCGACAGCAGGATAATCTGCTGCGGCTGGCGCAAGTGGCTGTCCTCCAGGCTATCAAGGGCATACTTGAGCGCCAGCGCGCCGCCGTTAGAGTAGCCGACCAGATGCAGCGGCACGTCCGCCCCGGCCAGGCGCGTCGCTTCCCGCACCGCCAGACGCGTTGCCGCCAGCCAGGTCTCCCAGTCAACGGCGGTTAACGCCCCCGGCGCGGTGCCGTGGCCCGGCAAACGCGGCGCCACCGCCACATAGCCCCGCTGCCGCCAGAGTTGCGCCAGATAGCGCACGCTGTAGGGCGAATCGGTCAGGCCATGGAGCAGCACCACGCTGCCGCGCGGCTTGCCCTGCGGCAACAGTATAAAAGAACGGTTCCAGTCCTGCGTAAACTGTCCCGGCCAGACGCGGCTGTGGCGATAAAAGCGGTTGACGGGGGTTTTATCTTCCTCCGGTAAAGCATCCATCACCTCGCGCTGGAGATCGGCGAAAATGGTCTTCTCCCGCGCCAGATATTGGGCAAAGGTCGCCTGGTCGATCTCTTTGGCCGCCATCTCATTGCCGCGCCAGGTATGCCAGCGATGCAGCGCCGGGCCGCGCTGCGACTCATAGATCCGTCCGGCGAGAAACATCACCAGCAGCGCCAGCACCGCAATGCTCCCTTTTTTCAGCAGTGAGCCGATAACGGCGCCCGACGTTCGCCAGTGTCGTAATAGATGCTTCATAACGCTCTCTCTGATATTTATCGCGTAGCCGAACGCGTTCTGCCCTATTCCTGACAGGCGCTTCTCACGGTCTGCTTTTCAGCATAGTCATCGCTTCCGGCAAATTAAACCCGGCAGATCATTCCCTGCCGGCAAAAAAAAACCTACCGCTGAGATCAACGTTTGGTCGCCTATTTTTAAACACTGCATAAACCAGCGGGATAATCTTATTGTCAGATTTTTAAGAAACATGAATTATCGGCGGATGTGACACCAGGAGAGGAAAAAAACAGATGGAGTGGTGGGTAAAAAAAGTCCAGGATAATTCTCCGTCCAGCCCCTGCCGCGTCGTGCTCCAGAGCGGCGCACTGGAGATGATCGCTGAGATTGAAGCCTGTCGCCTCCGCCTGCGGGAAGGGGATAAACTCACACCGCTGGCCGATGCGCGCTATTGTCTGAATAATAATCCGACGCAAACATTGAAGATCCGCAACGCCAGCCATTATAGCAGCGCGCGCTGGGCAAACGCCGGCAAATAAATCGAGTCCGGCCCCTGTGCCGGTATTGATCTGAGTATCTTCGCAACTGGCAGATAAATTCCCCTTCGCCCTTTTCCCGCTGTGACATACTATCGGGAATGTCAGCAGACCTGAAACAAGGAGCGAATCATGAATAACAAGGCCGCCAGTCTGACCCCGGAACAAGCGCTTGCCGAGCTGGAAGCGCGTTATGAAGCCTCGGTCACGGCGTTGCGCAAAGCCATCGGCGACTATATTGACCATCATACGCTCCCTGATACCGAAGCCCGCGCGGAAGGCCTTTTTGTCTATCCGCAGCTGTCGGTCTCCTGGGACGGCGCCGATCATAAAGCCCTTAAAACGCGCGCCTGGGGACGTTTCACCCATGCCGGGTGCTATACCACTACCATCACCAACCCGAAACTGTTCCGCCACTATTTACTCGAACAGCTGACCCTGCTGTATCAGGACTATGGCGCCCATATTAGCGTCGAGCTGTCGCAGCATGAAATCCCCTACCCTTACGTGATAGACGGTTCCACCCTGACCCTTGACCGTTCGATGAGCGCCGGTCTGACGCGCTATTTCCCCACCACCGAGCTGTCGCAGATTGGCGATGAGACCGCGGACGGCCTGTTCCATCCTACCGAGTTCTATCCACTGTCGCACTTTGACGCCCGCCGCGTCGATTTTTCGCTGGCGCGTCTGCGGCACTATACCGGCACCCCGGCGGAACACTTCCAGCCCTACGTGCTGTTCACCAACTATACCCGCTACGTGGATGAGTTTGTCAGCTGGGGCTGCAGCCAGATCCTCGATCCTGACAGCCCCTATATCGCCCTCTCCTGCGCCGGCGGGATCTGGATCACCGCCGAAACCGAAGCGCCGGAGCAGGCCATTTCCGATCTGGCGTGGAAGAAGCACCAGATGCCGGCCTGGCATCTGATCACCCACGATGGCAAAGGGATCACCCTGATTAACATTGGCGTCGGCCCGGCCAACGCCAAAACCATCTGCGACCACCTGGCGGTGCTGCGCCCGGATGTCTGGCTGATGATCGGCCACTGCGGCGGCCTGCGTGAAAGCCAGGCCATCGGCGACTATGTGCTGGCCCACGCCTATCTGCGCGACGACCATGTACTGGATGCGGTGCTACCGCCGGATATTCCCATCCCCAGCATTGCCGAAGTGCAGCGCGCCCTGTACGACGCCACCAAGCAGGTGAGCGGGATGCCGGGCGAGGAAGTGAAGCAGCGGCTGCGTACCGGGACGGTGGTCACCACCGACGACCGTAACTGGGAGCTGCGCTATTCCGCTTCCGCGCTGCGCTTTAATCTCAGCCGCGCGGTGGCTATCGATATGGAGAGCGCGACCATCGCCGCCCAGGGCTATCGCTTCCGCGTCCCCTACGGCACGCTGCTCTGCGTCTCGGACAAGCCGCTGCACGGTGAGATCAAGCTCCCCGGTCAGGCCAACCGCTTTTATGAGGGGGCCATCTCTGAGCATCTGCAGATCGGCATTCGGGCCATCGACCTGCTGCGCGCCGAGGGGGATCACATGCACTCGCGTAAGCTACGCACCTTCAACGAACCGCCGTTCCGCTAACCGGCGACGGGGGAAGAGAGAGGAAAACGCTGGCGTTCCCCGCAGGGGAGCGTCAGTGGCCGGGTGAGCGAGACAAACGGCCCGGCGGTGGCTGCGGATGTTGAGTCCGCAAGGAAACGGACAGACAGAAAAGCAAAAAGCCTGCTCGAAAGCAGGCTTTTTAAATTTGGCTCCTCTGACTGGACTCGAACCAGTGACATACGGATTAACAGTCCGCCGTTCTACCGACTGAACTACAGAGGAATCGTGTGAACGGGGCGCATATTAACGATGACGCCGGACGCTGTAAAGCCTGTTTTTAATAAAATGAATCGTTTGCCGAATTATTCCTCACTTTGCGCAAAAAATGGCGTTTATCCGGCAAACGGATCAGGTTTCCGGCGTTGAGGCCTTCACCCGCGGGTACTTCCACAGCCAGCGGCCGCTCACCATGCGGAAGTAAAACAGCGCGCCGCGCACTGCCCAGTCGAGCACCATCCCTAACCAAACGCCGATCACGCCCATCCCCAGCACGATACCCAGCGTATAGCCCGCCACCACCCGGCAGCCCCACATGCCGAGCATCGACACCCACATGGTATAACGTACGTCACGGGCGCCTTTGAAGGCGCAGGGTAAAGTCCACGACAGCGACCAGATCGGCATAAACAGGGCGTTGAGCCACAGCAGCTGCTTCACCACCTCTTTTACGTCTTCTTCATGGGTATAGAACGAGGCGATAAAGCCCGCGAACGGGGCGCTGCCCCAGGCAATCAGCGTCAGAATAATGGTCGACAGCCAGAACACATGCCAGGCCTGGAATTCCGCCTGGCCAATCTGCCCTTTCCCCAGCCGCTTGCCGGTAATGATCGTCGAGGCGGAGCCGAGGGCGTTGCCCGGCAGGTTAATCAGCGAGGCCACCGAAAAAGCAATGAAATTGCCGGCGATAACGTTGGTGCCCATCCCGGCGACAAACATCTGGGTCAGCAGCTTACCGCCATTGAACAGAACCGATTCGATACTGGCCGGGATGCCGATCCCCATCACCTCCCAGATAATGGCGAAGTTAAAGGGTTTGAAGTAGCCCTTCAGCGACAGCCGCAGCGCGGGATTGAGGCCCACCATCAGCACCCAGATAGTGGCGATGGCGCCAATATAGCGGGCAATGGTCAGCCCGAGACCGGCGCCGACAAAGCCCAGCCCCGGCCAGGAGAAGAGGCCATAGATGAGCACGCTGCTGATTAGGATATTGAGGATGTTCATCCCGCCGTTGATCAACAGCGGGATTTTGGTGGTCCCGGCGCCGCGCAGTGCCCCGCTGCCGATTAGCGCAATCGCCGCCGCCGGATAGCTCAGCACCGTCAGCTCGAGATAGGTCAGCGCCAGGTCCTTCACCTGCGGGGTGGCATCGCCGGCGACAAAATTAATAATCTCCTGACCAAAAGCGTGGATCACTCCCGCCAGCACAATGGAAAACAGGGTCATAATGGCCAGCGACTGGCGCGCGGCCGCTCTCGCCCGCCGCCGATCTCGCTTGCCGAGGCTAAAGGCCACCACCACCGTGGTACCCAGATCGATAGCGGCAAAAAACGACATGATCACCATGTTAAAGCTATCGGCCAGGCCCACCCCGGCCATGGCCTCTTTGCCCAGCCAGCTGACAAGGAAGGTGCTCAACACCCCCATCAACAGCACACAGGCATTTTCCAGCAGAATGGGCACAGCGAGAGGGCTGATTTCGCGCCAGTACAGCACACGATAACGCTGACGTTTTTTAAACCAGGATGTCCGTTCGACGGCCTGGCGTACGGCGGAGGTGACGTTCAAGAGAGACCTTAGTGAGAGATGTTGAAACAACATTTCAAATGATGATCGAGAAATGGATATCCTGCAAAGTATTTTTCCGTAATCATTGTCGGAAATGACAACAAATTGTTGATGGAAGCGGCAGTTGCACCTGAACGGGCGAATTGATGTTTGACAAAAGATTTTTCGCCGCTAAGATACGACTCCACACGATTCCTCTGTAGTTCAGTCGGTAGAACGGCGGACTGTTAATCCGTATGTCACTGGTTCGAGTCCAGTCAGAGGAGCCAAATTTAAAAAGCCTGCTTACGAGCAGGCTTTTTGCTTTCTTGCGTCTCTGGCGTTAACTCTGAATCGCACCCAGCCTGGCAAACACCTCATTGACAACGGCGTCAGGGCCGCCGCCCTACGCCCCAGGTATCCTCCATGAACGCGCCACCGCTCAGCCTGAAAAAGCGCCCGGCGGTAGGATGATTTTGCTGACGCTTGCGGGTGAGATAGCGTGAATGAATCACTCTGTCCCATATCTTTTAAGGAGGCGCCATGAACCTCAGACAACAGCAGCAGCAGGCGTTCGATCGCAGCGGAGAACCTCTTATCGTCGGCGACGTCAATCACTGTCCACTGCCGCCGGAGACCCTCGCCGCGCTGGCTGCGGATTCACCCTATGTGGTGCAGGTATACGGTTCGGGGCTGACCGGCGAGGTTTACCGGCTGCGCATCGCCGGCAAGGAGTACAATTTAAAGAAACGACGCGCCGTCGCCGGCGTTGCCAACCTTAACGGGCAGTTGTCGTTTTTAAACGAGGTACAGCGCCGGCAGGCGCTGCAACGGCTGAAGGATGACCCAAATACCGCGCCGCGCTTCACCCACATCGTCCCGACGCTGTATGCCGATTATCGCCTCGGCATCCTCCTCTCCCCCTGGATCGATGGCGAGCCGATTCACCAGCTGACCCCGCCGCTGATCGCTCAGCTGTTCACCACGCTGGAAGCCTGTGAGGAGCAGGGGCTGATGGAGTGGGATCTCTGTAGCGGGAACCTGCTGGTGGACCGGGAGGAGCAGCTGTGGCTGTTCGATTTTGGCTATATGTATCCCTTCGACCCGCTGAGAGAATTCAACAGCAACGGTCTGGCCGATCCCCTGTTTCACTTTGTCGAGCGCTTTGAGACCCGCTTCTTTTTTAGCTGGCTGATGACCCGGGTGCCCGATGCCGAACAGCAGCTGGCGCAATATCGCGAGATGAAGCGGCTGGCGGTCGAAAGCTACCGGCGCAAGCTGGTCTGGCTTCGCGCCCGGCGGGCATCTCCGCAGGTGCAGGCTCATTTTCAGCAGATAACGGCGCGCTGGGAAACGGCGCTGGCGGACCCTGCCGCGCTGAGCCGGTTATTTGCCCTGGAGGCCTTCCGCTCACACGTGCTGGATATTGAAGACGACCTGCATGGCCAGTCCTGCACCTTGCTCACCCTGCAACGTATCGACTGGGTGATAGGCCAGCTGGAACAGCATTATGACTTTATCGCCGATCAGGGCGGCCTGTTTTATGACAACGCGGGGAAATCGCAGCAGGCGCTGCTCGGTGACTATGCGCAGAAGCGGCAGCAGGCGCAGGAGTACCTGCTGAATGCCGCCGCCGCAAAGGATTAACGGCGCTCGCGCCCCTGTTTCTGCTTCGCCTGATACATCAGGCGGTCGGCAGTGGCCACCAGCGCGTTGAGACTGGGGTGGCTGGCGGGATCGTACTCCACGCAGCCCCAGGAGAACGCCAACTGCCAGGGGTGAGCCGCCTGCTGGTTGAAACGCGCCACGTTGTGGCTGAGCGTCTCCATCGCCGCCGCGGCATCGTGGCGGCTGGTATTGGCGAACAGAATAATAAACTCATCGCCCCCCTGCCTGGCGAGGATATCGGATTCACGGAAGGCGGCTTTCATCAAATCGGCGATGGCGATCAGCGCGCGATCGCCCTCTTCATGCCCCCAGGTATCGTTGATGTGCTTAAAGCGATCGAGGTCGACAAACGCCAGGCTGACCGGCTCATGACGGCGCTGGGCCGTCAGCAGGGCATACTCGGCCAGGGTGAGGAATCCCCGGCGGTTAAACAGTCCCGTCAGCTCATCAGAGGTTGCCGCATCCAGCACCTTGAACTCATCCTCCACGATCGCCGCCAGATCGCTTAAGATCTGCATTTCATGCGCGGAAAACGAACGCGGCTGATGGTCCATCAGACAAAAAGACCCCACCGTCGCGCCATCCGGCAGCTGCACCGGGTACCCGGCGTAAAAGCGGATAAACGGCGCCTGGATCACCAGCGGGTTGTCGTGAAAACGCTCGTCCTGCTGCATGTCGTTAACGATAAGCGGGTCGGTTTGCAAAATGGTATGGGCGCAAAATGAAATATCTCTCGGCACCGTGTCCACATCCAGACCGGCACAGGATTTGATATGCAGCAGATCTTCCCCTACCAGGCTGATGGACGCCACCGGCAGGTTATACAGCGAACGGGCAAGCCTGGTCAGGCGATCAAAGCGTTCTTCTTTTCCGCTATTCAACAGCCCGGAAGAGCGAAGCGATTGCAGGCGACGCTGCTCGTCGGGATGAAGTCCGGCTAATTTCATTGTCTCTCTCTTGTCTCTTGCGCAGAATTCCACCGGGCTTCCCGCGGGAAACCCGGCGTTTTATCCTGCCAGGGGAAAAATAGTCGTCAGGTATCCCATGAGTTAAGCAGATTTCCCCTGCTCGTCAACCGGCGCGCCCCGGCGACGGGCGGCCGGGGCGCTGGCGGAAGACCATTGCGGCATTCCGCCCGGCGAAAGGGAAGATCAGGCGCGGATAAACGCCAACAGATCGGCGTTGATGGTATCGGCGTGGGAAGTGTGCATCCCGTGCGGGAAGCCAGGGTAAACGATCAGCTGGCTGTTGGGCAGCAGCTGGTCCTGCAGGATAGCGGCATTTTTATAGGGAACCACCTGATCGTCATCGCCCTGCATGACCAGCACCGGCAGCGTAATCGACTTAAGATCTTCGGTCTGGTCCGTTTCTGAAAACGCCTTAATACCTTCATAATGGGCTTTGGCGCTGCCGATCATCCCCTGTCGCCACCAGTTCTGGATCGTCCCCTGCGACACCTCCGCTCCGTCACGATTAAAGCCATAGAACGGGCCAGAGGCGACGTCGAGATAGAACTGGGCGCGGTTAGCCGCCAGCGCTTTGCGGAAACCGTCAAACACCTCGATCGGCGTGCCGCCAGGATTCTGTTCGGTTTTGACCATCAGCGGCGGAACGGCGCTGATGAGCACCGCCTTCGCCACCCGCCCCTGCGGCTGGCCGTAGCGGGCCACGTAGCGGGCGACCTGGCCGCCGCCGGTGGAGTGCCCGACGTGGACCGCATTGTGCAGATCCAGATGCTCCACTACCGCCGAGACGTCTGCCGCATAATGGTCCATATCATGCCCCTCGCTGACCTGATCGGAGCGGCCATGGCCCCGGCGGTCGATGGCGATGACCCGAAAGCCTTCGGCAAGGAAAAACAACATCTGGTTATCCCAGTCGTCGGCGCTTAACGGCCAGCCGTGATGAAAAACAATCGGCTGAGCTTCCTTTGGACCCCAGTCTTTGAAGTAAATATTGACGCCGTCTTGGGTGGTGACAAATGCCATGTTACAGACTCCTCTTTCAGGATAACCAGCCTGCAGGCCCGTGCCTGGACTGAATGCCGACGGCGGCCGGCGGAGATGCCAGCCGCGCAGGAATGTGATGCCAGTAACAGTGTAGAAGAAATTTATCACCCCGCCGGACGACTTATCCCGTTTCGCTTGATCGGCTCGCCTGAACCCGGCAAGCGGCGGCTACTACGCCGCACTCTCCTGCTGGCGGATCCGCACAATCAGCGCGCCGAGCAGCGCCCAGTCCAGCAGCACGGCGAAGGCAAAGTTCACGCCGCCGCGTCCTGCCCCGGCGGTGTGCCAGGTCAGCAGCGTCGCCGCGATAGCGACAGCCACGCTCAGCGCCGTGGCGCCGCTGACGCGGCGCCCCGACACTGCCGCCCGTCCCGCGGCAACGCGCCAGGCGACAGCCGCCCCCGCGCTGCCGAACGTCACACCGGGGAGCAGCGCCGGCCAGGCCTGGCCGCCATACCAGGCCACCAGCGCCAGCAGCCAGCCGGCCGCCGACACCAGGAAGGCCCAGCGCGTCGCCGTCAGGGGCGCCCGATAGAGCCAGGGCTGCGCGCGCGCGAATCCCCATCCGGCGCCGAA
Source organism: Klebsiella sp. V115_8 (assembly GCF_029967715.1). NCBI lineage: Bacteria > Pseudomonadati > Pseudomonadota > Gammaproteobacteria > Enterobacterales > Enterobacteriaceae > Klebsiella > Klebsiella sp. V115_8. Next base: position 415,144 of record NZ_JASCAR010000001.1, read on the forward strand.
GGCCGCGATCAGGAGCGCCAGCAGACCCAGCGTGCCGCTCGCCCCGATAACGGGGGCCATGATGAACAGCAAGGCCCCGGCGGCGAAGACTACGCTGAGGGCGATGGCGCGACCGCGCGGGTCGATGGTTCCCGCCGCGTCCGCGGCGGCATGGTGGTGTAAAACGTGCATATTCAGCTCCTGACACATTAAACGGCATGAAAATAACTCATGTCATCGTCTTTACATGCCCGTAGCCTATCGCCACTATACAGGGACACACAAACGCATAGTTTTCAGCCATAGATGAGAAAAACTCAGCCATGAGAACCCCCCGCCTGCCGCCGCTGGGCGCCCTGCGCGCCTTTCACGCCGTCGCCCGCCAGCGTAGTTTTAAACTGGCCGCCGGAGCGCTCGGCGTCAGCGCGACGGCGGTCAGCCATCAGATTAAACTGCTGGAATCGGTCCTGGAGTGCCGGGTCTGTGAACGCAGCGCGCAGGGCGTCAGCCTGACCGCCGATGGCGAGATCCTCTACGCCGCTACCCAGCGCGCCTTCAGCGCCCTGGAGCAGGCCGTCGTCCAGATAGCCCAGGCCCGCCAGCCGCCATCCTTAACCGTCACCACCACCTCCAATTTTCTCACCCACTGGCTGGTGCCACGGCTGACGGACTTCACCGCCCGCTTTCCGGCTATCGACCTGCGTCTGCACACCAGCGTCGAACGGGTGGATCTGCATCTGGGCACGGTGGACGCCGCGATTCGCTATCGCGAAACGCCCGAGCCGGATCTGTGCTGTACCCTGCTGCATAAGGATCGCTTTATCGTGGTCGCCAGCCCGACGCTGGCCCTCAGCCGGCCTGACGATCTGGCGCAGGTGACGCTGTTTCACGTCGCCAACCGGCACGTACCGGCCGATTCGCCGAGCTGGGAGAACTGGCGTCGCCGCTATGGACCGCCGACGCTGAATATTGACGCGGGGTTAACCTTTAGCGATGAAACCCATGCCCTGCAGGCGGCGGTGGCCGGCCAGGGGGCGGTGATCGCCAGCGAACTGCTGGCGCGGGATCTGCTGCAGCGCGGGGTGTTATCCGCGCCATTCAGCGGCGCATTGCCGGGCGCCAGCTACTATCTGGTCACCACCGAAGCGGCAGCGCAGCGGGCGGATATTATCGCGCTGCGGGAGTGGCTGGTGGGTCAGATGGCCCTGGTCGACAGCGGCCAGCCGGCAGCGGGATAGCGGCCTTACCAGCCGCAAACGTTGGTCTCTTCGTCGGACTCGTAGCCGCGGACGATATTGATCAGCTCCTTCACCGCATCGGCCGCGGTAAGCGGGTCGCGCAGCGCCGCCAGCGAGGAAAAGCTTTTATCGACCGAGACGCCGTTATTGTTATTGGTGACCGTCAGCACAAACTCCCCCTCTAAATTGTCGTCCGGCAGAGCGCTCAGCAGCCCATTAACGGCCTCTACCGCCTGCTGCGGAATATACAAGACCATCGGTTTGAGGAATATTTTTTCTTGTTTCCGCTGAAGCCGGCCATTCTCTACCGCTAAGGTATAACCTTTATTTTCACTGTTCATAATTTTATCCCTCGATGAGAATTTTCGGATCAACATAGAAGTCGACATTAAATACCGTGTCCTCCGAGAGGGCCTCAATGCAGTGCCATTTTTCCGGCGGAAAAACGCCAAACTGGCCGGCTTCAATGGTCAGCGTTTCAACCGGTTCGGGGCTGGTTTCATCGGCATAGCCGAGATAGCGGATCGCCCCCTGCATCACCGACAGCCGGGGATAGACCCCCTGGCGGGTGCCAGCGTCCAGATGGCGGCGCCAGATAGAGGCCGGAGCGGTCTCCTTAGTCCACAGCGGCGTGCTGCGGGTATGAACGTAATGGGTGGGAATAATAATTCGCTGCATGATTGCGCCTCACTTTACCGTCGCAAAGGATACGGTCAGAAATAGCCTATATGATGCATATCATATACCTCTTTCAAAGGTGAAGGATATTATTTTCCTGGCGAATTTTATCTCTACTCCTTTTTATACCCCTCTGGGATTAGCGCTAAGAGAAAATAAAAAAGGCGATTCCAGCTTGCTGAAATCGCCCGGAATAATATCTTTAAGGGCCTTCATATTCCATTTAGCGCAGCGGACTCGGTTTGCCGATTAAATAGCCCTGCACCAGGTCGCAGCCCAGCGCCTGCAGCGAGGCCAACTGCTCTTCGGTCTCCACGCCTTCAGCCACAATGCGCATATGCAGGCTCTTTCCCATGCTGATAATCAGGCGCACGATATCCAGATCGTCTTTTTGCTCCGGAATATTGATAACAAACGAGCGGTCGATTTTGATTTTATCGAACGGGAAGTAGCTTAAACGCGACAACGAAGAATAGCCGGTACCAAAGTCATCGATGGAGATTTGAATGCCCTGCTCGCGCAGCTGGCTGAGAATTTCCAGCGAACGGGTGTTCTCATTGAACACATCCGACTCGGTGATCTCCAGATCCAGCCGTCGCGGGTCGAGGCCAGTCTGCTGCAATACGCTGATAATGGTGTCGGTCAGCGAGGTGTTCATCAGCTGAATCGGTGAAACGTTGACCGAGACCTTGAGCGGCGTCGCCCAACTGGCCGCTTCGGCACAGGCGGTTTTCAGCACCCACTCGCCGAGGGCATTGATAAGGCCGATTTTCTCTGCCACCGGGATAAACACCGTCGGCGGCACGGCGCCGCGCACCGGATGGAACCAGCGAACCAGCGCTTCATAACCGTAGATTTCGCGCGTAACGGTATCGGCGATCGGCTGGTAGTAGACTTTGAATTCGTCATGGGCCAGGGCCTGCAGCAGATCGTCTTCAAACGATTTATTCTCCTGCAGACGCTGCAGCATTCCCGGCCGGAAGATTTGCACATGGCCGCTGCCCTCTTTTTTCGCCTCATACAGGGCGAGGTCGGCGCACTTGTACAGATAATCGGTCCGGCTTTCGCCATCAGAGATCACGATCCCGATGCAGGCGTCGATATTAATCTGCGCATCGTAGATCTGATAGGGCTGGCTGATCTTCTCCCGGATAACATTGGCCCGCTCGAGCGCCATCTCTTCGGTCAGATCGTAAGAGAGCATCGCGAACTCATCGCCGCCGAGACGATACAGCGTCTCAGAGGTTTTACGGAAAAAAGAGAGGCGGCTGGCCAGATCCTGCAGCAGCTTATCGCCGGCGTCATGGCCGAGGGTATCGTTTACATCCTTAAAGCTGTCGAGGTCGAAAAGCATCACCACGGCGCAGCCATTATAGGGGCGCACCTGATTGACGATCTCCTGCAGACGCTGCCAGAAAGAGAGACGGTTTGGCATACCGGTCAGCGAATCATGGTAGGCATCGTACTGCAGTCGACGGTTCTGCACCTGCAGCTTCTCTTTCGAGGCCTGCAGATCGTTGGCCAGGGTTTTCATACGAACGTGGGCGCGCCGCAGGTTATTATTCTGCCGCAGCATCAGCAGCCCGAGGGAAATACACATGGCGATCAGCAGAATGGAGATCACCGAGTAGATATAATAGAGATGCTGAATTTTATCATGGGTGATATTAACGATGTTAATATCTTGCGTCAGCGTGGCGGCCGCCATTGAGGTCAGGGGGCCATCCAGCTCGCTTAACACCGGCAGGATCGCTTTAACCTGCGCCGGCGTCATGGTATCAACTTGTTTATCAAGCAAATGGAGATTGCGGATCAGCGTGGCGACCACCGCCTTCCGCTGTTCGCTTTTATTAATAAAGCGACCCAGATCGCCCTCCTGCAGGAGTTCGATCTGGCTCATCATGATCTCGAGGCGCAGGCGCACCTCATCGTGGTCCGCCCCTTCGGCCCCAATCGCCATTCCCGCCAGACGAGACTCCAGTCGCATATATTCCGATACCATCTGCGACATTGACCACGAGTCCGTATAGCGGGTAAATTTTTGCAACTCACTTTGTCGCTCATGCACCAGATAAGTAATATATCCAGTCACAATAAACAACGACAAAATAATAGCCGTGAGTATTCGATTCAAGATCCGACCCTTACTCTATTATAATCTTAGAAACTTGCCAGGCCGATCGGGAATAATAGATCTGGTTCTGTAATTCAGCGCTGCTGTCGTAAGGGTAGACGATAAATAACGGGCCTTTATCCCGAACGCGCATATATTGGCCGTTCATTTTTAACGCCATAATGACCGGGAATTTATAAAAATCGTCCATCGGGATAATGGTGGTGTAGTCGTTGAGCGCCAGCACGCGGACGGATTGACCTTTAGCGCCGACTAAATCCATGAGTTTATTAAGGGGAATGCCGTCAAAACGGACCTTGCCGGTGTACCAGGGGGTGGTGGTTTCCACCGTCTTCATGCCCAGCTTTTCCAGCATCGCGAGATCAAAAACCGCCTTGTCACCGACGTTCGTATTTCCGATTTTGCCGGAAATGGTCAGTACAGGTTTTCCTGTCGGCGCAGGCAGTTTTTCAGCATAAGCAGAAGGCAACATGACAGAACAAAATAAAACTGCAAGAAGTAGACGCATTTAACTCACCATTCCAGAGAAGGAGACATGTTAAGTGTAAACCATTTACGTCAATTCTTAAAAGGTGCTCCTCTTTGTTATCCGTTGATTTAATTAAAAGTATAAGCTTGCTGGCAAATTGCCAGAATGTTGAGTAAAGGGTGTGATTTCGCCCGCCTTTCCGGTCGCTTATTTTTGCACCAGCTCGCCGCTTAGCAGGCAAACTACTTTCCTCCGCGGCCGCTGCGCGGTAGTCTCAGTGCAGACGCTACGCGAAAAGCGTCTCATTCCAATAACAACGAATTACGTGACTGACAGGACAGGGTATGGATTCAACAATAAGCGTGCAGCCCGGCGAGGCGCCGGATTCGCTGCATCGGGCCCGGCGGGCGGCATGGGGCAGCTTTGCCGGCGCCGTGGTAGACTGGTACGATTTTCTTCTCTATGGCATTACCGCCGCGCTGGTGTTCAACCGCGAATTTTTCCCGCAAATCAGCCCGGCGATGGGCACCCTTGCCGCGTTTGCCACCTTCGGCGTCGGGTTTCTTTTTCGCCCGCTGGGCGGGATTATCTTTGGCCACTTCGGCGACCGTCTCGGGCGCAAGCGGATGCTGATGATGACCGTCTGGATGATGGGTATCGCCACCGCCTGCATCGGCCTGCTCCCCTCATTCAGCCAGATCGGCTGGTGGGCGCCGGTGCTGCTGGTGTTCCTGCGGGCGGTTCAGGGCTTTGCCGTCGGCGGCGAATGGGGCGGCGCAGCGCTGCTCTCGGTGGAGAACGCGCCGAAGGGAAAAAAAGCCTTTTACAGCAGCGGGGTGCAGGTGGGCTACGGCGTCGGCCTGCTGCTCTCCACCGGGCTGGTATCGCTGATCAGCAGCCTGACCACCGACGAGCAGTTCCTCAGCTGGGGCTGGCGCTTACCCTTCCTGTTCAGCGTGGCGCTGGTCCTGATTGCGCTGTGGATCCGTAACGGTATGGCCGAATCGCAGGAGTTTGAAGCCCAGCAGAGCCAGGCCAACGCGCCGCAGGTGAAAAAGCGACTGCCGGTGGTGGAAGCCCTGCTTCGCCATCCCGGGGCGTTTTTACTGATTATTGCCCTGCGGTTGTGCGAACTGCTGACCATGTACATCGTCACCGCCTTCGCCCTCAACTACTCGACGCAAAACCTCGGCCTGCCGCGCGAGTTGTTCCTCAACATCGGCCTGCTGGTGGGCGGCCTCAGCTGTCTGACTATCCCCTGCTTCGCCTGGCTGGCAGACCGCTTTGGCCGTCGGCGGATCTATATTACCGGGGCGCTGATCGGCACGCTGAGCGGTTTTCCGTTCTTTATGGCGCTGGAGAGTCAGTCCGTTTTCTGGATCCTGTTCTTCGCCCTGATGCTGGCCAATATCGCCCATGATATGGTGGTCTGCGTCCAGCAGCCGATGTTTACCGAGCTGTTCGGCGCCAGCTATCGCTATAGCGGCGCCGGCGTCGGCTACCAGGTGGCGAGCGTGGTCGGCGGCGGCTTTACGCCCTTTATCGCCGCGGCGCTGGTCACCTTCTCCGGGGGCTCCTGGCACAGCGTGGCCCTCTATCTGACCGCGGGATGCCTGCTGTCAGCGCTCACCGCGCTACTGATGAAAAAGCATACTGTCGACTGACCAGCCTTCGGAAGGCGCGACCCGCGCCCTCCGGTAAGGAGAACGCATGTCTCTGTTGCCCCTGGCCGACTGCTGGCCACGCCGCTTTACCCCCGCCTCACTGGCGCTGCAGTTTTGCGAGGACCCCACCCAGGCGGAACAACCGCTGTTTGCCAAAGCCGGCGCCGGCGAGGCCGTCGCCCAGCTCTGGCAGGCGCCGCAGGGATTCGTGGTGCCGGGGAGCTATCGTCAGTTTGCGGACCTGCCGGCGGTCAGTGCGCGTTTTGCCGCGCGGGGCTGGCCGGTATGGCTGCGCCGCTCCGGGGGCGGTCTGGTGCCCCAGGGGCCGGGGATTATCAACCTCAGCCTCGCCTGGCCGGTGCAGCAGCCGCTCGGCGAGGCCGCCGAACCCATCTATCACTCGCTGTGCGTTGTGCTGCAGCGCACCCTCGCGCGCTTCGGCGTTGCCAGCCACGCCCGGGCGGTGAGCGGTTCCTTTTGCGATGGCCGGTATAACCTCGCCTGCGGAGAGGGAGAGGAGGCGCGCAAGATTGTCGGTACCGCCCAGTACTGGCGGCCGCAGACGGCGAGCGGCGGCCATGTGGTGCTGGCCCATGCGGTGATCCTTATTGACGCCGACCTTAGCGCGGCGCATCAGGCGGCGAACGCCTTCGAAGCGCAGCTCGGCAGCGGGCGGGTCTACCGCGCCGACAAAACCGTCACCCTGGCGCAGTTGCTTCCCGGCGAGCGCCATCTGCTCCCCCGCTTCAGCGAGGCGCTGGCCCGGGAGCTGGACGCGGCTCGCTGAAGGTCGCTTTCAGGTAGCGGCTAAAGGTCTCCACCGCGCGCGACACCCGCGGAGTATAGGGCCGGATGACGTACAGCCGATCGGCGAACACCTCCACCGGCTGCCACGCCGGCAGCAGCTCCTGCACCAGCCCGCGGCCGATAGCCTCCCGGGCGCTAAAATCCGGCAGCAGCGCCACCCCCAACCCCGCCAGCACCGCATCGCGCAGCGACTCGCTGTTGTTGGTGGCGAACGGCCCCTGCACGTTGATGGTCACCCGCTCATCGGGCGTCTGGCGGGAGGCGAACGTCCAGTGCGGGCGCTGGGGCCCACGGGGATAGGTCAGGCACTGGTGTTGACGCAGATCGTCGGGCGTCTCCGGGCGGCCATGGCGGCGAATATAGTCGGCGGATGCGACGATCAGCGTGGCCGTGTGGCACAGCGGCCAGGCGACGTGGGTGTTCGGGAGCGCCTCGCGCCGACAGTGGCGGATGGCGAGGTCGAACCCTTCGCTGCCGAGAGAGACCAGCCGGTCGGTCACCTCCAGCTGCAGATGCAGCTGGGGATGTTGATGTAAAAAGGGCGCGATCGCCGGCACCAGCTGCTGACGGGAAAAGGCCACCGGCGCGGTCAGGCGCAACGTCCCCCGCAGCGGTCCGCCCTCATCGCAGGCGCCGGTGAAAATATCCCGCAGCTGGCCAAACGGCTCACTGAGCTCCGCCACCAGCCGCAGCCCGTCGTCGCTGAGGCTGACGCTGCGAGTGGTGCGATGGACCAGCGTTTTACCGGTCACCCGCTCCAGCTCGCTGATTTTCTGGCTGATGGCCGACTTGCTGATCCCCAGCTTTTCCGCGGCCCGGGTATAGCTTTTCTGCTCTTCCAGCACCGTCAGCCAGTAAAGATGGGCCCAGTAACTCTCCGGACGACTCTCGCTCATATTGATTGTTCACCAGTAAAAACAATGTATTCAACTATAGCGGTTTTTGCCCGCGACGGCATCGGCTAGCATCCATATCAGACAGCGATTATTCCCTAACGATAAGGACCACCTGCATGCCATTACTGACATTTGACCTGATTGAAGGCCGTACGGAACAGGAGATCAGAACCTTGCTGGATGCCGCTCATCGCGCCGTGCTGCGCGCCTTCGAGGTACCGGAACGCGACCGCTACCAGATTGTTCACGAAAACAAAGCCCACCATATGGTGATTGAAGACACCGGCCTCGGACTGACCCGCACGCGGGATCAGGTGGTGGTGCGGGTCTATACCAGCCCGCGCAGCGACGCGCAGAAGCAGCGTTTCTTCGCCATTCTGCAGGAGGAGCTGGCGGAGCACTGCGGCCTGAGCGGCGATGATGTGATGGTGTCGATTATCAGCAACCAGAAAGGCGACTGGAGTTTTGGCCGCGGGGTCGCGCAGTATCTTACCGGCGATCTCTAACCCGCGGCCGGGAGGGCGCTGTCAGCGGCGGCCAGCCGCCGCGATGCGCTGGCGCGCCTGCTGTTCGATATTTTCCAGCAGTTCCTGGACATCGTCTTCGTCAATGTCGAGGAACTGGCCTTCCAGCAGGGCGGCGTGAATATCTTCCCGGGTAACCGAAATGCCCAGCGGCACCGCACGGGATTTGACCTCCTCCGCCGCCAGCGGATGGGGGTAGCGGCGGCCAACCAGATTGTTAAACACGATGGCCAGCAGCGCCAGCATCAGCGAGTTGAGCAGCACCGGCGTCAACACAAAGTGATAGCCTTCGCTGTGCACCCCGGCGCCGCCGAGGATCGCCGTCAGGGCCACCGCGCCGCCGGGAGGATGCAGGCAGCGCAGAAAATACATCCCGGCGATGGCCAGCGCCGCCGCCAGCCCGCAGGCCAGCGCCGGGTCGGGCACCAGCATACCCACCGTGACGCCGATCAGCGCCGACAGCACATTGCCGCCGACAATCGACCACGGCTGCGCCAGCGGACTGCTCGGCACGCCAAACAGGAGTACCGCCGATGCGCCCATGGGGGCAATAAACCACAGGTTGACTTCGCCGAGCAGCCAGTGGCTGAACATGCTGGTCACCGCCAGCCCGGTACCGGCGCCGATGGAGCCCAGCACAATATGCCGACGAGCCACCGGCAGCGCGTGCGGCTTCAGCCGCCCAAGGAAAATCCGCAGCCGTGAAAACAGGCCTGCGGGAATAACGCTCAACATCGCTTTATCGCTCAGATCATAGGAGTTACTTATATTTTATTTTCTTTTTTTAACCTTACATTAACAACCCTGTATTTAGCAGGGGATCGCGCGGGCGGCGATTTCCGGGCGGCGCAGGGCTGTGAATTCTCGCCTGGGCTGATAGAATCCCTTTTCTGTCAGGGGGATACCCCTTTTGCGAACTGAAGGTCATAACCCAGTGAATAATAAAATCTCTTTAGCGAAAGAAGTGGCATGGGCCAGCCAGAATATGCCGCGTACCCTGCGTCAGGTCGCCGCCCTGCCCGACCTCAGCGGCGTCCGCCTTGCCTGCTGTATGCACCTCGACATGAAAATGATCCCGCTGGTGCAGGGGATCCTCGACAAGGGCGCTCAGGTCTTTTTAACCACCTGTAACCCCACCACCGTGCAGGACGACGTGGTGGCCTGGCTGGTGGAGCGCGGCGCCGAGGCCTGCGCCTGGCGCAATATGAGCGATGCCGACTGGCAACAGTCATGGGAAAAAGCGATCGCCTGGCAGCCCACTCACCTGTGCGAAATGGGGGCCGATATCACCACCCTCCTTCACCAGCGCGGCGAGTTCGGCAACATCGTGGCGGGTCTGGAAGCCACCGGCTCCGGCGTCAATCGGCTGGGGGATATTCAGCCCGGCTATCCGATCTTTAACTGGGACGATCTGCCGGTCAAAGAGGGGCTGCATAACCGCCATATGGTCGGACTCACCGCCTGGCACACCTTCTTCCAGACCACTCATCTCACCCTGCATGAGAAAAAAGTGCTGGTGATCGGCTACGGCCTGGTTGGCCAGGGCGTCGCGGCGGCGGCAAAAGCCTTTGGCGGCCAGGTGATGGTGGCGGAGATCGATCCTGCCCGTCGCCTGCAGGCGGCCTATGACGGCTGGCACGTGGTCGATCTGCAGGAGGCTATCGCCTCGGCGGACGTGGTAGCCACCGCGACAGGCGGTAAAAACGTGGTTAATCGCCAGGCGCTGGACCGGGCGAAAGCGGGCGTGTTTATCCTTAACGTCGGCCACGTGGCGGAAGAGATCGACGGCGAGTACCTGCGCCAGTACCCTCAGGAAGAGGTGATGCCGTATATCAACGCCTACCGCATGGCTGACAAAACCGTCTACCTGATGGCCAATGGCTCGATGCTCAACCTGACCGCCGGCTTCGGCGACAGCCTTAACGCCTTTGACGTCACCCTGGCGGTGATGGCCAGCGGTATCGGCCATATTGTCAGCGACGGTATGCGCGCCCCGGCGCAGGTTTACCTGCTGCCGCAGGCGGTCTGGCAGCAGGCGCTGTAAACCCGGCGCACCGTCCCCCCTCCTCGAGACGATGCGCTTTATCATCAGGACGCTGGCGCGCTGTCGGGCAGCACAATGTTGCTCTGCGCCAGGGTCCCCATCTGGTGGTACATCGCGCTGGCGGCATCCAGCAGGTGCATGGCCAGCGCCGCGCCGCTGCCCTCCCCCAGGCGCATGTCCATATCGAGATACGGGCGCAGACCCAGCGCGTCGAGGGCGATCCGCGCCCCTTTCTCCGCCGACAGGTGCGAAGGGATAAGATACGGGTGCGCCGCCGGGGCCATGCGGCAGGCCGCCAGAGCCGAAGCGTAGGAGAGGAAGCCATCCAGCACCACCGGCAGGCCGCAGGAGGCCGCCCCGAGGATCACCCCGGTCATACCCACCAGATCAAAACCGCCCACCTTAGCCAGCACGTCCAGCCCGTCCGCCGGGTTCGGTTGGTTATGAGCGATCGCCTGGCGCACCACCGCCACCTTATGGCCCCGCTGCGCCAGCGGCAGATTGGCCCCGCAGCCCACCACCGCGTCGGGGTCGCTGCCGGTCAGGACGCTGATCGTCGCAGCGGCCGGGGTGGTATTGGCCATCCCCAGCTCCCCCACGCCAAAGACGTTCACCCCGTCGGCGGCGAGCTGGCGGGCGAAACGCATGCTGGCCAGCAGCACCGTCTCCGCCTGCTGACGGCTCATCGCCGCCGTCCGGGCGATATTCCCGCTACCGCGGGCCACCTTGAGGTTGATCAGGCCCGGCAGCGGCTCGGCGTCGATGCCGACATCCACCACCTCCACTCTCACGCCGGCCTGCGCCGCCAGCACGCAGACGCCGGTATTGCCCCGCACCATATTGCCGGCATGAATGGCCGTCACCGCCTGCGGGGAAGGGGTCACGCCTTCATGCCAGACGCCGTGGTCGGCGCACATGACCACGATGGCTTTTTCAGTCAGCGCCAGCTGCCCCTGCAGCCCCGGCAGACCGGCCAGCTGTACCGCCAGGCTCTCCAGACGGCCAAGGCTGCCGGGCGGCTTTAACAGGCCATCAATATGCTGCTGCGCGCGCGCCATGCCCGTCACATCGGGCTGCGGAATGGCAGCCAGTAACGCCGAAAGTGTTTCCATTCTGTTCCTCACCGTTGATGCCAGGCCTTACAGTAGCGCCAGTAAAAAGAGTAATTCACCCAGCTCGATCGCCGCTCCGAGGGTATCCCCGGTCTGCCCGCCGAGGGTTCGCTTCAGCGCCCACCCCAGACCCCAGATCAGCACCAGGGCGATCAGCGCGGCGCGCAGCCCATGCAGCCCCAGCAGGGTGGTGGCCAGCGCGATCGCCAGCGCCATCGTCACCAGCGTCTGCTGCAGGCTAATTTTGCCAATAAACAGATTGCCCAGCCCTTTTTCCCGCGCATAGCGATGGCGATACATCAGCAGCACCGCCATTCCGCGACCGACGGCGCAGGCCGCCGCCAGCGCCGCGATGGGGTTGACATCGCGCAGCAGCAGTTCGCCGACCACCAGCACCTTCGCCACCAGCACAAAAATCAGCGCCAGCCCGCCGTGGGTACCCAGCCGGCTGTCGCGCATGATCTCCAGCATTCGATCGCGGGTGCGGGCGGAGAAGATGCCGTCGCAGGTATCGGCCAGCCCGTCAAGGTGAAATCCGCCGGTGAGCAGCGCCAGCGCCAGCGCGCCGAACAGCGCCGCCAGCGGGACGCCGCACCACGGCTGCAGGAGGTACACCACCGCGCCGGCGATGGCGCCGAGCAGTAAACCGACCAGCGGGAAGGTGACGATACTGCGCTGGTACTGTTCGATCTCCAGGCCCTGAGATAACCGCGCCGGGACCGGCAGACGGCTGATAAACGAGAGTGCGGCAAAGAATGACTTAATCACGTGGGGTTGACTCCTGTCGGCGAAAGCAGCGGAAGAGATTCTGTCGCGCCCGGTCAGCACCTGAGTTTGTCTTCTGGCGAATCGATCGTCGGAGAGGTGAGAGGTGTTGAGATATCGCCCTGACGCCGCTGCGTCAGATGCCCGGCCAGGATGAGAGAAACCTTTCCGATATCAATACGTTTTCGCGGGGCAGTATAGCAAAGAGTCGGTGGAGAGAGGCAGTTGCCGGGACAAAGTTTTCGCAGAAAAAGAGACGGGAGGTGGTAGTGCAGAACAGCCCGGCGACGCTGACCGCCGCCGGACAGCTGGGATTAGCCTTCGACTTTGGCTTCACCCATCACTTTCAGTTTTTTAGAGATGTCGCGGCGCTCTTTGGACAGCTCGGCATTCTTGATGATGTAGTCATCAACGCGGTCTTCGTAATCGCTCTTCATGCTGGCGATGATGCCCTGGATGGCTTCCACGCTCATGCCCGGTTTGATGTAGTCGCTGAGGTTGTCCAGCAGCAGAACGCGCTTCTGGTTATCACGGATCTTTTTCTCAACGTCCTGAATTTCACGCTGCAGTTTGTTCTTACGACGGTACAGACGAACAAACTCCAGTACGTCCTGGAAAGAAGGCTTAGTTGTTTCCATTTTTACACCCCTAATAATTGAGATTCGGATTCGTAAAGCGACTGCGTTATAGGGCTAACATAACTGCTAGCAGTCGCTGATGACAATGTTTTTTCCTTTGCGTTTATCATAACCCTAAACGCTGCTGAATCGAAACAACCCGTGCAGTTACCCGGTGCATCTGGTGCTTATTTGCGCAACGCGCGGCAGATCAGATGCGACAGCAGCTCCAGCTGGCGCGCCAGTTCAATAGAGAGCCAAACATAGCCATGGATCGGGGTTTCCGCCAGGCTATCGTCACCCTGCTCTTTCATCAGCTGGCGCAGTTCGAGGACGATTTCATTCAGCTTTTCATTATTGGCGCGCACAGGCTGAGGGTTCCCTTCGTACAGCGCGTGGGCGATGGCCAACAGCGTCTGCTGGGTCATCTGCTGCGTCTCCCGCAGGGTGTGCGCATTGAGCATGACGAAGTGGCCCGGACGGGTTGCCCACCAGGCGTTGATCTGCAGCTCCAGCATGCACACGAGGTTGCGGCTGACGGTCTGGATAGCCTCGAAGATCGCCTTCTGGATGTGCGTCTCTTTGCTGGCGGGGGTGATCAGCCCGCGCATTTTGACGACGTCGTTGAGCGCCTGTTGGAGATGCTTTTCCAGCCGCGGCCGATCCACCAGATTTGGCGAGAAGCCGGCCTGGTAGAGGCGGTTGAAGTTGGTGACGTAGCTGGCCATCTGGATGCGCCAGTGGATAAACGCCCGCTGCGGCCAGATACCGGTAAACAGCATCGCCAGCAGCGAGCCGAAGATCACGTCGCCGCTTCGCCACAGGGCGGTATGCATATCGCCCGGCGGCGCCCCGACCACCACCGACAGGGTGATGCCGATCAGCAGCGCCTGATAGGGTTTCTTGCCCAGCGCCAGCCAGCCGCAGAGGAACATCGCCGCCGCGCACCAGAGGACCATCAGCGGCAGGGAGATAAGCTCAAGCTTCAGCGCCACCAGCCCCAGCGCCGAGCCGAGGATCGTGCCGCCGATGCGCTGAAACGCCCGCGGCACGACGTTGCCCCAGAAGGAGATCGGCCCCATCACCACCACCAGGGTGATGAGAGGCCAGGTCCCCTCAGGCACGTTCAGCAGCCGCACCAGCAAAAAGGTGAGCACAAAGGCCAGCGCAATCCGCACACCATGCACCACCCGATAATGGCGATACAAGCGGATCTCAAATGGCTTGAGTGATTTATCAGCGCGCACAACCCTCTCCGGCAAAACGAAAAGGCCAATTGTAACTGCTTTTTCGCCCGGAGCGTGCCGGGAATGTAAAAATCCTTGTCCGGAACAGGGGTAAATCGCTACGACGCGACGCGGGCGACGGGAACATACATGTCGATATCCCAGTAGCCGTCGTGGTTGCCGTCGTTAAGATAGACCTCAAAGCAGGGCTGGGGGGCGATGCGATACGCCGTGCTCTGCAGCAGGCTGTCGAAAAACTGCCTCCACGGGGTGGCGAAGTCGTGATCCACCACCCGCGCGCGGGCACAGGCGTAATCCCCGCCGGCAATCGCCGTTATGATCACCCCTTCGCTGTTGGCGGGAATGACGTAATCCTCGTCAACGGCGACCACGGTGGCACAGCGCAGTTTTTCCGCCGGCACGTCCTCCGGGTTATCGTAGTAGACGGCAAGCCACTCGCGGGCGGGCACCTGCCGGCCCTCAACCCACATCATCAGTTGCTCAAACCCCTGCCTGACGGTTTGATCCCAGGGCCCGACCAGATGGAAACCGGCAATGGTTTTCTTGCCGAGGGGGGTGACGCTGTAGTTCATCTTGCCTCCTTCGTGAACAAATTACTGTATAAATGTACAGCCAATCTAGCAGGAGATCCCCCCTCAGTATGTGCGCGAATTCACAGAGTCGCCATTGCGGCTGATGAAAAAAACGGCGATGTTGTCACCGCGTCTGCCGGGCGGCAGGCGAAAAAAAACCGCCTGCAAAGAGGCGGTTGGCGTGGTTACAGCTCGTGGTGCAGGTAATCGCTCATTCGCGAGAACACCCCGCCTTTATTAATGCTTTCGAGGGTGACCAGCGGATAGTGGCCCACGACCTTGTCGCCGTCATACAGCGAAATCTCGCCGACCCGCTGGTTGGCGGCGATCGGCGCCTCCAGATCCTTTTTATCCAGCACGTATTTCGCCTTAATCCGCGACACTTCCGCCTTCGGCAGCGCTAACCAGAAATCCTGATCGGTGCCGAGCTTAATCTGCTCTTTATCGCCGTACCAGATGCGCTCGCTGCCGACCTTCTGCCCCTTCTGCAGCACCTGCACGGTGTCGAAGTTCTGCTGCCCCCAGTGCAGCAATTTCGCGGCCTGCTGCTCGCGGCCTTTCGGGCTGTCGGCCCCCATCACCACGGCGATCAGTCGGCGCTGGCCATCCACCGCCGAGGCGATCAGGTTAAACCCGGCGCCCGACGTGTGGCCGGTTTTCAGGCCATCGACGTTCAGGGTTTTATCCCACAGCAGACCGTTACGGTTTTGCTGGGTAATGCCGTTCCACGTCAGGCTTTTCTGGCTGTACATGTGGTAGACGTCAGGCTCGCCATGGATAATCGCCCGCGACAGCACCGCCAGGTCATAGGCCGAACTATGCTGGCCCGGGGCATCGAGGCCGTGGACGGTTTCGAAATGGGTATCCTGCAGATGCAGTTTTTCGACATACTGATTCATCAGGGCGACAAACTGCGGCTGACCGCCGGCGACATAGTCGGCCAGCGCGACGCAGGCGTCGTTGCCGGAGTCGACAATCAGCCCGCGGCTGAGGTCGCGGACGCTGACGCGATCCCCTGGCTTTAAGAACATCAGGGATGACCCGTCGAACACCGGGTTGCCCTTCGCCCAGGCGTCTTTCCCCACGGTGACGATATCGTCAAAGGTGATACGATGGCTGTCGATGGCGCGATCGACCACGTAGCCGGTCATTAATTTGGTCAGGCTGGCAGGATTGCGCTGCTGATGTTCGTTACCCGCGGTCAGTACCTGACCGGTGGTGTAATCCATCAGCACCCAGGAGCCAGCCTGAATGGAAGGCGGCGCGACCGTAGCAGGTAAGTCGACGGCAAATGCGCAGGAAACGCTCGAAGCGAGCAAAGATACAGCAATAAACAAACGGCCTTTCAACGGCATATCCTCTAGATTTACAGATCCGCCGTCCTTTTTACGGAACTTCGCGTTTCATATCAGGGTTTAATTGCAAGAAAATATGACACGGCGGAGGATGTTGCTTGCCGTTACCCTTCTGATGACCGGGCAAATCGTTTACCATACCGGTCGCACGCCACCACGGATAATGAACAGACTATGCAAGACAGCGTCAACCAGCCCGGATTTTTATTCCACGATTATGAAACCTTCGGCACCAGCCCTTCCCTTGACCGGCCGGCGCAGTTCGCCGCCATCCGCACCGACGCGGAGTTAAACGTGCTGGGCGAGCCCGAGGTGTTTTACTGCAAGCCCGCTGACGATTACCTGCCGCAGCCGCAGGCGGTAATGATCACCGGGATCACCCCGCAGGAAGCGCTGGCCAAAGGGGATAACGAGGCCGCGTTTGCCCGCCGCATCCACGATCTGTTCACGGTGCCGCAAACCTGCATCGTCGGCTATAACAACGTGCGCTTTGATGACGAAGTGACGCGGAATATCTTCTATCGCAACTTCTATGACCCTTATGCCTGGAGCTGGCAGCACGATAACTCGCGCTGGGATCTGCTCGACGTGATGCGCGCCTGCTATGCCCTGCGTCCGGAAGGGATCGCCTGGCCGGAAAATGACGAGGGTCTGCCGAGCTTCCGCCTTGAACATCTGACCGTCGCCAACGGTATTGAACACCAGAACGCCCATGACGCGATGGCCGACGTGTACGCCACCATCGCCATGGCGAAGCTGGTGAAAACCCGGCAACCGCGGCTGTTTGACTATCTCTACAGCCACCGCAATAAGCGCAAGCTGGCGACGCTCATCGACGTGCCGCAGATGAAGCCGCTGGTGCATGTCTCCGGCATGTTCGGCGCCGCGCGCGGCAACACCAGCCTGGTGGCGCCCCTGGCCTGGCATCCGGAAAACCGCAATGCGGTGATTATGGTCGATCTGGCGGGGGATATGGCGCCGCTGCTGGAGCTGGATGCGGACGCCCTGCGCGAGCGGCTTTACACCCCGCGCGCCGAGCTTGGCGATCTGCCGGCGGCGCCGATCAAGCTGGTGCATCTCAATAAATGTCCGGTGCTGGCTCAGGCCAATACCCTGCGCCCGCAGGATGCCGACCGGCTGGGGATCTCCATTCAGCGCTGTCTGGAGAATGCCCAGCTGCTGCGGGCGAATCCGCAGGTGCGGGAGAAAGTGGTGGCGGTGTATGCCGAAGCCGAGCCGTTCGTGCCGTCCGAAAACGTCGACGCCCAGCTTTACAATGGGTTCTTTAGCGATGCCGACCGCGCGGCGATGAAAATCGTGCTGGAAACGGAACCGCGCAATCTGCCGGCGCTGGATATCACCTTCGCCGACAAGCGCATCGAACGCCTGCTGTTTAACTACCGGGCGCGCAACTTTCCCGGCACGCTCGATGAAGCCGAGCAGCAGCGCTGGTTAGAGCACCGTCGTCAGGTATTTACGCCTGAGTTTTTGCAGGCCTATGCCGATGAACTGCAGATGCTGTATCAGCAGTATGCGGATGATAAAGAGAAGCTGGCGCAGCTGAAGGCGCTGTGGCAGTACGCACAGGATATTGTCTGATTGGCTAAAATTCCCGGGTTGCGGCTACCGCCTTACCCGGGCTACAAACGATGACCGGGGAGGACACCTGACCGTAGGCCCGCGCAAGCGCAGCGCCGCCGGGCATTGCATCCCCGGTTCGTGCTTACCTTTTTGCCCGGGGGCGGCTTCGCCTTACCGGGCCTGGGCGCTGGTACCAGAGTAGCCCGGGTAAGGCGAAGCCGCTACCCGGGATGACTGGCTTAACTTTTCGCGCGGCTGGCGATGATTTCATCCGCTACGTTGCGCGGCGCTTCCGCGTAGTGGTGGAACTCCATGCTATAGGTTGCTCGTCCCTGAGACATCGAGCGCAGCGTGGTGGAATAACCAAACATCTCCGCCAGCGGCACATCGGCGCGGATGATCTGGCTGCCGAAGCGCTCTTCCATCCCCTGCACCATCCCGCGACGGGAAGAGAGATCGCCCATGATATTCCCGGCGTACTCTTCCGGCGTTTCCACCTCCACGTGCATCACCGGCTCAAGGATCACCGGGTCCGCTTTGCGCGCCCCTTCCCGGAAGCCGAAGATCGCCGCCATACGGAACGCCATCTCCGAGGAGTCCACATCGTGGTACGATCCGAAGGTCAGGGTCGCTTTCACGTCAACCACCGGATAGCCCGCCAGCACGCCCGTGCCCATCGCTTCGCGCAGCCCTTTCTCCACGGAAGGGATGTACTCGCGCGGCACTACCCCGCCTTTGGTGGCGTCCTCGAAGACGAAACCGCTGCCCGGCTCCAGCGGCTCAAGGGTCAGCACGACGTGCCCGTACTGTCCTTTACCGCCGGACTGGCGCACAAATTTTCCCTCCACGTCCGTCACTTTCTTGCGCAGGGTTTCGCGGTAGGTGACCTGCGGACGACCAATGTTGGCCTCGACGTTAAACTCGCGCTTCATCCGGTCGACAATGATCTCCAGATGCAGCTCGCCCATGCCGGAGATAATCGTCTGGCCGGACTCTTCATCGGTATGCAGACGGAACGACGGATCTTCCGCCGCCAGCCGCTGCAGCGCGATGCCCATTTTTTCCTGGTCCGCTTTGGTCTTCGGCTCAATCGCCAGCGAAATCACCGGCTCCGGAAACTCCATCCGCTCAAGGGTAATCACCGCATCCGGGTCGCATAACGTATCGCCGGTAGTGACATCCTTCAGCCCAACGCAGGCCGCGATATCCCCGGCGTGCAGTTCGTCCACTTCGTGGCGATCGTTGGCCTGCATCAGGACGATACGCCCGATGCGCTCTTTCTTGCCCTTCACCGGGTTCCATACCGCATCGCCTTTCTTCAGCGTCCCGGAGTAGACGCGGATAAAGGTCAACTGGCCGACGTAGGGGTCGGTCATCAGTTTGAACGCCAGCGCCGACAGCGGCTCATCGTCGCTCGGATGGCGTTCCGCCGGCTGGCCTTTCTCATCCACGCCCTGTATCGCCGGAATATCCAGCGGCGACGGCATCAGCTCCACCACCGCGTCGAGCATGCGCTGCACACCTTTGTTTTTAAAGGCGCTACCGCAGAGCACCGCCTGGATTTCACCCTTCACCGTGCGCTGGCGCAGACCGGCGACGATCTCCGCCTCGTCCAGCTCGCCGGTTTCGAGGTATTTATCCATCAGCGCGTCGCTGGCCTCCGCCGCCGCCGAGACCATTTTCTCCCGCCACTCGCGGGCAGTCGCCAGCAGATCGTCAGGGACCGGTCCGTAGCTGAAGGTCATGCCCTGGGTGGCGTCATCCCACAGGATGGCGCGCATTTTCACCAGGTCGACGACGCCGGTGAAATGCTCTTCGGCGCCAATGGGGATGACAATCGGCACCGGGTTGGCCTTCAGGCGGTCGATCATCATCTGCACCACGCGGAAGAAGTCCGCGCCGGGGCGGTCCATCTTGTTGACGAAGGCCAGCCGCGGGACATGGTATTTATTCGCCTGGCGCCAGACGGTCTCCGACTGGGGCTGCACCCCGCCGACAGAGTCATACACCATCACCGCGCCGTCGAGCACGCGCATGGAACGTTCCACCTCAATGGTGAAATCCACGTGCCCCGGGGTGTCGATGATATTGATCCGGTGCGGCTCGAAGCTGCGGTCCATACCCGGCCAGAAGCAGCTCACCGCCGCCGAGGTAATGGTGATCCCGCGCTCTTGCTCCTGGGCCATCCAGTCGGTGGTTGCCGCGCCATCGTGTACTTCACCCAGCTTATGGCTCATCCCGGTGTAAAACAGGATGCGCTCGGTGGTGGTGGTTTTACCGGCATCGATATGCGCGGAGATACCGATGTTGCGATAACGTTCGAGGGGGATGGGTCGGGGCATGATGCGTCCTTAGTCGTTTTGACTGTCAGTCTGCGGTCGGAATGATCCGCAGTTCATTTTACTGCCGCTTATGATAGTACAATTGTACGAGTATATTCGAACTATTTTTACTATTATTATGATTGGTCAGGTTGCGGCGGCGCGCGTGGCATGCGAACAGGAGTTTGGGTATAGTAGCCGCCAGCCGCCGATACGGGCTGCGACCGCCATGCGCCGCGCCACCGCCGACACAGGATTATTATGATCGCCAATCACCCTGAACGAGAACAAATTCGCCTGGAAAATGTCCTTTCCGCGCTCGGCAACCCGCTGCGACTGGAGATCATCCGCACGCTGGCCGACGGCAGCGAGCAGAGCTGTAACGCTCTGCGTCAGGAAGAGGTGGCCAAGTCCACCATGACCCACCACTGGCGCGTCCTGCGCGACAGCGGTGTGATCTGGCAGCGGCCTCAGGGACGGGAGAATATGATTTCACTGCGCCGGGAAGATCTGGACGCCCGTTTTCCCGGCCTGCTGGATACGCTGCTGAACGTGATGCAGCAGTCGTGAATCGCTAACCTGCTGCCTGCTACTCCCCCGCCAGCCGCTGGTACTGCCTGAAACGGGCCCGGGCATCCTCCTCCGTTTGCCGGAACAGCGCGTCCGCCAGATCCGGGGTGGTTTTGTGCAGCGCGGCATAGCGCACCTCGCCAAGCAGAAAGTCGCGGAAGCTCTCTTCCGGCTCTTCAGAGTCCAGTATAAACGGCGTTTTGCCCTCGGCTTCGCGCTGTGGATGGTAGCGCCACAGGTGCCAGTATCCCGCCTCCACCGCCCGCTTCGCCTCGCGCTGACTGCAGCGCATCCCGGCTTTCAGGCCGTGGTTGATACAGGCGGCGTAGGCGATCACCAGCGACGGTCCCGGCCAGGCTTCAGCCTCGGCGATGGCCCGCAGGGTCTGATCTTTATCGGCGCCCATGGCGATCTGCGCAACGTAAACATTGCCGTAGCTCATCGCCATCATGCCGAGATCTTTTTTCCGCGTGCGTTTCCCCTGGGCGGCAAACTTGGCGATCGCCGCCACCGGGGTCGATTTGGACGACTGGCCGCCGGTGTTGGAGTAGACCTCGGTATCGAACACCAGAATATTGACGTCTTCCCCGCTGGCCAGCACATGATCGAGACCGCCGAAGCCAATATCGTAGGCCCAGCCGTCGCCGCCGAAGATCCACTGCGAACGCCGGACGAAATAGTCACGGTTCTGCCAGAGCTGTTCCAGCAGCGGAACCCCCTCTTTTTCCGCCGCCAGCAACGCACTGAGGCGGTCCGCACGCTCGCGGGTCCCCTCCCCCTCGTCCTGCTGCGCCAGCCATTGCCGCATCGCGGCGTGAAGCGCGTCGCTGACCGGCAGCGCCAGGGCGCGGGTCATCTCCCCGGCGATCTGTTGGCGGATCGCCTGGCCGCCGAGCATCATGCCCAGCCCGAACTCGGCGTTGTCCTCAAACAGCGAGTTTGCCCAGGCCGGCCCGTGGCCGCGGTGGTTGGTGGTATAGGGCATCGAAGGCGCGCTGGCGCCCCAGATCGAAGAGCAGCCGGTGGCGTTGGCGATCAGCATCCGGTCGCCAAACAGCTGGGTGATCAGCCGGGCATAGGGCGTTTCGCCACAGCCCGCGCAGGCGCCGGAAAACTCCAGCAGCGGCGTTTCGAACTGGCTGCCTTTGACCGTCGTTTTGCGAAACGGGTTATCTTTTGGCGCCAGCCCCAGCGCGTAGTCCCAGACCGGGGCCATCGCGCGCTGGCTGTCGAGGGAGGCCATCTGCAGCGCCTTGCCGCGCGACGGGCAGCTCTCCACGCAGTTGCCGCAGCCGGAGCAGTCCAGCGGCGAGATAGCCAGATGATAGTGGTAGTCTTTGGCCCCCTGGGCCGGTTTGCTCAGCAGCCCGGCGGGCGCCGTATCCTGTTCTTCAGCGTTCAGCAACGCCGGGCGGATCGCCGCATGCGGGCAGACGAAGGCGCACTGGTTACACTGGGTGCAGCCGTCGGGCTGCCAGACCGGCACCTCCAGGGCAATGCCGCGCTTCTCCCAGGCGGCGGTGCCGGAGGGAAAGGTGCCGTCTTCCATCCCGGCGAAGGCGCTCACCGGCAGCAGATCGCCGCGCTGGCGGTTCATGGGCTGCAGAATATCGCGGATGAAGTCCGGCATCAGGGTTGTCGCCTGCGGCGCCGGCGCCTCGAGGGTCGCCCAGTGGGCGGGAACCGTCACCCGACGCAGCGCCGCCATCCCCAGCTCGATCGCCCGCTGGTTCATCTCAATGACGCTCGCCCCTTTGCTGCCATAGCTTTTCTCCACCGCCTGCTTGAGATAGTCCGCCGCGGTTTGCGGATCGATAATCGCCGTCAGCTTAAAGAACGCCGCCTGCATCAGCATGTTAAAGCGCCCGCCGAGGCCCAGCTCGCGGGCGATGTCCACCGCGTTGAGGGTATAAAAGTCGATCTTTTCCTGCGCCAGATAGCGCCGGACGCTGACCGGCAGGTGCTGCTCCAGCTCCGCCTCGGACCAGCTGCAGTTGAGCAAAAAGGTGCCTCCCGGCTTCAGCCCCTCCAGCAGGTCGTAGCGGTCGACATAGGATTGCTGAGAGCAGGCGATAAAATCGGCCCGGTGGATCAGGTAGGGTGAGGTGATTGGCCGGTCGCCAAAGCGCAGGTGCGAGACGGTGATCCCCCCGGACTTTTTCGAGTCGTAGGAAAAGTAGGCCTGAGCATAGAGCGGCGTGTTATCGCCGATGATCTTAATGGCGCTTTTGTTCGCCCCGACGGTGCCATCCGAGCCCATGCCCCAGAATTTGCAGGCGGTGATCCCGGCGTGGGAGACCGCCAGCGGCACCTGCCGGGCGGGCAGCGAGGTAAAGGTGACGTCATCGACAATGCCCAGGGTAAACCCGTCCTTCGGCAGCGGCTGCCGAAGATTGTCAAACACCGCGGCGATATCGTTGGGCAGCACATCCTTACCGCCGAGGGCGTAGCGGCCGCCGACAATCAGTGGCGCATCGTCGCGTTGATAGAAAGCGTTTTTGACGTCGAGGCACAGCGGTTCCGCCTGCGCCCCCGGCTCTTTGGTGCGGTCAAGGACGGCAATGCGCTGCACGCTGGCGGGCAGTTGCGCGAAAAAGTGCGCCAGCGAGAACGGACGATAGAGATGAACGCTGAGCAGCCCCACCTTCTCCCCCGCCGCATTCAGCGCATCCACCACCTCCTGGACGGTGTCGCACACTGAGCCCATGGCGATAATCACCCGCTCGGCGTCCGGCGCGCCGTGGTAATTAAACAGGTGATATTCCCGCCCGGTGAGCGCGGTGATCTTCGCCATATAGCTTTCCACCAGATCGGGCAGCGCGAGGTAGAAGCGGTTACCGGCCTCCCGCTCCTGGAAGTAGATATCCGGGTTTTGCGCGGTGCCGCGGATCACCGGGTGATCCGGATGCAGCGCCTGACGACGAAAGCGCTCCAGCGCCGGGCGGTCCAGCAGCGCCGCCAGCTGCTCATACTCCAGCACCTCGATCTTCTGTATTTCGTGCGAAGTGCGAAAACCGTCGAAGAAGTTGATAAAGGGTATCCGCCCGGCGATCGCCGCCAGATGCGCCACCGCCGACAGGTCCATCACCTGCTGAACGTTATTCTCCACCAGCATGGCGCAGCCGGTCTGGCGCACCGCCATCACATCCTGATGGTCGCCAAAAATATTCAGCGAATTGGTCGCCAGCGCCCGGGCGCTAACGTGAAAGACGCCCGGCAGCAGCTCCCCGGCAATTTTGTACAAATTGGGGATCATCAGCAGCAGCCCCTGCGACGCGGTGTAGGTGGTGGTGAGCGCCCCCGCCTGCAGCGCGCCGTGCACCGCCCCGGCGGCGCCGGCTTCAGACTGCATCTCCATCAGGCGCACCGGCCGACCAAAGAGGTTCTTTTTCCCCTTAGCGGCCCATTCATCGACATTCTCCGCCATCGGGGTGGAGGGGGTAATGGGATAGATGGCCGCCACGTCGGTAAAGGCGTAGGAGATCCAGGCCGCCGCCGCGTTGCCATCCATTGTTTTCATGTTTCCGGACATCGTTCAATCCTCGAAGGTGAGCGTTCTCTTTACCGCGACAGCCCGCGGCAAACCCTGTTTCCTCTTCAAGCACAGCCTGTGCCAGCTCGCGGATTGCCGCCTGTCGCTTATTAATTCAACAGGTTAAGGGAAGAAAGGCGCAGGTCCGTCCGGCGGAATTGCGGGGAATAAGACACAGGGCGCGACAAGCTGTTGAACAGGCGACAAAGCGCCGCGCCGGGCCGGTGGCGGGAAATTGTTCTGTTTCGCACATTTGGTGGCGTTATTGTGCCGTTTGCGCAGGCCTCCGGCGCGGCCGGTTTACAGAAAATATTTATTTATCAAATGACTGCATAAAAAATCACAGCTGGTATGTTCCCTGCACTTCTCTGCTGGCAAACACTCAACAACAGGAGAAGTCACCATGACCATGCGTCAATGCGCTATCTACGGTAAAGGCGGTATCGGTAAATCCACCACCACCCAGAATCTCGTCGCGGCCCTCGCCGAGATGGGTAAGAAAGTGATGATCGTCGGCTGCGATCCGAAGGCGGACTCCACCCGTCTGATCCTCCACGCGAAAGCCCAGAACACCATTATGGAGATGGCGGCGGAAGTGGGCTCGGTCGAGGATCTGGAGCTCGAAGACGTGCTGCAAATCGGCTATGGCGATGTACGTTGCGCCGAATCCGGCGGCCCGGAGCCAGGCGTCGGCTGCGCCGGACGCGGGGTGATCACCGCCATCAACTTCCTCGAAGAAGAAGGCGCCTATGAAGAAGATCTAGATTTCGTCTTCTATGACGTCCTCGGCGACGTGGTCTGCGGCGGCTTCGCCATGCCGATCCGCGAAAACAAAGCCCAGGAGATCTACATCGTCTGCTCCGGGGAGATGATGGCGATGTATGCCGCCAACAATATCTCCAAAGGGATCGTGAAGTACGCCAAATCCGGCAAGGTACGCCTCGGCGGCCTGATCTGTAACTCGCGCAAAACCGACCGCGAAGACGAGCTGATCATCGCCCTGGCGGAGAAGCTCGGCACCCAGATGATCCACTTTGTTCCCCGCGACAACATTGTGCAGCGCGCAGAGATCCGCCGAATGACGGTGATCGAGTACGACCCGACCTGTCAGCAGGCCAACGAATATCGTCAGCTGGCGCAGAAGATCGTCAATAACACCAAAAAAGTGGTGCCGACCCCCTGCACCATGGACGAGCTGGAGTCGCTGCTGATGGAGTTCGGCATCATGGAAGAAGAAGACACCAGCATCATTGGTAAAACCGCCGCTGAAGAAAACGCGGCCTGAGCACAGGATCCTCACCATGACCAACGCAACAGGCGAACGTAACCTTGCGCTCATCCAGGAAGTCCTGGAGGTGTTTCCCGAAACCGCGCGCAAAGAGCGCAGAAAGCACATGATGATCAGCGATCCGCAGATGGAGAGCGTCGGCAAGTGCATTATCTCGAACCGTAAATCGCAGCCCGGGGTGATGACCGTGCGCGGCTGCGCCTACGCCGGCTCGAAAGGGGTGGTGTTTGGGCCGATTAAAGACATGGCCCATATCTCGCACGGCCCCATCGGCTGCGGCCAGTACTCGCGCGCCGGACGGCGCAACTACTATACCGGCGTCAGCGGCGTCGACAGCTTCGGCACCCTGAACTTCACCTCTGATTTTCAGGAGCGCGATATTGTCTTCGGCGGCGATAAAAAGCTGAGCAAACTGATTGAAGAGATGGAGCTGCTGTTCCCGCTGACCAAAGGGATCACTATCCAGTCGGAGTGTCCGGTGGGCCTCATCGGCGATGACATCAGCGCCGTGGCCAACGCCAGCAGCAAGGCGCTGGATAAACCGGTGATCCCGGTGCGCTGCGAAGGCTTTCGCGGCGTCTCGCAGTCGCTGGGCCACCATATCGCCAACGACGTGGTGCGCGACTGGGTGCTGAACAACCGCGAAGGGCAGCCGTTTGCCAGCACCCCGTATGATGTCGCCATCATTGGCGATTACAACATCGGCGGCGACGCCTGGGCCTCGCGCATTCTGCTGGAAGAGATGGGGCTGCGCGTAGTGGCGCAGTGGTCCGGCGACGGCACTCTGGTGGAGATGGAGAACACCCCGTTCGTTAAGCTAAACCTCGTCCACTGCTACCGTTCGATGAACTATATCGCCCGCCATATGGAGGAGAAACATCAGATCCCGTGGATGGAATATAACTTCTTCGGCCCGACCAAAATCGCCGAATCGCTGCGCAAGATCGCCGATCAATTTGATGACGCCATTCGCGCCAATGCGGAAGCGGTGATCGCCAAATATGAGGGGCAGATGGCGGCCATCATCGCCAAATATCGCCCGCGGTTGGAGGGGCGCAAAGTGCTGCTGTACATGGGGGGGCTGCGGCCGCGCCACGTCATCGGCGCCTATGAGGATCTGGGGATGGAGATCATCGCCGCCGGCTACGAGTTTGCCCATAACGATGATTACGACCGCACCCTGCCGGACCTGAAAGAGGGCACTCTGCTGTTTGACGATGCCAGCAGCTATGAGCTGGAGGCCTTCGTCAAAGCGCTGAAGCCCGACCTCATCGGCTCCGGGATCAAAGAGAAATATATCTTCCAGAAAATGGGGGTGCCGTTCCGCCAGATGCACTCCTGGGACTATTCCGGCCCCTATCACGGCTATGACGGCTTCGCCATCTTTGCTCGCGATATGGATATGACCCTGAACAATCCGGCTTGGAACGAACTGACTGCCCCGTGGCTGAAGTCTGCGTGATTGCCCCTTCACTGTCCCGTCAGTCCACCGATTTGTGGCGCGGGAGGAGAACACCATGAGCCAAACGATCGATAAAATTCACAGCTGTTATCCGCTGTTTGAACAGGATGAATACCAGACCCTGTTCCAGAACAAAAAGAGCCTTGAAGAGGCGCACGACGCGCAGCGCGTCCAGGAGGTATTTGCCTGGACCACCACCGCCGAGTATGAAGCGCTGAACTTCCAGCGCGAGGCTTTGACCGTCGACCCGGCCAAAGCCTGCCAGCCGCTCGGGGCGGTGCTCTGCGCGCTGGGGTTCGCCGGCACCCTGCCCTACGTCCACGGCTCTCAGGGCTGCGTCGCCTATTTCCGCACCTACTTTAACCGCCATTTTAAGGAGCCGGTGGCTTGCGTCTCCGACTCGATGACCGAGGACGCGGCGGTGTTCGGCGGCAACAACAATATGAATCTGGGCCTGCAGAATGCCAGCGCGCTGTATAAACCCGAGATTATCGCCGTCTCCACCACCTGCATGGCCGAGGTGATCGGCGACGATCTGCAGGCGTTTATCGCCAACGCCAAAAAAGAGGGATTTGTTGACGACAGTATCGCCATTCCTTACGCCCATACCCCCAGCTTTATCGGCAGCCATGTCACCGGCTGGGACAATATGTTCGAAGGGTTCGCGAAGACCTTTACCGCTGACTACGCCGGGCAGCCGGGCAAACTGCAAAAGCTCAATCTGGTGACCGGATTTGAGACCTATCTCGGCAACTTCCGCGTGCTGAAGCGGATGATGGCGCAGATGGATGTCCCCTGCAGCCTGCTCTCCGACCCTTCAGAGGTGCTCGACACCCCCGCCGACGGCCATTACCGGATGTACGCCGGCGGCACCAGCCAGCAGGAGATCAAAACCGCGCCGGACGCCATTGACACCCTGCTGCTGCAGCCATGGCAGCTGGTGAAAAGCAAAAAGGTGGTTCAGGAGATGTGGAATCAGCCCGCCACGGAGGTAGCCGTTCCGTTGGGTCTGGCCGCTACCGACGCGCTGCTGATGACCGTCAGTCAGCTGACCGGCAAACCGATCGCCGACGCCCTGACCCTTGAGCGCGGCCGGCTGGTGGACATGATGCTGGACTCCCACACCTGGCTGCACGGCAAAAAATTCGGCCTCTACGGCGATCCGGATTTCGTGATGGGCCTGACGCGCTTCCTGCTGGAGCTGGGCTGCGAGCCGACGGTGATCCTCAGCCATAACGCCAATAAACGCTGGCAAAAGGCGATGAAGAAAATGCTCGACGCCTCGCCCTACGGCCAGGACAGCGAAGTGTTCATCAACTGCGACCTGTGGCACTTCCGGTCGCTGATGTTCACCCGTCAGCCGGACTTTATGATCGGTAACTCCTACGGCAAGTTTATCCAGCGCGATACCCTGGCGAAGGGCAAAGCCTTCGAAGTGCCGCTGATCCGTCTCGGCTTTCCGCTGTTCGACCGCCATCATCTGCACCGCCAGACCACCTGGGGCTATGAAGGCGCGATGAACATCGTCACGACGCTGGTGAACGCCGTGCTGGAAAAACTGGACCACGACACCAGCCAGCTGGGCAAAACCGATTACAGCTTCGACCTCGTTCGTTAACCATCAGGCGCCCCGCCGCAGGCGGGGCCAGGAGGGAGTATGCCCATCGTGATTTTCCGTGAGCGCGGCGAGGTGCTGTATGCCTATATCGCCAAACAGGATCTGGAGGCCCGGGTGCTCCAGGTCGAACATGACGAGACGGACCGCTGGGGCGGCGCGATTGCCCTTGAAGGGGGACGTCGCTACTACGTCAATCCGCAGCCGGGGCGGCCGGTCTTTCCGATAAGCCTGCGCGCCACCCGCAGCACGCTGCTATAAGGAGCTGGAAATGTCCGATAACGATACCCTTTTCTGGCGTCTGCTGGCGCTGTTCCAGACGCTGCCGGAGCTGCAGCCGGTGCAAGTCGTCGACTGGCTGGCGCAGGAGTGCGGCGAAACCTTGACCCCGGCACGGTTAACCACCCTGACGCAGCCTCAGCTGGCCGCCAGCTTTCCTTCGGCGATGGCGGTGATGTCCCCGGCCCGCTGGGCGCGGGTCATCGCCTGCCTGCAGGGGGCGCTGCCCGGCCATTTGCGCATCGCCCGGTCACCCCAGCGGACGCCCCAGCTGCAGGTCGCCTTCTGTTCGCAGGATGGCCTGGTCATCAATGGTCATTTTGGCCAGAACCGGCTGTTTTTTATCTATGCCTTCGATGACCAGGGCGGCTGGCTGGCGGATCTGCGCCGCTATGCCTCCCCTTCGGCGACGTCTGACGCCAGCGAGATGCGCGCCAGGCTGCTGGAGGATTGCCATTTGCTGTTTTGCCAGGAGATTGGCGGGCCTGCCGCCGCGAGGTTGATCCGCCATCAGATCCATCCGATGAAAGCGCCGCCGGGCACGACGATCCAGGCCCAGTGCGAGGCGATCAATACGCTGCTGACCGGCCGTTTGCCGCCGTGGCTGGCGAAGCGCCTCAACCGGGATAACCCTCTGGAGGAACGTGTTTTTTAATCGTTGTGTTGTACTTGTTGCCCGCCGACCCCGCGGGCCTTTTTTTGCCCCTGCAGGTGACATCCTTTCTTTCAGCAAGGCAAGCGCCGCAGGACAGGGACAAAAGTGACAGCGGGGGGTTAGGCGCATCAGGAAAATTGGCGAGAACGCAGGCGCGCATCCAGGACTGGCCGCCAGGACGGCGGCCAGAGGGCGGTCGAGACAGGGATGTCGAGTCCGCCCGTTCCGCCAGATGAAGCCGGAGTGGAGCGGACCGCGCAGCGGCAATTTTCAGCGCCATGCGGGGGGTCATGGGGGGCGGGCGAAACGCCCCCCATGCCGTTCACCCGCAGAGGGCGCGATGAAATAGAGAGGAAGGTTGGTGAACGGAATATTCCACCTTATCGACGCTTCCCGTCATTCGCCAATATGCGGCAATACTGTCGCGGTAAATCCAGTTATCAGCGCGATAAATCATGCCTTACCCCTGTTTGATTGTTGCCTTTGTCGCAAAGCCCACAACCCTTTTTCCTTAAAAATCAACCCCCCTCTCCCTGGAGCGCGAATTGCATCACCTCCCCGGTCTCCCACCGTCAACGAGGTCACTATGAAGGGAAAGGAAATTCTGGCGCTGCTGGACGAACCCGCCTGCGAGCACAACCAGAAGCAAAAATCCGGCTGCAGCGCCCCTAAGCCCGGCGCCACCGCCGGCGGCTGCGCCTTCGACGGCGCGCAGATAACGCTCCTGCCCATCGCCGACGTCGCGCACCTGGTGCACGGCCCTATCGGCTGCGCGGGAAGCTCGTGGGATAACCGCGGCAGCGTCAGCGCCGGCCCGGCCCTCAACCGGCTCGGCTTTACCACCGATCTCAACGAACAGGATGTGATTATGGGCCGCGGCGAACGCCGCCTGTTCCATGCCGTGCGTCACATCGTCGACCGCTATCGCCCGGCGGCGGTCTTTATCTACAACACCTGCGTACCAGCGATGGAAGGCGATGACATTGAGGCGGTGTGCCAGGCCGCGCAGACCGCCACCGGCGTCCCGGTCATCGCCATTGACGCCGCCGGCTTCTACGGCAGCAAAAATCTTGGCAACCGGATGGCGGGCGACGTAATGCTCAGGCAGGTGATTGGCCAGCGCGAACCCGCCCCATGGCCGGACAACACGCACTTTGCCCCGGCCCAGCGCCACGATATCGGCCTGATTGGCGAATTCAATATCGCCGGCGAGTTCTGGCAGGTCCAGCCGCTGCTCGACGAGCTGGGGATCCGCGTCCTCGGCAGCCTCTCCGGCGACGGCCGCTTTGCCGAGATCCAGACCCTGCACCGGGCGCAGGCCAATATGCTGGTGTGCTCGCGAGCGCTGATCAACGTCGCCCGGGGGCTGGAGCTACGCTACGGCACGCCGTGGTTTGAGGGCAGCTTCTACGGGATCCGCGCCACCTCCGTCGCCTTGCGCCAGCTGGCGGCGCTGCTGGGGGATGACGACCTGTGCCGCCGCACCGAGGCACTGATCGCCCGCGAGGAGCGAGCAGCGGAGCAGGCGCTAGCGCCGTGGCGCGAGCAGCTCCGCGGGCGCAAAGTGCTGCTCTACACCGGCGGCGTGAAATCCTGGTCGGTGGTCTCGGCCCTGCAGGATCTCGGCATGACCGTGGTGGCCACCGGCACGCGGAAATCCACCGAGGAGGACAAACAGCGGATCCGGGAGCTGATGGGCGACGAGGCGGTGATGCTTGAGGAGGGCAACGCCCGCACCCTGCTCGACGTGGTGTACCGCTATCAGGCGGATCTGATGATCGCCGGCGGACGCAATATGTACACCGCCTGGAAAGCCCGGCTGCCGTTCCTCGATATCAATCAGGAGCGGGAGCACGCCTACGCTGGCTACCAGGGCATCATCACCCTCGCCCGCCAGCTCTGTCTGACCCTCGCCAGCCCCGTCTGGTCGCAAACGCATGCCCGCGCCCCGTGGCGCTAGGAGAACACCATGGCAGACCTTATCCGTAGCGAAAAACCGCTGGCGGTGAGCCCGATTAAAACCGGGCAACCGCTCGGGGCGATCCTCGCCAGCCTTGGGCTGGCCCAGGCCATCCCGCTGGTCCACGGCGCCCAGGGCTGCAGCGCCTTCGCCAAAGTTTTCTTTATTCAACATTTTCATGACCCGGTGCCCCTGCAGTCGACGGCCATGGATCCGACCGCCACGATCATGGGCGCCGACGGCAATATCTTCACCGCGCTCGACACCCTCTGCCAGCGCCACAGTCCGCAGGCCATTGTGCTGCTCAGCACCGGACTGGCGGAGGCGCAGGGCAGCGATATCGCCCGGGTGGTACGCCAGTTTCGCGAGGCGCATCCCCGCCATAACGGCGTGGCGATCCTCACCGTCAACACCCCGGATTTTTTTGGCTCCATGGAAAACGGCTACAGCGCGGTGATCGAGAGCATCATCGAGCAGTGGGTGGCGCCGACGCCGCGTCCGGGGCAGCGGCCCCGGCGGGTCAACCTGCTGGTCAGCCACCTCTGTTCGCCAGGGGATATCGAATGGCTGAGCCGCTGCGTGGAGGCCTTTGGCCTGCAGCCGGTGGTCCTGCCGGACCTCTCGCTGTCGATGGATGGCCACCTGGGTCAGGGGGATTTTACGCCCCTGACCCAGGGCGGCGCCTCGCTGCGCCAGATTGCGCAGATGGGCCAGAGTCTGGGCAGCTTCGCCATCGGCGTGTCGCTGCAGCGGGCGGCATCGCTGCTGAGCCAGCGCAGCCGCGGAGAGGTGATCGCCCTGCCGCACCTGATGACCCTCGGCCACTGCGATACCTTTATTCATCAGCTGGCGAAGCTGTCCGGGCGCCGCGTACCGGCCTGGATTGAGCGCCAGCGCGGCCAGCTGCAGGACGCGATGATCGACTGCCATATGTGGCTGCAGGGCCAGCGCATGGCGATGGCCGCGGAGGGCGACCTGCTGGCGGCCTGGTGTGATTTCGCCCGCAGCCAGGGGATACAGCCCGGCCCGCTGGTCGCCCCCACCAGCCACCCCAGCCTGCGCCAGCTGCCGGTCGAGCAGGTGGTGCCGGGGGATCTGGAGGATCTCCAGCAGCTGCTGAGCCACCAACCCGCCGATCTGCTGGTGGCTAACTCTCACGCCCGCGATCTGGCGGAGCAGTTTGCCCTGCCGCTGATCCGCGTCGGCTTTCCTCTTTTCGATCGGCTCGGCGAGTTTCGCCGGGTTCGCCAGGGGTACGCCGGCATGCGCGACACGCTGTTTGAGCTGGCCAATCTGCTGCGCGACCGCCATCACCACACCGCCCTCTACCGATCGCCGCTTCGCCAGGGCGCCGACCCCCAGCAAGCTTCAGGAGACGATTATGCCGCCCATTAACCGTCAGTTTGAGATGGTCCACGCCGACGAGTGGTCGATGAAAGTCGCCTTCGCCAGCTCCGATTACCGCCATGTCGATCAGCATTTTGGCGCCACGCCGCGGCTGGTGGTCTACGGCGTCAAGGCGGATCGGGTCACCCTGCTGCGGGTGGTGGAGTTCCCGGTCGTCAGCGGCCATCAGACCGAGAAAATTGCCGAGCGCATCCACGCCCTGGAGGATTGCGTCACCCTGTTCTGCGTGGCGATTGGCGAGGCGGTTTTTCGCCAGCTGCTGCAGGTGGGCGTCCGCGCCGAACGGGTTCCCGATCAGACCACCATCCTCGGCTTACTGCAGGAGATCCAGCTCTCCTGGTATGAAAAAGCGCAGCGCCGCAGCGCGCGGCAACGCGATCCGCAGCGCTTTAACCGCCTGCTGGAAGAGCAGACGTGGCGGGAGGAGCCCGACCCGCAGCCCTGAGCCTGTCGTTTATGTGACAAAGCCCACAAAACGCCACAACAGTGTCGGCTCTGTCGGGGGCGGTTAACCCGCCAGGTCATTAACAAATAAGGTTTTTATGCGTTGGTACCGCAATTGCTTGGGGAACAGTACCACCGCCAGTCTGCGGTGCACCGCGCCCCGGCGTTTTCGTCATCATCCCTGGAGCTGACAGCATGTGGAACTACTCCGAGAAAGTGAAAGACCATTTTTTTCATCCCCGCAACGCGCGCGTGGTCGACAACGCCAACGCGGTGGGCGATGTGGGTTCATTAAGCTGCGGCGATGCGCTGCGCCTGATGCTGCGGGTTGATCCGCACACCGAGATCATCGAGGAGGCCGGCTTCCAGACCTTCGGCTGCGGCAGCGCCATCGCCTCCTCTTCAGCGCTGACGGAGCTGATTATCGGCCACACCCTGACCGAAGCCGGGCAGATCACCAACCAGCAGATCGCCGACTACCTCGACGGCCTGCCGCCGGAGAAAATGCACTGCTCGGTGATGGGCCAGGAGGCGCTGCGTGCGGCTATCGCCCATTTTCGCGGCGAAAGCCTTGAGGAGGAGCATGAGGAGGGCAAGCTGATCTGTAAATGCTTCGGCGTCGACGAAGGACATATTCGCCGGGCCGTGGTGAACAACGGCCTGACCACCCTCGAGGAGGTGATCAACTACACCAAGGCCGCCGGGGGCTGTACCGCCTGCCATGAAAAAATTGAGCTGGCGCTGGCGGCGATCCTCGCCCAACAGCCGCCCGCCCCCCTGCCGGCGGAGACGGCCCACGATGCGCAGTGGCAAAGCGTGGTCGATACCATCAACGAGCTGCGCCCGCACATTCAGGCCGACGGCGGCGACATGACGCTGGTGAGCGTCACCCCGCGCCAGGTCACCGTCAGCCTCTCCGGCAGCTGCAGCGGCTGCATGATGACCGACATGACCCTCGCCTGGCTGCAGCAAAAGCTGATGGAGCGCACCGGAAGTTACATGGATGTGGTGGCGGCCCCGGCCGCGGTTAACTAACCCCAGGGGGACACAATGAAACCTGTTTATCTCGATAACAACGCCACCACCCGTCTCGACCCGATGGTTCTCGACGCGATGATGCCCTTTTTGACCGACTTTTACGGCAATCCCTCGTCGATTCACGATTTTGGTCTGCCAGCGCAGGCCGCCCTTGAACGGGCGCACCAGCAGGTGGCCGCTCTGCTCGGGGCCGACTACCCCAGCGAGATCATTTTTACCTCCTGCGCCACCGAGGCCACGACCACCGCCATCGCCTCAGCGGTGGCCCTGATGCCGGAGCGGCGCGAGATCATCACCAGCGCGGTCGAACATCCCGCCACCCTGGCGGTGTGCGAACAGCTGGAGCGCCAGGGATACCTGATCCACCGTATCGCCGTGGATCGGCAGGGCGCTCTGGATATGGCGCAGTTTCGGGCGGCGCTTAGCCCACGCGTGGCGCTGGTCAGCATCATGTGGGCCAATAACGAAACCGGCGTCATGTTCCCGGTGCCCGAGCTGGCGGAGCTGGCCCATGAGCAGGGCGCGCTGTTTCACTGCGACGCCGTGCAGGTGGTGGGCAAAATCCCGATGGCGCTCAGCCAGACGCGGATCGATATGCTCTCCTGCTCGGCGCATAAATTCCACGGCCCCAAAGGGGTGGGCTGCCTCTGGCTGCGGCGGGGAACGCGTTTTCGTCCGCTGCTGCGCGGCGGCCACCAGGCGCATGGCCGGCGGGCCGGGACGGAAAATATCAGCGGCATTGTCGGCATGGGCGCCGCCAGCGAGCTGGCGCAGGTCCACCTCCCGGGCATGGCGCAGATTAGCCAGCTGCGCGATCGCCTTGAACATCATCTCCTGAGCGCCATTCCGGCGGTAACGGTGATGGGCGGCAGCCAGCCGCGGGTGCCCGGCACGCTTAATCTGGCCTTC
The DNA here is from genome assembly GCF_029967715.1 of Klebsiella sp. V115_8. Taxonomy (NCBI): domain Bacteria; kingdom Pseudomonadati; phylum Pseudomonadota; class Gammaproteobacteria; order Enterobacterales; family Enterobacteriaceae; genus Klebsiella; species Klebsiella sp. V115_8. Next base: position 450,306 of record NZ_JASCAR010000001.1, read on the forward strand.
GAGTGCATTGAAGGCGAGGCGATCCTGCTGCTGATGAATCAGGCCGGGATCGCCGCCTCCAGCGGCAGCGCCTGCACCTCCGGCTCGCTGGAGCCGTCGCACGTCATGCGGGCGATGAATATTCCTTACACCGCGGCCCACGGCACCGTTCGCTTCTCCCTCTCGCGCTACACCCGGGAAAAAGAGATCGACTACGTCATCGCCGCCCTGCCTCCTGTTATCGACCGGCTGCGCGCCCTGTCGCCCTACTGGCGAAACGGCCAGCCGCTCCTGCAGGATGGCGCCTTCGCGCCGGTCTTCGGTTAAGACGGAGAGACGACAATGGGACGCGTACTGATCAATGACACCACCCTGCGCGATGGCGAACAGAGTCCCGGCGTGGCCTTCCAGGCCAGCGAAAAAATCGCCATCGCCGAGGCGCTGTACGCGGCGGGGATCGAGGCGCTGGAGGTCGGCACCCCGGCGATGGGCGAGGAAGAGTGCGCCCGTATCCGGCTGGTGCGCCGTCAGCTTCCGGGCGCCACGCTGATGACCTGGTGCCGGATGCAGGCCGGCGAAATTCGCCTGAGCGCCGAGCTGGGCATGGACTGGGTGGATATCTCCATCCCCGCCTCCGACAAGCTGCGGCAGTACAAACTGCGCGAGAGCTTACCGCTGCTGCTGGAGCGGCTGACGGGTCTGATCCACCTCGCCCATACCCTTGGCCTGAAGGTCTGCATTGGCTGTGAGGACGCCTCGCGGGCCAGCGACGCGACGCTACGGGATATTGCCCGGCAGGCCGGCGAGGCGGGGGCTGCCCGTCTGCGCTATGCCGACACCGTCGGTATCCTCGACCCGTTTACCACCGCGGCGCAGATCGCCGCCCTGCGTAACGTCTGGCCCGGCGAACTCGAGATGCACGCCCATAACGATCTCGGGCTGGCCACCGCCAACACCCTCGCGGCGGTACGCGCCGGGGCCACCAGCGTAAACACCACCGTGCTGGGCCTGGGCGAACGGGCGGGCAACGCGGCGCTGGAAACGGTGGCGCTTGGGCTGGAGCGCTGCCTGGGCGTCGAGACTGGGGTGCGTTTCACCGCCCTGCCGGCGCTGTGCGAACAGGTGGCCCTCGCCACCCGCCGCCCTGTCGATCCCCAGCAGCCGCTGGTGGGCGAGCTGGTTTTTACCCATGAGTCCGGCGTGCACGTCGCGGCGCTGCTGCGCGACAGCGAGAGCTATCAGGCGATCGACCCCGCCCTGCTGGGCCGCGGCTATCGGCTGGTGCTGGGCAAACACTCCGGTCGCCAGGCGGTTAACGGCGTCTTCGACCGGATGGGCTATCACCTGACGTCAGCGCAAATTGACCAGTTGCTGCCGGCGCTCCGCCACTTTGCGGAAACCGGCAAACGCAGCCCGCGGGATGATGAGCTGGCGGCAATCTATCACGCGCTCTGCGGCGCCGAAACGCTGCAGGCCAGGGGGTAAGCATGGAGTGGTTTTATCAGATCCCCGGCGTAGACGACCTGCGCTCCGCCGACGCCTTCTTTCAGTTTTTCGCCGTTCCCTATCAGCCCGAGCGTCTGGCCCATTGCAGCCTGCCGGTGCTGGCCGCCTTTCACCGCAAGCTGCGGGCGGAAGTGCCCCTGCTCAACCAGCTGGAGGAGAACCCGCGCGCGCACTGGCTGCTGGCGCGCCGGCTGCTGGCGGAGAGTTATCAGCAGCAGTTCGAGGAGAACACGCCATGAGACCCACATTTACCTTTAGCGAAGCGGTCCGCGTCGTGCGCGCCATCCGTAACGATGGCACCTATGCGGGCCTGCCGTCCGGCGCCCTGCTGGTGCGCCGGGGCAGCATCGGCTATGTCCGCGACTGGGGGGTATTCTTGCAGGACCAGGTCATCTACCAGGTCCACTTCCCGGAGAGCGACCGGATCGTCGGCTGCCGCGAACAGGAGCTGATTGCCGGCGATCGTCCCTGGCTGGCGGGGAATCTGCAGTATGGCGATAACGTCACCTGCCAGACGGCGCTGACGTTGCAGGGCGAAGTGGTGGTCAACGTCGGTCAGCAGGGGCGTATTGAGGCCACCGATCGGGGCGAGCGCGGGGACGGCTATATCGTCGACTTCGGCGGCCGCTGGTTCCAGGTTCCGGTGACCGCGCTGGCCCTGGCAGAGGAGGAAGAATAATGCAGCCATGGCAACGATTTGGCCGGCGGCGGCTGGCGCAGAGCCGCTGGAACTGCGAACCGGCGGCCATCGCCGCGGCGGACCGGGAGGCCTTCGAGGCGGCCTGGCAGCGTCAGGCCCGCGTGGAGCAGGCGCTGGTCGCCGAGGTCGCGGCGGAGGCGATCCCCGCCGCGCTACGGGAAGGCCTCGCCGCTTCGCTGCGCCTCTGGCTGGATGAGGGCGGATTTACGCCGCCGGAGCGGGCGGCGATCGTCCTGCACCATGCCCGGCTGGAAACCGCCTTCGCCGGGATTGCCAGCCAGGCGCCGCTGCCGGATCCCACCGCGGTGCAGGCGTGGTATCTGCGGCATCAGGCGCAGTTTATGCGCCCGGAACAGCGGTTGACCCGCCATCTGCTGCTCACCGTCGATGGCGATGAGCAGGCGGTTTACTCGCGCATCCAGGCGCTTCATGGGCAAATCGCGGCCTCCCGCGAGGCGTTTGCGCCGCTGGCCCAGCGATACTCCCACTGCCCGAGCGCGCTGGACGGCGGGCGACTGGGGTGGATCGGGCGGGGGTTGCTCTATCCGCAGCTGGAGGAGGCCCTGTTTGCGCTGACGGAAAATGCGCTGAGCGCGCCGGTGGCCAGCGAGCTGGGCTGGCACCTGGTATGGTGCGAAGACATCCGCCCCGCCGCGCCGATGACGCCTGAACAGGCGCTGGAAAGCGCCCGCGATTACCTTATTCAACAGAGCCAGCGCCGCCACCAGCGCCAGTGGCTGGCTGAGATGTTAGCGCGCCAGCCGGGGCTGTGCGGGTAGCCGGCAGGCCACCCGCCAGCGTCTACAGCAGGTGCGGTTTGATCTCCTCAAGCCAGGTCGCCAGACGCGTTTCGGTCTCGTCGAATTGGTTATCCTGGTCCAGCACCAGCCCGACAAACCGCTCCCCCTCCAGCGCCGATGAGGCGCTGAACTCATACCCCTCGTTCGGCCAGCTGCCGATCATCGTCGCCCCGCGGGCGCGCAGGGCGTCGTACAGCGGCCGCAGCCCGCTGGCGAAGTTATCGGGATAGCCGCGCTGATCGCCGAGGCCAAACAGCGCCACCGTTTTTCCCTGCAGGCTGACGTCGCCGAGGTTGCGGATAAACTCGGCCCACGACTCGCTCTCGCCCCCGGCCTCAAGGCCCGGCAGCTGGCCGTCGCCCAGCGTCGGCGTGCCCAGCAGCAGGGCCGGGTAGGCCAGCAGGTCCGCCAGCGTGGCGCGGTTAATATTGACCGGGGCGGCGGCGGCCTCCCCCAGCTGCTTGTGGATCAGTTTCGCGATCTTGCGGGTTTTACCGGTATCGGTGCCAAAGAAAATGCCAATGTTCGCCATAGTACGCTCCTGTCGGAATGGTGTCGAAAATAGGGATTACCGCAGGGGTATTGCGAAGGCTGTGCCAGGTTGCCCTGCACCGTGACGGCTCATCCCTGCCCCATCAGGATCGCTTTCCGCCGCCGCAGCGCCCGCGCAAGGCGCCCCCGGCGGACCGAAAGGTAAAAATCAGCGGATTTTCCCCCTGTCGGATCAATGTTTCGTTCGGTCGTTTCGATAAGGGCGCACCGTTTGCATGGTTATCCGTGTTCGGCTCAGCCCGCCGCGATCCGCGCAGGGTGTCGGACAATTTGTCATAACTGCGACACAGGAGTTTGCGATGACCCTGAATATGATGCTCGATAACGCCGCGCCGGAAGCCATCGCCGGCGCGCTGACTCAACAACATCCGGGGCTGTTTTTTACCATGGTGGAACAGGCCTCAGTGGCGATTTCCCTCACCGACGCCAGCGCCAGGATCATCTACGCCAACCCGGCGTTTTGCCGCCAGACCGGCTATTCGCTGGCGCAATTGTTAAATCAGAACCCGCGCCTGCTGGCCAGCAGCCAGACGCCGCGCGAGATCTATCAGGAGATGTGGCATACCCTGCTCCAGCGTCAGCCGTGGCGCGGCCAGCTGATTAACCAGCGGCGGGACGGCGGCCTGTACCTGGTGGAGATTGACATCACTCCGGTGCTCAGTCCGCAAGGGGAATTGGAGCATTATCTGGCGATGCAGCGGGATATCAGCGTCAGCTATACCCTGGAGCAGCGGCTGCGCAACCATATGACCCTGATGGAGGCGGTGCTGAATAATATTCCCGCCGCCGTGGTGGTAGTGGACGAGCAGGATCGGGTGGTGATGGACAACCTTGCCTATAAAACCTTCTGCGCCGACTGCGGCGGCCGGGAGCTGCTCACCGAGCTGCAGGTCTCCCCAGGCCGGATGACGCCCGGCGTGGAGCAGATCCTGCCGGTGGCGATACGCGGGGCCGCGCGCTGGCTGTCGGTGACCTGCTGGCCGCTGCCCGGCGTCAGCGAAGAGGCCAGCCGCTACTTTATCGACAGCGCCCTGGCGCGAACCCTGGTGGTGATCGCCGACTGTACCCAGCAGCGCCAGCAGCAGGAGCAGGGCCGCCTCGACCGGCTGAAGCAGCAAATGACCGCCGGCAAGCTGCTGGCGGCGATCCGCGAGTCGCTGGACGCCGCGCTGATCCAGCTGAACTGCCCGATTAACATGCTGGCGGCGGCCCGTCGGCTGAACGGCGAGAGCAGCGGCAACGTGGCGCTGGAGGCCGCCTGGCGCGAAGGGGAAGAGGCGATGGCCCGGCTCCAGCGCTGTCGCCCGTCGCTGGATCTCGAAAACCCCGCCGTCTGGCCGCTGCAGCCCTTTTTCGACGACCTGTGCGCCCTCTACCGCACCCGCTTCGATGCCGAGGGGCTGCAGCTGGACATGGCCTCGCCGCATCTGATCGGCTTTGGCCAGCGCACTCAGCTGCTGGCGTGCTTAAGCCTGTGGTTCGACCGCACCCTGGCCCTCGCCGCCGAGCTGCCTTCCGTCCCGCTGGCGATGCAGCTCTATGCCGAGGAAAACGACGGCTGGCTGGCGCTGTACCTGACCGACAACGTGCCGCTGCTGCAGGTGCGCTACGCCCACTCCCCCGACGCGCTGAATTCGCCGGGCAAAGGCATGGAGCTGCGGCTGATCCAGACCCTGGTGGCGCACCATCGCGGGGCCATCGAGCTGACTTCCCGGCCGCAGGGCGGCACCTGCCTGACCCTGCGTTTCCCGCTGTTTAACACCCTGACCGGAGGTGAAGCATGATCCCCGAATCCGACCCGGACACCACCGTCAGACGCTTCGACCTCTCTCAGCAGTTCACCGCCATGCAGCGGATAAGCGTGGTGCTGAGCCGCGCCACCGAGGCCAGCAAAACGCTGCAGGAGGTGCTCAGCGTATTGCACAACGATGCCTTTATGCAGCACGGGATGATCTGTCTGTACGACAGCGAGCAGGAGATCCTCAGTATCGAAGCGCTGCAGCAAACCGAGCAGCAGACTCTCCCCGGCAGCGCGCAGATCCGCTATCGTCCCGGCGAGGGGCTGGTGGGGACGGTGCTGGCCCAGGGGCAATCGCTGGTGCTGCCCCGGGTCGCCGACGATCAGCGTTTTCTCGACCGCCTGAGCCTCTACGATTACGATCTGCCGTTTATCGCCGTGCCGCTAATGGGGCCCAACGCCCGGCCCATGGGCGTGCTGGCGGCCCAGCCGATGGCGCGCCAGGAAGAGCGGCTGCCGGCCTGCACCCGCTTTCTCGAAACCGTCGCCAACCTCATCGCCCAGACCATCCGGCTGATGATCCTCCCGGCCTCCGCCACCCTGCCGGGCCGCCAGCCGCCGAAGGTGGAACGGCCGCCTGCCTGCTCGTCGTCGCGCGGGGTGGGCCTTGACAATATGGTCGGCAAGAGCCCGGCGATGCGCCAGATCGTGGAGGTGATCCGCCAGGTTTCGCGCTGGGACACCACTGTGCTGGTACGCGGCGAAAGCGGCACCGGGAAAGAGCTGATCGCCAATGCCATCCACCACCATTCCCCGCGGGCTGGCGCCGCCTTCGTCAAATTTAACTGCGCGGCGCTGCCGGACAATCTGCTGGAAAGCGAACTGTTCGGCCATGAAAAAGGCGCCTTTACCGGCGCGGTGCGCCAGCGTAAGGGGCGTTTTGAGCTGGCGGATGGCGGCACCCTGTTCCTCGACGAGATTGGCGAAAGCAGCGCCTCGTTCCAGGCTAAGCTGCTGCGCATCCTGCAGGAGGGAGAGATGGAGCGGGTCGGCGGCGATGAGACCCTGCGGGTGGATGTCCGCATCATCGCCGCCACCAACCGCCACCTGGAGGAGGAGGTCCGGTTGGGCCACTTCCGCGAGGATCTTTACTATCGCCTGAACGTGATGCCCATCGCCCTGCCCCCGCTGCGCGAACGTCAGGAGGACATCGCCGAGCTGGCGCACTTTCTGGTGCGCAAAATTGGCCAGCATCAGGGGCGCACGCTGCGGATCAGCGAGGGGGCGATCCGTCTGCTGATGGAGTACAGCTGGCCGGGCAATGTTCGCGAGCTGGAGAACTGCCTCGAACGATCGGCGGTGATGTCCGAGAGCGGCCTGATCGATCGCGACGTGATCCTCTTCACCCACCAGGAACGTCCGGCCAAAGCCCTGCCCGCCAGCGGGCCGGCGGAAGACAGCTGGCTGGACAACAGCCTGGACGAACGCCAGCGGCTGATCGCCGCGCTGGAAAAAGCCGGCTGGGTGCAGGCTAAGGCGGCGCGGCTGCTGGGGATGACGCCGCGCCAGGTCGCCTACCGGATCCAGATCATGGATATCACCCTGCCGCGTCTGTAAGCCACGGTGTCAGGTTCAGGACATTGTCGCCTGCGCGGCGGGAACACGACAATATTTTGCCGCAGGGATGCGGAATAACACCTTTCTTTTCAGCATGATAAAAAATCCCTCTCTGGTATGCCCTTTGCAGCAGGAAGGTATCGCCCAACCATGAAGGTACGACCATGACTTCCTGCTCTTCTTTTTCCGGCGGCAACGCCTGTCAGTCGGCGGACGCCAGCGCGTTAGCGCCGCGGGTGGCCGATAAGGTCGCCGCGCACCCCTGCTATTCCCGCAGCGGGCACCACCGTTTCGCCCGGATGCATCTCCCGGTCGCTCCGGCCTGCAATCTGCAGTGCAACTACTGCAACCGTAAATTCGACTGCAGCAATGAATCCCGCCCCGGGGTGTCTTCGACGCTGCTGACCCCCGAGCAGGCGGTGCTGAAAGTGCGCCAGGTGGCCCAGGCCATCCCGCAGCTGTCGGTGGTCGGCATTGCCGGGCCCGGCGATCCGCTGGCCAATATGACCCGCACCTTCCGCACCCTGGAGCTGGTCCGCGATCAGCTTCCGGACCTGAAATTATGCCTGTCGACCAACGGGCTGATGCTGCCCGACGCGGTGGATCGCCTGCTGGAGGTCGGTGTGGATCACGTTACGGTGACCATCAATACGCTGGATGCCGGCATCGCCGGACAAATCTACGCCTGGCTGTGGCTCGACGGCGAACGCTACCGCGGGCGGGAAGCCGGGGAGATCCTGATAGCCCGCCAGCTGGAGGGGGTCCGCAGGCTGACCAACGCCGGGGTGCTGGTCAAGATAAACTCGGTGCTGATCCCGGGGATCAACGACAGCGGCATGGCCGAGGTCAGCCGTTGTTTGCGGGAAAGCGGCGCGTTTATTCACAATATTATGCCGCTGATTGCCAGACCGGAGCACGGCACGGTCTTTGGCCTCAACGGCCAGCCAGAGCCGGACGCCGGGATGCTCGCCGCGATCCGCAGCCAGTGCGGGGCCGCGATGCCGCAGATGACGCATTGCCACCAGTGCCGCGCCGACGCCATCGGCATGCTGGGCGAAGACCGCAGCCAGCAGTTTACCCAGCTGCCGGACCCGAACAGCCTCCCCGACTGGCTGCCCATCCTCCATCAGCGCGCCGAACTTCATGCCAGCCTCGCCACCCGGGGAGAGTCGGAGGCCGATGATGCCTGTCTGGTGGCCGTGGCCTCCAGCCGCGGCGAGGTGATTGATTGTCATTTTGGCCATGCCGACCGCTTCTCGATCTACAGCCTGTCTGCCGCCGGCATGGTGCTGGTGGGCGAGCGCTTTACGCCGAAATATTGCCGCGGCGCGGAGGAGTGCGAGCCGCAGGAGAACGAAGCCAGACTGGCGGCACTCCTCGCGCTGCTCGCCGACGTGAAAGCAGTGTTCTGCGTGCGTATCGGCCATACGCCATGGCAACAGCTCGAGCGACAGGACATTGAGCCGCAGGTGGACGGCGCGTGGCGGTCGGTCGCCGAGGTGCTGCCCGCCTGGTGGCAGCGGCGGCGACAGAGCCTGGCGGCATCGCGCCTGCGTCAGGGGGTCGCCTGATGGCGCCGGTCGACTGGTTGACCCACCTGTGGCGACGGTATCACGCCGGAAAAGGCTGCTTTCCGCTGCGCATGGGGCTGAGCGTCGAGGCGTGGCTGGCTCTGCAGCAGCGGCTGGGCGAGGTGGCGACGCCGCTGGACAGCGAGGCGCTGAGCCGTCGCCGGCTGATGACGGAGCTGAATGCCACCCGCGACGAAGAGCGCCGCCAGCTGGCGCGATGGCTGGCGGAGTGGATCGCGCCGGGAGCCGAACCGATGGCGCCGATCGTCGCCGGGGCAGCGCTGGCGTTTAATCATCTATGGGAGGATCTGGGTCTGGATTCGCGGGCGGAACTGGGCCGGCTGATGAGCGACTGCTTTCCGCAGCTGGTGGCGCAGAATGTCCACCATATGCGCTGGAAGAAGTTCTTTTATCGCCAGCGCTGCCTGCAGTCGCAGGGGGAGATCGTCTGCCGCTCGCCGAGCTGCGACGAATGCCTGGAGCGTAGCCTCTGCTTCGAACCGCCGCCGCAATAAACACCCCGCAGGTGCCCCTGCGGCTGCCCCCAAAATGCCCCTGTTTAACCGCTTTACGCGGATTTCTGCCGGGTGGCGCTTCGCTTACCCGGCCTACAAAACCATCTACCTATCAGAAGGTTACTCAACACCCCAGACCCGGCAAGCGCCGCGCCGCCGGGCAAGGACAGCGGGCGCGATGCCGCTTGTGTGCCGGGTGGCGCTTCGCTTACCCGGCCTACAACGCCATTTACCTATCAGAAGGTTACTCAACACCCCAGACCCGGCAAGCGCCGCCGGGCAAGGACAGCGGGCGCGATGCCGCTTGTGTGCCGGGTGGCGCTTCGCTTACCCGGCCTACAAAGTCATCTACCTATCAGAAGGTTACTCAACACCCCAGACCCGGCAAGCGCCGCCGGGCAAGGACAGCGGGCGCGGTGCCGCTTGTGTGCCGGGTGGCGCTTCGCTTACCCGGCCTACAAAACCATCTACCTATCAGAAGGCTACTCAACACCCCAGGCCCGGCAAGCGCCGCGCCGCCGGGCAAGGACAGCGGGCGCGGTGCCGCTTCTGTGCCGGGTGGCGCTTCGCTTACCCGGCCTACAAAGTCATTTACCTATCAGAAGGCTACTCAACACCCCAGACCCGGCAAGCGCCGCGCCGCCGGGCAAGGACAGCGGGCGCGGAGCCGCTTGTGTGCCGGGTGGCGGCTACGCCTTACCCGGCCTGGAGTTCGTGCGACCTGTCGTTAATTTATTCACCAGCCTTGCTGAAACTGCCGGTGCTGGCGGCCTCAAAATCGCTGAGACGTTCCC
>NZ_JASCAR010000049.1:0-53452 GCF_029967715.1 Klebsiella sp. V115_8
GCCCGGCGGCGCTACGCTTGCGCGGGCCTACGGATCCAGTGCAATGGTGGGCCTGGTCCGGTAGCCCGGGTAAGGCGGAACGCCGCGACCCGGGAAATTCCCCGGCTTGCGCTGTGCTTAGTTTGTAGGCCGGGTCAGGCGTAGCCGCCACCCGGCAGTAAGACGGTACGCCGCCACCCGGGATGTCGCCCCTATCCGTGGGCGAGAAAGCGGGCCAGGCGCTGCTGCAGCAGGCGATTTTCGCGGGTCAGCCGCGCGTTCTCATCCAGCAGCGTCAGCGCCACCGCAATCCCCGGCCAGTCCAGCTCCAGCTCGTTACGCAGGCGCACCGCGCGATGGACAATCGTCACCGCGCTGTCGTCGAACAGCCAGGCGTCCGCCTGCGGCTGGTGCGGTTCAATCATGCCTAAGCCGACAATCTCCGTCAGCTCCTCTTCCGACACCCCGGTACGCAGGCACAATTCGGTAATGGTAAACGTCACTGTTACTGTAGCCATCAGGCTTTCCCCCATGTCTTACGCGGATCGAAGCTGGCTTCGGCGGTGGCCAGCTGTTGCCAGAGCTCACGCGCTTTTTCATCTGGTTTTGGCGGCATCACAATTTTAATAACGGCGAACAAATCACCGGTGTGGGTTTTGCTCACCAGCCCTTTGCCCTTGATACGCAGGCGCTGCCCTGCCTGGCTACCCGGCGGCACCGTCAGCAGAATGCTCTCTTTCAGGGTGGGCACCGTGACTTTGGCGCCCAGCGCGGCCTCCCACGGCGCCAGCGGCAGGACGATCTCCAGGTTATGTCCCACGATGTCGAACAGCGGGTGCGGGGCGATGTGGATCACCAGCCACAGATCGCCGTTCGGGCCGCCGTTTTCGCCCGGCGTCCCCTGGCCTTTCAGGCGGATGCGCTGACCATCGGCCACCCCGGCGGGGATCTTCACATTCAGCGTTTTTGGCGTCTCGCTTTCGATCATGCCGAACACGTTATACACCGGCAGGTTATAGCTGATGGTGCGGGTCTGCTCAGCCAGCGTCTCTTCAAGGAACACCGCGACCTCGATCTCCAGGTCGTGGCCGCGCGACGCGTGCTGACGGCGACGCTGATGCGCCTGCTGGCCAAACATGGAGGAAAAGATGTCGTCGAAATCCTGCTGGCTGTAGCTCTGCTCGTGGGTCTGCTGCTGGCGACCGAACCCGGGATCGTTGCGATGCTGCCAGAGCTGATCGTATTCCGCGCGCCGTTGCTCATCTTTCAGGACTTCCCAGGCTTCGGCGAGATCCTTAAATTTGGCTTCGGCATCGTTTTCTTTACTGACGTCGGGGTGGTACTTGCGCGCCAGGCGGCGGTAGGCGGTCTTGATGGTTTTCAGATCGTCGGTTGGTTGCACCCCGAGAATGGCATAATAATCCTTCAATTCCATGCTGTTATCTCATCTATGCTCAGTGCGGTAGTTACATATTCCCTGGATCAGGCGTCTGTATAAAGCGTAGGGCAAATGCGCCCTGAAGGGGAAGAAAAGTGGCGGAAACTTGACGCCGTCGGGGTCAACGGCGTCGTGGGCGCAGCTAGTCTTTCACCTGCGGCCGCGGACGACGGCGCCAGCCTGCGAACAGCACCAGCAGCGCGCCGATGGCGCCGGCCAGGCGCGCAATGCCGTCGCCGGCGGTGGGAAACAGCTGGCGAAGGGTAGGGTCGCTGACCAGCATTGACCCGGCAATCCAGCCGATGAGCATCCCGCCCAGCAGCACCACCGCGGGAAAGCGAGTGAGCAGGGCCAGCACCAGCTTGCTGCCGGCGACGATAACCGGAATGCTGATCGCCACGCCGAGGGCGACCAGCGCAATGTGTCCTTTGCCTGCGGCGGCCACCGCCAGCACGTTATCCAGCGACATGATCACATCGGCGACGGTGATGGTGACTGCGGTGCGCCACAGGCTGCCGGAGCTGGCAACCTCGCTCTCGTCCTCCTCATTACTGACCAGCCTGATGCCAATCCACATCAGGAGCAGCGCGCCGACTATTTTCAGCCACGGCAGCGACAGGAGATACAGGGCGATCGCCAGCAGCAGGATGCGCGCCAGGATGGCGCCTACGGTGCCGATGACGATCGCTTTGGTGCGTTTTTGTGGCGGCAGTTTGCGACAGGCCATGGCGATCACCACGGCGTTGTCGCCGCCCAGCAGTAAGTCGATGGCGACAATCTGCAGCATAATCACCGCCATGTCCCATTGTTGAAGAAACGCATACATATCGAGTGAAACCACCTGAAATAAATACCACGAAAAGCCGTTGCGCCGGGGGCTCCGCCCGTGGAGCGTTGACCACTGGCGCCGGTCCGCGCCGTCGCGCGGGAAACCTGAGCCTGAAAAATAAAGTTACGAATCAACGCGCCGTCGGGCAAGGCTTCGGCGAAAAAGGGTGATATTTTGTCATACAGACTCACCTGCTGTTCACTTATCGCAAGGATCCCCACTATGTCTGGCCACAAGAAATACCTCTCTGTCGCCCTGCTGAGCGCTGTCTTACTGCCGGCGATGGCTTCTGCCGCTGACGCGCCGGCGACTTTCACCGCGGAACAGGAGGCGCAAATCGGCAAAATTGCCGCCGATTACCTGGTCGCCCACCCGGAAGTTCTCCTGCAGGCAAGCCAGAAACTGCAGCAAATTCAGGCTGAGCAGCAGGCCAGCGCGGCCACCCAGGCGGTGCTGAAGAATGCCGCCTTGCTGACCCAGGATAAAAATACCCCGACCTACGGCCCGGCCAACGGCAAAGTCACGGTGATTGAGTTCTTTGACTACCAGTGCGTCTACTGCAGCCGGCTGGCGCCGGTGATGGAGCAGGTGATTAAAGCGCATCCGCAGACCCGCTTCGCTTTTAAAGAGTGGCCTATCTTCGGCGGCCGCTGGGAAAGCTCGCTGGAAGCAGCGAAAACCGGCCTGCAGATCTATCAGCAGAAAGGGGCGGATGCCTATCTGGCCTACCATAACGGGATCTACGCCACCGGACATAACGAAGGCAAGCTGACGACGGCGGATATCCAGCAGCAGGCGAAGAAAGCCGGCTTTGATGCGAAGAAGGCCACCGACGTCGAACCGGTGCTGCAGAGCATTAACGACCTGGCGCAGGAGATTGGTCTCAGCGGCACGCCGGGCGTGATCGTGATGCCGACTACTGGCGCCACGGAAGCCAGCATCACCGTCTTCCCGGGGCTGGCGGATAAAGCCTCGCTCGAAGCCGCCATTAAAAAGGCCGGCGGCTGATCGGCGGCGTCGTTACCCAGTCAGGGCCGCCGGGGGCGGCCCTGCTATCATTCCTGATCCCTCTCCTCGGGCGGCGGCAGCGCGTGGCTTTTTAAATCAATAATCTGGCCAATGTGATCGTGGTAAACGGTCAGCAAATTATAGCGACTCATCTCGGAGATGATCTGCGGGGCGACGTTAAAGCTGCTGGCCAGCTCCTCATCTCGCAAGGTAAGCACCGCGGTGTGACGCCGGGTATGGGCGCGGCGTCGGTTATAGTGGTACCAGAGGATCAGCAGCCAGCCGTTCAGCGCGGCAATCAATAAATACACCAGCGCCGTATTCAGGGAGTCCATCAGCGATGACCAGCGCGGGGAGGGCGGCGCGATGAACTGCATCAGCAAATTGGCGTAGAGAAAGAACAGAAAACCGAGCCAGGCCAGCAGCGTTAAGCCGGCGTCCACCAACCGGGGCAGCACGCGGTGTTCGGTTAAGATGAGCGTATTTTCATTCATCGCAGGCTTCCTTTTCCCCGGTCCGGGCTCACCCAGCGCGCGCGGGAACGTTGACGTTTCAACATCACTTTCGGAAAAGCGACCAGCGTGGTCAGCAGGCCGATCATCCAGTAAACCATCGGGAACCAGATCACCCAGAACAGGGATTTGGCGACCTTTTTCTCATAGCGCCGTTCGATATACAGGCTGGCGACGAACTGCAGCAGGCACATCAGGCCGAGCAGCATGCCGGTGAACTCAGGCGGAAACAGGCTGTGCACTGTCAGGTTGTCCGGCAATGGCATCAGGCGGCTGAGGATAAACAGCAGGATGGTGACCGCGTAGGCAAAGGCCCACAGCGTGGAGCAGGCATACTCCAGAAACAGCGGCCACATCCGATGATGCTGCCAGTGAAACAGGCGGCGCAGGTTGACCAGAAAGACTTCGGCCCCGCCCTGGGCCCAGCGCAGACGCTGCTTCCATAACCCTTTGAGGGTCTCAGGCATCAGGATCCAGCACAGCGCCCGCGGCTCGAAAAAGATGTCCCAGTGGCGGAGCTGAAGCTTCCAGCTGATATCAATATCTTCAGTGATCATATCCGGGCTCCAGTAGCCGACGTCCGCCAGAGCCTGACGCCGGAAGGCGGCGATCACGCCGGAGACAGTAAAGACCCGGCCATAGATCCGCTGCGTCCGCTTGATAAGGCCAATGATCGACGAGAACTCCCCTACCTGAATGCGGCCGATCAGCGTGGATCGGGTGCGGATCCGCGGATTGCCGGTGACCGCCCCGACGTGCGGGTAGTGGATCAGCGGGGCGACCAGCCAGGCCGCGGTATCCCGGTCCAGCAGGGCGTCGCCATCGATGCAGACCAGCAGATCGCCGCGCGCGGCGGCGGCGCCCGCTTTGAGCGCCACCGCTTTTCCCTGATTGGCGGCCAGGTGGATCACCCGCAGCCTTGGCTCCTCCTGCGCCAATTGCTGGAGCACCTGGGCGGTGTTGTCCGAAGAGCCGTCGTTAATCGCGATCACTTCGAGGTTGGCGTAACGCTGGGCCAGCGCCGCGCTGATGGTCTCCCGGGCGTTTTTCTCCTCGTTAAAGCAGGGGATCAGGATCGAGATCAGCGGATTGCCCGGCAGCGACGGCGGCGGGGTATCCTCTCCCCACGGCCAGTGGCGCTCCAGCTGGAACCAGAAGTACAGACCCCCGGTGATCCATAGCACCGACATAAACAGCGGCCAGAAAAAGACAAAGTCGAGGATAAGCTCGCCGGTAAACACCGCTGCGACGCCTAACGGCAGCCCGAAAACGAGGCATAAAATGCACAATGCGATAATGCGATCAGTCATGGTCAGGGTACCACCAGGAAGAAAATTGCGGTCTGATACGAGAGATATCTGGCTGATTGTTAATGAAATCGTCTGGGTAGTAGCCGTAGTTTTTGACGCCGTTTAGCCGCAGCAAATGCATCCAGTCCGCCAGCTGCTGGTCGGGAATGGCGTTGCGTTGGCGTCGGTTCCAGTCTCTGGCCTGTAGCTCAAAGATGGTTTTCTTCAGCGCGCCCGGGCGGCGGGCGACGGCCTGCACCAGCCGCGTCAGCCAGGCCTGGCTGGCGTCAATCGGCACGGACTCCATCAGCGGCATCGCCATGGGGACCGTCCAGTCATAGGCGGCAAGGAAGTCATCCAGATTTTGCGCAAACCAGGCTTCGCTCTGCGGCTCAAGGATCGGCAGGGCGAAGAGATTACGCGCCGTTTTTACCTGCGGGCCGCGGATGGCCTGCACCGACTGGCGCAGCTGCAGAGTGAAGCGGGTCAGGGTTTGGCTTTTGAAACGCATCCATGCCTGGCGCTCTTGCGGACTTTGGGGCACCGGGCCGGCATCGTGCGCCAGGCCACTCTGCCGCCAGGCGGCGACCGCCTCCGGGCTCACGTCTTCAAAATCGGTCAGCACGGCGTCGTCGTGGAACAGAATCCCGCTGAAGCTGGCGTGTCGGGCCAGATCCTCATAGATGTCGGTGATCTGCTGGCGAACCCGGGGATCCCAGGGTGACAGGCGGACATAGGGCTGACGGGCAAGTAACGCCTTCCCGGTTTGCGGATCCCAGCGCTGAACGCGCGGCAGATCGGACGAGAGATCGAAGGCCAGCACCGGCATCCAGGCATAAACCTTCACCCCGCCGCGGGTCTGCAGCTGCCAGGAGACGAAGTTAAACAGGTCGGCGCGCATCGGCAGCCAGCGGTTGGGGAAATAGAGCGACTTGACCGTGCCGTCACCCTGCGGGTCGGAGAAGGCCTGCAGAAAGACGTGGCTGATTTTCATGTCATAGACGCGCTGCACCAGCTTATCGATATTCTTTGCCTGCTGGACGGGATTGGGGTCATAGACATAGTCCAGATCCACATGCATCACCCGAACAGGATCGGCTTCCTGAATCTGCGCCACTGCGTTGGCAAAGGCCTTGATCGACGGGTTACCGGCGATCAGCATGCGCGGAATATTATCCAGATCCTTTACGTTGCCCAGGCCGTCGTTCAGCGTAAACGCCAGCTGATACCCCTGCTGTTTGGCGATGGCCAGGGTGCTGCCGCTGGCGGCGCCGTAGGGCCACACCCAGGCGCGCGGCGCTTTCCCGGCGACGTCATGGATTTTCGCCGTCACTTTCTGCACGTCATCGGCCATTCGCCGGGTAAACTGCGCGTCGCTTTCATAGCGGCCGGTGGTTTTATCCCAGCCGCGGTTAGCGGCGGCGGGCTCGCGGCTGCCCTGCGGATTGGCCGGCAGGCCGTAGTGCGAGGCCCAGGTGTGCGCGCCGATCTCCACCAGCGGCGAGCGACTAAGCTCGCGCACCATCTCCCAGGTGGCGAAGCGATCGCGCGGCGTCATCAGGCCGCCAAAATTAACGGGCTGGTTGGCGGGAGTGTCCACCCAGCTGCCCACCGGCGCCCACAGCGCCGGAACGTTCCAGGCTTTAAGCAGCGGCCAGACGCGAGTGTAAAAACTGCTATAGCCATCGTCGAAGCTGAGAAGAAAAGCCTTAGGCGGCAGCGGCTTAAGTCCATGATGGGCGTCCAGAATGTCCTGAACGCTCACGGCATGGTAGCCGTGATGCAGCAGCCAGGCGATCTGCTCATTAAGCGCGCTGGTACGCACCGAAAGGTAACGCTGGTCGGCGGCGTCGTCTTCGACGTCATGATAGGCCAGCACCAGAAAGCGATCCGCCGGCCAGGGGTTATTGGCCTCCAGCTGGGGTCGTTGCTGCGGGGCGAGGAAGGGGACCTCCTCAGCACGCACGCTGAAGATAAGGCACAGCCAGCCGAGAAGCATCAGGCCGTTGCGCAGGGTCGTGTTCAGCATGGTCATCCTTAAAACCGTATGTTTGCATCAACAGTGATAGCGAGGTTGTTTTCACGTTTACCGTCGTAGGGGCGTTTGTCCCAGTTCAGCATCACCCCGGCGTCGACGAGGTTGTTCCAGCGCAGACGCTGCCCGTAGCCCAGCGTCGTTATCGCGCCGGCGGCGTGATTTTTTTGCCAGTAGCTGCCGCCGCCGGCGAGCAGCTGCTGACTCCAGACGGTGTCATACCGCTGGTAAAGCGTGTGATCGACCGCCAGCGCCGCGGTGGCCGCGAGGTCGCGGGCCGGACTGTAATACGCGGTGTCGGTGCGGCTATTGGCGCTGGCCGACAGACCGGGCTGCAGATCCAGCGTTAGCCACGGGGTCTGCCAGAGGCGCTCTTTACCAGAGAGGGTGTACTCCTGACGACGGTTGTGGTCGGTAAAGCGGCTGGCGGCCGCGCTGACGCGGTACTCCCGGCGCTCGTTTTGATACCAGCGCAGCCAGCCTTCGCCGCGGTTGGCGCTGACGCCGTTGCGTAACGCGCGCAGCGGCGTCTGCTGCGAAATCCGCTCCAGCTCGCCGCCCAGCTGCCAGCGATCGTTGACGTCGTGCGCGGCGGAAAGGCGGACGCCGGGCTTATTCTCGCCGTGAAAATTGACGCTGGAGAGTTCAAGTTCTCCCCAGGCGTCGCGCGGACGCCATTCAATACCGGCGAACAGCTGGCGACGGCTGCCTTTCCCCTCTTCAAAATTGCCTTGGGCAAAGCGGTGGCCGCCAAACAATCGCCAGCTGTCGGCTATCGGCGGGCTGTAGATCGCCGTCTCAAAACTGAGGTCGTGGGTACCGCTCACCGGGTTGTCGGAATGCAGCCCTTTGCCGACGCTCAGGCGCAGCTCGGAGAAATGATGGATTTCGCGGGCTCTGGCCAGGCGCTGGGTATTCAGATCCCGTGGCGAACGGGCGATAACGTCGTCGGTCAGCAGATCCATCTGCCGCCACTCCTGCAGATCGAGGGCGACCCAGGCCTGCTGGCGCTCCAGCTGCAGGCTGGTGGGCTCCAGGGCTTCCGCCGCTTTCAGCTGGCGTTCGGCTGCCCGCGGCAGCCCTCTGTCCTGCAGCAGGGCGGCATAGTCGATCTGCAGCCCCTGGTTGCCGGGGGCCGTCGCCGCCAGGCGCTGCATACGGGCTTCGGCCTGCGGCAGGGCGTTGGTGGCGGAGAGATAGTGCACGTTAAGCGACTGCGCGGTGAGCCAGTCGTCGTTCGGCTGGGGCGTCGGCGAGCCGTAGAGATGACGGATATAGGGCGCATTCCGGGTGAGTCGGGCGACATACCGCTGCGCCGCCGGGTACTGAGCGGTGTCCAGCAGGGCGTAGAAAAGCTCATGTTCTTCATTCTGTTGGCTCGTCAGCCACGAGGGATGCTGATGAATAAGCGCCAACGCAGGCTCAATCTGCTTAAGCGCGATATAAGAGGAGATAACCCAGCCGATGGCCCAGTCGGGAACCGCCTGCTGCTGCGCCATCAGGCTTTGGTATTCGCGGATAACCTGCGCGTAGTCTGCGTAGGCGTACAGCGCGCCCAGACGGTCAATGCGCGCCCGGATGATGTCCGGGGCGGCCTGCGGGTCGGGACGCCAGGCGGCGATCATCGCGTCGTATTGCGCCAGCGCCGTGCGGGCCAGCGCGTAACGCGCATTTTCTTCACGGGAAGGCGTATCGGCAAGGCGCACCAGTTCGGCGGCGGCGTTCAGCTGCAGGTTGCGCTTTTCCGCGGGCGTCAGTTCGACGTTATTCGCGAGGCCGAGGGCGGGGGAGTCGATCCGGTTGCGGGTCAGGGTCGCCATCAGGCTCGCCAGCGCGGCTTTATTCTGCGGTTCGCGATCGAAGATCTGCGTGTCCACCAGCAGCTGGTCCCAGCTCTTGCCAAGCCGCAGGTAGACATAAGAGAGGGTCTGCAGGTGGGCAATGCTCGCCTGCTCCGCCACCAGGCGACGCGCTTCGCTGAGCGCCTCGCCGTCCTTGCGGGCATCGGCCAGCGTCTTGATATAGCCGATACGATAGTCGTCACTGTCGGGGGCCTGGCTGAGAGCCTGCTGCCAGAGGAGGAGCGAGGCTTGCCACTGTTTCTGGTTGCGCATCGCCTGCGCCGCGGCGGCGGTGCCCCGTGCGGGAAGCGGCATATAGACCTGATAGCGTCGCCAGACTTTCACCACCTCGTCGTCCTGGCCGGCCCAGAGGGCTACCTGCAGCCAGTCTGCAACCTGAGAAGGGGTTAAGGCATGCCGCAGCTGGTATTGCTGAAGATATGAGAGAAAGGGGGCGTACTGGCCTTGACGCGCTTGCAGGATCTGCTGGTCATAGAGCGAGTCCGCTCCCTGAACCAGCGTCGGGAAGAGCAAAAGCACGCCGATTGACAGCGAGAGTTTCGTGTTGCGATTAAACAATAACGTATTTGAATAAGGTGATCTTTCCATTTCTATTTGCCATATGTTCATCAAGAATCCATTGCACAACACGACCGTCCTTTGACGGTGAGTTAAAGGATGAGGATGGTCCCATTTAGCTGACTGGCACTGCGGGTGAATGACTTATTGCAAAGTAATAAACATATCTCCTGTGGATAATTGAATGGATAATTTATACCCGATACCGCAGCGGATAAATATGGTTAAATGACGAACTGCGTTTTAAGATAAATCTGTAAAAATGGTTTAATTCGAATCGCCATGTTGAAGCGAGTTCCTTTAACTTACTGAAATAAATAAAAAATGGAGTTGGCTGAAATTTTGTTTTAATTTTGTTGGATGGCTTATATTGCAGTGAAGAGAAAGGTTTTTCATGGATATTTAAGATGATTTCTGACAAAAATTCTCAATAGCAAAAAAAGCATCTTTTCTGTGGGATTTTTTTATTTATAATTAATCCGTTTATTTTCTGTCCGCACCCAGGGAGGTTTTTCACAGCCAGATTCAGATGCCGCGCTAATGATAAATCACAGATCTCGTTATTTTTACCGCCATGCGGAGCGTTCCCCAGGGGCAAGGAAAACGTCTGGTTGACGAGAATTTGTTGATTAAATGTTAAAGGGAAGACTTGTGGCAAATTCAATGATATTAGTTACCCAGGATCACTATCTTTTTCAAGGAGTTAAGAATTTCTTTCCTGATATCATTCAGTTAGATTCTAGCGGAAAAGCGATTTTAGATAATGAGGTTGATGAACTCTCTCTGCTGGTTGATAGCCGTTCGCCGCTTTGTCATTACGATTATCTGGTCATGGAGGCGGCACAATCCAGAAAGCGAATATGCTGTATTGTCCTCGATATGCGCCATCGGGAAGAGCATTTACTCAGTCTGAAATCGTTTTTAAACATGTCATTATCACCCGCCGATATGGCGACCTTATTTGGGCTTTTTCTCGAGATGAAGAGCAAGCGGCTGACCAAAGAGTGGTTCGACAATCTGCGCTTAAGTATGACAGAGCAGCTGATGCTGCGTTTTCTTGGGGCGGGGATGACAATGGAGGAGGTGGCGGTGAATCTGAATACTTCGCTAAAAAGCCTTTACCGCAAGCGGACCGCGCTTTATGAGCGACTGGGGTTAGATAATTTTAATGAAGCCTGCTTATTTATCTTCAAAAATAAACTGCTGGACCAGTCCGGTCGATCGCCATAAGGCGTGGTTGTACAGGGAACAGGTGATATCGCAAGGTATGTGACGATGGAAATGTAATAAATTAAATAGATATTGATAGGTACAACCGTCGATACCAGTCGGTATCCAGGGCGGCGCCCGGCATATAATTCCGGAGCTCTTTGGAAGTAATTACCGCCATGGCGGTTTGCTATGCACAGCGATTATTATAATGATTATATTCCTTGCGCCGCAGAGGAATAGTTTTGTCATAAATTAACTCTACCATGGTATTCCGACTCACGCGTCGGAATACCATGAGATATCGTGAAAGCATCAGAGGAGCGAGGTGGATGAGAATAAGGGACAGTATTGCGGAGCGGTTAGAAGCCTGTGGGCTCTACCGTCGGGCGGCATCCAGATGGATTGAGGTGATGCAGCGTTGCCTGGACGATGAGGACCGAGAGTGGATCCGTCACCATCGCAATCAGTGTCTGAAAAAGGCGCAACGTCCGCCGGCGCCGAAAGAGGAGTTCGCTGATCTCCACCAGGCGGCAAAGGAGACGCAGTATCGCATGGGCATTGCGAAGCCCTATGGCGAAGCGTTCAGGCTGCCCGGCAAAGGGAAAACCGCCGCCGAGTAATACCTTTCTCCACTGCGTTTGTGCAGACGTTTCATTGACCCCCAGGCCCGCGCAAGCGCAGCGTCGCCGGGCGATATACATCAGACGCCGTACCCGCGGTTGTGCCGGATGGCGGCATAAATGCCTTATCCGGCCTACGGGTCCTCCCGCAGGTTCAAACAGCGTAGGCCCGCGCAAGCGCAGCGCCGCCGGGCGATATACATCAGACGCCGTACCCGCGTTTGTGCCGGATGGCGGCATCAATGCCTTATCCGGCCTACGGGTCCTCCCGCAGGCTCAAACAGCGTAGGCCCGCGCAAGCGCAGCGCCACCGGGCGATATACATCAGACGCCGTACCCGCAGTTGTGCCGGATGGCGGCATAAATGTCTTATCCGGCCTACGGGTCCTCCCGCAGGCTCAAACAGCGTAGGCCCGCGCAAACGCAGCGCCGCCGGGCGATATACATCAGACGCCGTACCCGCGGTTGTGCCGGATGGCGGCATAAATGCCTTATCCGGCCTACGGGGCCTCCCGCAGGCTCAAACAGCGTAGGCCCGCGCAAGCGCAGCGCCGCCGGGCGATATACATCAGACGCCGTACCCGCGGTTGTGCCGGATGGCGGCATAAATGTCTTATCCGGCCTACGGGTCCTCCCGCAGGTTCAAACAGCGTTGGCCCGCGCAAGCGCAGCGCCACCGGGCGATATACATCAGACGCCGTACCCGCGGTTGTGCCGGATGGCGGCATCAATGCCTTATCCGGCCTACGGGTCCTCGCGCAGGCTCAAAAAGCGTAGGCCCGCGCAAGCGCAGCGCCGCCGGGCAGGGGATCATAGAGTGGAGTTCGATGAAAAAGTCCGGATGCAGAAAAGCAAAAACCCGCCTTTTGGGCGGGTTCTTTAAATAGTGGTGCCCGGACTCGGAATCGAACCAAGGACACGGGGATTTTCAATCCCCTGCTCTACCGACTGAGCTATCCGGGCAACGGGGCGCATTAAACCGTAATCCGCCCACCCCGTCAACCAAATTTCTTAAATTACTTGTCGATTGCTTATCTTTGCGGCAATTCCGCATTCAAAGGCGCATTTTGACTCAATATCACTGCATGCCGTTATCGCCTTCACGGCTTTTCCAGCCGCTGGTGACGGAGATAACGTGGCGCAACCCGGAGATCAGGTAATCACCAATGACCTCTTCATCTTCCCGCGGCGAGCTCAGCGTAATTTCCGCATCCACGCCGTGACGATAGGCGCCATGATGGCTGAAAATGGTGCCGATATAACATTTTCCATTCAGCCAGACCGGAATATAGGCCACCGTCTCATAGATATAGTTAACGGCAACGCCGCTGTAATAGTTGTCCGCCTCGTCGGCGGAGGCGCCGGGCGGAATGGGGCAGATCGGCGCATCGTTGTCGCTGGCGGGTTTGTCTTTCAGCAGGTTGCCCTGCATCACCTCCAGCGAGCGCAGCAGATCCGCTTTATCGCTGTCGCTCAGGCTGGGGGTCAGCGGTTGGTCTTTCTCCGGGGAGCGGATGCTGTTCAGCGTATAGCGGTAGCGAACCGTCACCGCGGGCGTCTGGCTGGCGGTGCTGAACGGGCGCAGCAGATAGAGATTATCTTCGCCAAACTGGCCGTTGTACCACAGGGCATACACCTGGCCGTTGATTTTGACCCAGTGGTTCCATTGGTTGGCCCCGCGGCCATTGATCGAAAAGAGGGCGCCGGGCACCCCGGCATCGAAATCATCGCCATTATCACTGTCGCTATCGTTGACGGCGGCAAAATCATCATCGCCGCGCCGGAGTACCCCGGTGTAGCTGAAGAGCCCGGTGCCGCCCACGTAGCTGTCGATGATCAGATCGCGTTTGCCGTCGCCGTCGAGGTCGATAAGCGTAAAGCTGACTTTACCGTTTTCTGAATCTGCGCTAATTGCGGAGCGCAGAAACGCCTGCCACTCGTCATCGCTGATATCCGGGGACGGTTTGCTGGTCGTCACCAGGCTGTCATCGGCGTAAGTGAGCGTGAAGTCGGTAATATGGCCGGTTAACGGAAACTGCTCGGCGACCCGGTTCAGCGCCAGTTCCGGATCGCTTTTTTGCGCTTTCAGCACCGCGTTGTACAGCGTTCGCAGGGCCAGGTTATCCGCTTCTTTCTGCTGCTTCGGGATCACCTGGCTGACAAAGGTCGGCAGCATCCAGGTGCCGCCCGGGGTGATTTCCCGGCACATACCGGTGCTGTACTTCAGGCTGGGAACGAAGGTTTTACCCTCCCAGACGCGCGTCTCGCCGGTTACGCAGTCGGCCATGCCCCGCTCTTTGTGCAGGAAGACCAGCGTGCCGTTGGCGTAGCTGGAGGCCTCGGTAGTGAGCAGCCGCGGTTTGCTCAACTGGGCGTTATCGACCAGCCACAGGGCATAGCCATCGTTATAGGGCGCTCGCCAGCAGAGCGCCTGCGCCAACGAATGGGTTTTATCCAGCGCGGTGAGGGTGATCTGGCGCTCTGCCGCCGGAATGGCCGGGTTCTGCCAGTCTTCACAGCGCTGGTTCAGCAGCGGCGTCAGGGCGGGCAACAGCTTCTGGCGCTGGAGCATGCTCAGCGGTACAGGTTGCGCGTTGTGGATCACCGGCGCGGCGATGATTTCCGGGGCGGGGGCCGCGGGCAAAATGGCATCGTCGCCCGCGTCGCCTTTATCCAGCAGCGCGTCGGCGGTGCCGGTTCGTCGCTGAAACGCATCCATTTTACTCAGCACCTCGCGGCTGCCGGCGCTGGAAAGCGGCAGGTGCTGGCCGTTAAGCGTGAATTCGATTTTGCGCTGGTTCGCCAGGGCCTGCAGCACGGCGGAGGTCTGATCGCTGTCCAGACGGAAGTGGCTGTCATCCACGGCATCCAGCGAGCCGAGGTCCCGGTCGTCGATCAGCAGGCTGGCGGTGGAGTCGGCGGGGATATCGTGTTCGATCTGCGCGAAGGTGGCCGTGGCGGTGAGGTGCTGTTCGCTGCCGGCGTTGCGGGTCAACAGCACGCTGACCTCGCCCATGCGGACGCCGTAACCTGCCGCCCGGCAGGTGCCAGTGTTATCGCAGGCGAGCTCCCAGTCTTTTTGCGCAAAGGAAAAACCTTGCAGGGGCGCCGCCAGCAGAGGTGTGGAGCACAGCCCCAGCCAGGCAGCCCAGAAGAACGCGCGCATATCAATCCCTGTCAGCAATCAGTGAGGGGGAAATTATAGGCGCGACGTGGCGGTTAGGATATCAGAATCAGGTTAAGGCCCCGCCCATACGGCACTGGGCGAAGCGCAGAATATCTTCTGCCAGCCGCCGCGCCGTATCGACATCCGTCTGGCTACGCTTGATCAGCAGACGGCTCAGACAGCCCTCGACAATCAGCTCCATCTGCTTGGCGACCATTTCCGGATCATCCACCTCCAGCTGGGTCAGCAGCTCATGGGTGTAGGCCAGCGAAGCCTGCTTCTGCTGTTCCGCCAGCTGGTGGATCGGGTGCTGGGCATCCGGATAGAAGGTGCAGGCGGCGATAAATAAACAGCCGGGGTAGCGCTGGTTGCTGACGCAGGTGGTAAGCGCGCTATAGCGCGCCAGCAGCTTTTGCTCTGCGCTTAAGGTGTCGTCCAGCAGCAGCTGACGGCGCCAGGCATCCACCTGGTGGCTCAGATAGCGAAGCGCGTCGTAGAGCAGCGCTTCGCGATCGGGCCAGAAGCGTTTCAGGTCGCTCGTCGGACAGGACACGCGCTCAGCGACCATCTCCAGCGACGTGTTGGCGATACCTTCAATTTCAAGAATTTTAATGGCTTCTGCCAGGACGTCTTCACGTAGCACGGTGTTCTCCTCCATCTTTCCTCCTAAAGTGTCGCTCACGCTTGCCAATCGCGCAAATGGGCGCTGAATGCCGCAGCATCCATAAAGCCGGTGACCCGCCGGTCGGGTTGTTCCTGGCCCTGCGCGTTGAAGAACAGGATCGTCGGCAGACCGAGTACCTGCAGGCGCTTCAGCAGCGCGGCGTCTTGCGGACTGTTTTTTGTCACATCAACCTGTAATAACACGACGCCTTTCAGCGCCTGCTGCACGTCAGGTGAACGAAAGGTGTATTTTTCAAACTCTTTGCAGGCTACACACCAGTCGGCGTAGAGATCGAGCATCACCGGCTGGCCTTTTGCCTGCCCCAGCGCCCGATCAAGCTCGGTCACCGAGCTGACGCGGGTGAAGGCCAGATGCGCCTGCTGCTCGGGCGCCGGGGCGCCAAACGCCCAGTCCTGCAGCGGACGGGCGCTAACCAGCGCGGCGGCAAGAAGAATGATTTGCGCCAGCCGCATCCACGGCCGGGTCGCGCCCAGCGAGGTGATGAACGCCCAGCTGAAGAAGGCGACGCCAAGCATTGACCACAGACGTAATCCCCACTGGTCGCCGAGGATGCGCTCCAGCAGGAAAACGGGCAGAGCCAGGATCACGAATCCGAAGGCGGTCTTCACATGGCTCATCCACGGGCCGCTCTTCGGCAGCAGACGGTTGCCAAACACGGTGACGAGAATCAACGGCAGGCCCATGCCCAGCGCGTAGAGGTACAGCGTGCCGCCGCCCAGCCACAGATTACCGCTCTGGGCGATATATAACAGGATGGCGCTCAGCGGCGCAGTGGTGCAGGGGGAGCAGATCAGCCCGGCAATAGCGCCCATCGCAAAGACTCCGCCGGGCGAGCCGCCCTGGCGCTTATTGCTGAGCAGCGCCAGCCGCGTCTGCAGCGAGGAGGGTAGCTGTAGCGTGAACAGGCCGAACATGGAGAGCGCCAGCAGTATAAACACTGCCGACAGACCCACCAGCACATACGGGTGCTGCAGGGCCGCCTGGAACTGCAGCCCGGCGGCGGCCACCACCAGCCCCAGCGCGGTATAGGTTAAGGCCATGCCCTGGACATAAATAAAGGCCAGCAGCAGGGCGCGCGAGGTGGAAAGCCGCTGTTTGCCGCCCAGCACGATGCCGGAAATCAGCGGGTACATCGGCAGCACGCAGGGGGTGAAGGCGATACCAATGCCTATCAGCAGCGCCCACAGGGCGGTGAAAGGCAGGCGGGCGGGGGCGTCAGCGGGCGGCGCTGAGGCAGGCGCAGGTGAAGTGGCGACCTCCGGGGCCGGACGCGGCTCAACCGGCAGCGGCGGGTTGAACGCCGGACGGCTGCTCGCCGGCGGCGCAGGGGCAATGGTGGTCGCCCGGCCATCTGCCGAAGCCGCCAGCACGGCGCTCAGCGGGATCACTTTGGTCTCCGGCGGATAACAGAATCCGGCATCGGCGCAGCCCTGCCAGGTGACGGTGAGGGTGGCGTCTTTGTCCGCCTGCTTCACCGTGACCGGGATAGTCAGACGCTGACGAAAGATCTCGCTTTTGCCGTAAAACTCATCCTCATGCCACTCGCCCGCCGGCAGCGCCGGTTCGGCGATCGTCGCCCCGGCGGCGCGGAAGGTAAATTGTTGACGATAAAGATAGTAACCATCCTTGATTTGCCAGCTCAGGTTGAGGTCATGCTGTTGCTGCTGAAAGTCAAAGGCGAAGGCCTGGTCAGCAGGCACAAAGTTCGAGCGCCCCGGCGCGTCGAATAACCCGGCGGTGGCTGACGCG
Source organism: Klebsiella sp. V115_8 (assembly GCF_029967715.1). Taxonomy (NCBI): domain Bacteria; kingdom Pseudomonadati; phylum Pseudomonadota; class Gammaproteobacteria; order Enterobacterales; family Enterobacteriaceae; genus Klebsiella; species Klebsiella sp. V115_8. Next base: position 16,943 of record NZ_JASCAR010000049.1, read on the forward strand.
CTGCACAGCAGCAGGATCAGCGTAAAGATGCGGTAAGCCATGAGAGGTAATCGTTGTCTCCATACGTGACGGGCAGAACCAGCAGTTCAGGGGTTTGATACGGGTGGTGAGACTTCAGGCAGTCCAGCAGCGCCTGCTGATGGGCAAGATCGGTTTTGAGCAGCATCTGAACTTCATACTCCTGCTCCAGCTTCCCTTCCCAGTAATAGAGCGAGGTGGCGCCCGGCAGGAGCGTGGCGCAGGCGGCCAGCTTTTCGGCCAGCGCTTTTGCCGCCAGATCCTGGGCGGTCGCTTCATCCGGCGCGGTACAGAGCACAACAACAGCATCAGGCGTAGTCATCATGAACCTCGTATCAGCGAAAAGAGGCACTATAGCACGCAAGGTGGGGAGGATTAACGAAACGGGCCAGGATCTGGCCCGAATTTGAAGAGATTTACAGCATGATGCCGCCAAAAATAAACCCGAGGATCACGCACAGCGTAATGGCGATGACGCCGGGGATCAGGAAGGCGTGGTTGAAGACGTATTTACCGATGCGGGTGGAGCCGGTGTCATCCATTTCGACCGCCGCCAGCAGGGTGGGGTAGGTCGGGAGAACGAAAAGGGCGGAGACGGCGGCAAACGAGGCGATGGCAGTGAGAGGGCTCACGCCCAGCATCAACGCGGCGGGCATCAGCGCTTTGGTGGTGGCCGCCTGCGAGTAGAGCAGCGTGGCGGCAAAGAACAGCACCACCGCCAGCAGCCACGGGTAGTTATGCAGCAGGTCGCCGGCCACGGCCTGGATATCGCTGATATGCGCTTTAACGAAGGTATCCCCCAGCCAGGCGACGCCGAGCACGCAGACGCAGGCGCTCATGCCGGACTTAAAGGTGCTGGCATTGAGCACTTCGCCGGGGTCGATTTTGCAGGTGATGCTGATCAGCGTGGCGATGGTCAGCATAAACACCACGATCGCCTCGTTACGCGGTAGTACCGGGTTTTTGATCAGACCGACGGTATCGCTGATGGCCGTGGCGTAGAACATCACCGCCACGATGCCGATCAGAAACAGCAGAACGGAACGTTTGGCGTGCGGCTTCAGCTCAAACACCTGGCTGCCGCGCAGTCTGACCTCACCCTTGGCCAGCCGCTCCTGGTAAACCGGGTCGTCTTTCAGTTCGCAGCCGAGGAAATTGCAGACGATAGCGGTGAGCATCACCGCGAGCAGGGTGACCGGAATACAGATAGCCAGCAGCATCAGGTAGCTAACGCCCAGCGGCTCCAGGATCCCGGCAAAGAACACTACCGCGGCGGAGATGGGCGAAGCGGTGATCGCTATCTGGGAGGCCACCACCGCAATCGACAGCGGACGAGACGGACGGATGCCTTGCTCTTTGGCCACTTCGGTGATCACCGGCAGCGTGGAGAAGGCGGTATGGCCGGTGCCGGCGAGCACGGTCATAAACCAGGTCACCAGCGGGGCAAGGAAGGTAATATATTTCGGGTGGCGACGCAGCATCCGTTCGGCGAGGCTGACCAGGTAATCCATTCCGCCTGCGACCTGCATGGCGGCGATAGCGGCAATCACCGCCATAATGATTTCAATAACGTCGAAGGGGATCGCACCCGGTTTAATTTGAAAAATAAGCGTCAGGACAAGGACGCCAAGGCCACCGGCAAAGCCGATACCGATGCCGCCGAGCCGGGCGCCGAGATAAATCGCCAGCAGGACAATAACCAGTTCTGCACCAAACATATATGCCTTCCTTGTTTTTTAACAAGTTGATATTGGATTGTTGTATTTTAGTAAAACTAAAAAGCAAAAAGGCATGTCATCGCTGACATGCCTTTGAATGACTATCCGGAAAGATTACTGTTCGCTTTCATCGGTATAACGCTTCGCTTTATAAGCGGGATGCATCAGGTTTTGCGCGGAGAAAATGTCATCCAGCTCCGCCGCCGTCAGCAGCCCACGTTCCAGCACCACTTCCCGCACGCTCTTCCCGGTTTCGGCGCAGATCTTGCCGACGATATCGCCATTGTGGTGGCCGATAAACGGGTTGAGGTAGGTGACGATGCCGATGGAGTTATAGACGTAACCTTCGCACACCGCTTTGTTGGCAGTAATGCCGTTGACGCATTTCTCCAGCAGGTTGTAGCAGGCGTTGGTCAGAATGTGGATAGACTCGAACATCGCCTGGCCGATCACCGGCTCCATCACGTTCAGCTGCAGCTGCCCGGCTTCGGAGGCCATGGTCACCGTGGTGTCGTTGCCGATCACTTTAAAGCAGACCTGGTTGACCACCTCCGGCACCACCGGGTTAACCTTCGCCGGCATAATAGAAGAGCCAGCCTGCAGCTCAGGCAGGTTAATTTCGTTGAGGCCCGCGCGCGGTCCGGAAGAGAGCAGGCGCAGGTCGTTACAGATCTTGGACAGTTTCACCGCCAGGCGTTTCAGCGAGCTGTGAACCATGACGTACGCCCCGCAGTCCGAGGTGGCTTCGATCAGATCTTCCGCCGGAACGACCGGTAAGTTGCTCACTTCCGCCAGCTTCTGCACCGCCAGCTGTTGATAACCGTCCGGGGTGTTGAGGCGTGTGCCGATGGCGGTTGCGCCAAGGTTCACCTCCAGCAGCAGCTCCGCAGTGCGCAGAATGCTTTTGGTCTCTTCATTGAGCAGCACATTGAAGGCATGGAACTCCTGACCGAGGGTCATCGGCACTGCGTCCTGCAGCTGGGTGCGGCCCATCTTGAGGATGTCCTGGAACTCCTCGGCTTTCGCCTGGAAACCTTCGCCCAGCTGCTTAATCGCATCGATTAACTTGAGGATAGAGGCATACACCGCAATGCGGAACCCGGTCGGGTAGGCATCGTTGGTGGACTGGCATTTGTTGACGTGATCGTTTGGGTTCAGGTACTGGTATTCGCCTTTCTGGTGGCCCATCAGCTCGAGGCCGATGTTTGCCAGGACTTCGTTGGTGTTCATGTTTACGGAGGTGCCGGCCCCGCCCTGGAAGACATCGACCGGGAACTGGTCCATGCATTTGCCGTTATTCAGGACTTCGTCACAGGCGGCGATAATCGCATTTGCCGCGCTTTTGGGAATGGTCTGCAGCTCCTTGTTCGCCAGCGCGGCGGCTTTCTTCACCATCACCATGCCGCGCACGAATTCTGGTATGTCGCTGATTTTGCTGTTGCTAATGTAGAAGTTTTCAATCGCTCGCAGAGTATGAACGCCGTAGTAAGCGTCCGCGGGAACTTCCCTGGTGCCCAACAGATCTTCTTCGATACGAATGTTGTTTAACATGTGAACCTTCTTTTCAAGCTGCCAATGAATTCACCAAATACACAGAATATCCAGGATTCAGTATATTTTCTGGCCGACGATTATTTCCTTAACCGGCCCGGTGCCCAAGATCATATGCTGATGATAGCGAATATCAGTAAGCTTGATCACTTATTACATCGCGGGTGTGAGAAGATTTATTAATCTGTGAAATGGGTCACCGCTTTCCTATTCTTGGAAAAAATAAGCATTTCCGCTGATTGAAAAGCCGCTCAGCATCCCCATCTTAGTGGGATGCGATCAGCAAATTGATGACTACGGGGGCCGAATTCGGCGCCTGTCGATGAAGGAGACGCCGGTGCGTTGGATTCCGTTTATTGCCTTTTTTCTTTACGTTTACATTGAGATATCGATCTTTATCCAGGTCGCTCACGTGTTGGGCGTCTTTATGACGCTGATCCTGGTGATCTTTAGCTCGGTGGTGGGGATGTCGCTGGTGCGCAACCAGGGCTTCAAAAACTTCCTGCTGATGCAGCAGAAGATGGCCGCGGGCGAGAGCCCGGCGGCGGAGATGATCAAGAGCGTCTCGCTGATTATCGCTGGCCTGCTGCTGTTGATCCCAGGGTTCTTTACCGACTTCCTCGGCCTGCTGCTGCTTTTGCCCCCGGTGCAGAAGCACCTGACGATGAAGCTGATGCCGCATTTGCGCTTCAGCCGGATGCCGGGCGGCGGCTTTAGCGCCGGGACTGGCGGCGGAGAGACCTTCGAAGGGGAATACCAGCGCAAGGATGAACAGCGCGACCGTCTGGACCACAAGGACGATCGCCGCGATTAACGTTTATCGGCCCGGTCTGCAGACGCGACCGGGCCGCTTTCTTTTTGCGCCTATACGCTTCCTGTCGCCAGCTTACGTCTTGGTAAAAACAACCACAGCACCGCCAGCATCACCAGCGCGTACAGACTCTTCCAGCCGACCATCGCCAGCAGCAGCAGACAGAGAATGCTGCCCACCGCCGCCAGCAGCCGATAGCGCCCGCGCAGCAAACGACAGCCCGCCAGCATGCACAGCAGATAGATCATGATGAAAATGCCGTTGGCATAGACGATCAGCGCGTCCAGATTGATATCGAGAAAATAGATACACAAGGTGCTGACCACGCAGGAGCCCAGCACGGCGTTGAGGGCGTTGCGTGGGATCTGCCGCGGCGACAGCCTCGCGAGGTAGCTCTGTGGCTTATGCTGTGCCTGCGACCAGACCAGGCGGGCGAAGCTCTGAATATAGATGTTGAGGCTGGCGAAACAGGCGAGGTAACCGATGACGCAGGCCACCCACAGCGCTTCGACGCCGAACAGGCGGACCACGATATTCGGTAATGACGCCGCCGCCGCCATCTCCTCGCCAAAGGCGTGGAAGTGCAACACCAGCACGGTGCAGGCCCAGTAGACCGAGCCGGCAAGCAGCAGGCCTATCATCAGCGCGCGGGGAAAATCGCGCTCGGGGTGTTTAAACTCCGAGGCGAGGTGGGCAAAGGCTTCCAGGCCGACAAAGCACCAGAACATCACCGACAGCGCGGAGAAGAGCTGGCCGCGGTCGATCTCCGCCGGGGCGGGGAAGGGGATCTGCGCCGGGCTTATGCCACCGCGCCACCAGACGGCGACGATCAGCGCCACGATCAGCACGGCAACCAGCGTCTGCAGGTTGGCGCTGGAGCTGGCGCCACGTGAACCGACCCACCAGACGATGGCCAGGGTACCCAGCTCCGCCAGTAGCAGCTGCGCATCATGCCAGCCGAACAGCGCCTGGCCGAAGCCGGTGGCGATGTGCAGGGCGGCGGGGAGTCCGACCGGGATAACCGATAAAAACAGCCAGCCGGTGACGCTGGCCAGACGTGGGCCAAAGGCCATATCGACAAAGTGGGCCACGCCGCCCGCGCTGGGGAAATGGCGGCCCAGCAGGGCGAAGACGATGGCAATCGGAAAAACAAGGAGGATAAGCAACGGCCATGCCCACAGGCTGTTATCGCCAGCGACCAGCGCCGCCAGCGCCGGAACGGCGAAAACGCCGGTGCCCAGCAGTGAGGTGGAAAGCAACCCGACTCCCTGTCCCAGCCCTAACTCCTGTTTTAAACCACTCATGATTCCATCCTGCGCCAGTGAAAAGAAAGAGAGTATCACAATCGCTTTTCCTTATGACCGGTTGCCCGGTGGCGCCGCTTTTTGCGCGCCAGCGCAAAGGTAAAAATTTTTTTTTAATTTTGCCCTTGAAGCGGGAAATGGCCATCCCCATCTCTCTCTGCACTAGCCGGTAAACCGCGTTCGGCCCGGCGTCACCCATAACTGATAATGACTTTCTCGAAGGAGAGCTATCAATGAGTATTCGTCCGTTACATGATCGTGTGATCGTCAAACGTAAAGAAGTTGAAACCAAATCTGCGGGCGGCATCGTTCTGACCGGTTCTGCAGCAGCTAAGTCAACGCGTGGCGAAATCATCGCTGTCGGTAAAGGCCGCATCCTGGAAAACGGGACCGTGCAGCCGCTGGACGTTAAAGTTGGTGACATCGTGATTTTCAACGATGGCTACGGCGTGAAGACTGAGAAGATTGACAACGAAGAAGTGCTGATCATGTCCGAAAGCGACATCCTGGCAATTGTTGAAGCTTAATTCGCACGACCCTGAACGAATTTGAGGAATATAAGAAATGGCAGCAAAAGACGTAAAATTCGGTAACGACGCTCGTGTAAAAATGCTGCGCGGCGTAAACGTACTGGCAGATGCAGTTAAAGTGACCCTGGGCCCGAAAGGCCGTAACGTGGTTCTGGACAAATCCTTCGGCGCGCCGACCATCACCAAAGATGGTGTTTCCGTTGCACGTGAAATCGAGCTGGAAGACAAGTTCGAAAACATGGGCGCGCAGATGGTGAAAGAAGTTGCCTCTAAAGCGAACGACGCGGCAGGCGACGGTACCACCACCGCAACCGTGCTGGCGCAGGCTATCGTGAACGAAGGCCTGAAAGCGGTTGCTGCAGGCATGAACCCGATGGATCTGAAACGTGGTATCGACAAAGCTGTCGTTGCCGCTGTTGAAGAACTGAAAGCGCTGTCCGTTCCGTGCTCTGACTCCAAAGCTATCGCTCAGGTAGGTACCATCTCCGCTAACTCCGACGAAACCGTCGGTAAACTGATCGCGGAAGCGATGGATAAAGTTGGCAAAGAAGGCGTGATCACCGTTGAAGACGGTACCGGTCTGGAAGACGAACTGGACGTGGTTGAAGGTATGCAGTTCGACCGCGGCTACCTGTCTCCGTACTTCATCAACAAGCCGGACACCGGCGCCGTTGAGCTGGAAAGCCCGTTCATCCTGCTGGCTGACAAAAAAATCTCCAACATCCGCGAAATGCTGCCGGTTCTGGAAGCCGTAGCGAAAGCTGGCAAACCGCTGGTTATCATCGCTGAAGACGTTGAAGGCGAAGCGCTGGCGACCCTGGTGGTTAACACCATGCGCGGCATCGTGAAAGTGGCTGCGGTGAAAGCGCCGGGCTTCGGCGACCGTCGTAAAGCCATGCTGCAGGATATCGCGACGCTGACTGGCGGTACCGTTATCTCTGAAGAGATCGGTATGGAGCTGGAAAAAGCGACTCTGGAAGACCTGGGCCAGGCGAAACGCGTGGTTATCAACAAAGACACCACCACCATCATCGATGGCGTTGGCGAAGAATCCGCAATCCAGGGCCGCGTTGCTCAGATCCGTAAGCAGATCGAAGAAGCAACCTCCGACTACGACCGTGAAAAACTGCAGGAACGTGTCGCTAAACTGGCTGGCGGCGTTGCCGTAATCAAAGTCGGCGCGGCAACCGAAGTTGAAATGAAAGAGAAAAAAGCACGCGTCGACGATGCCCTGCACGCCACTCGTGCTGCGGTTGAAGAAGGCGTGGTGGCTGGCGGCGGCGTAGCGCTGGTTCGCGTTGCAGCGAAACTCGCTGGCCTGACCGGTCAGAACGAAGATCAGAACGTCGGTATCAAAGTTGCGCTGCGCGCAATGGAAGCGCCGCTGCGTCAGATCGTGTCCAACGCCGGTGAAGAGCCGTCTGTTGTGGCGAACAACGTGAAAGCCGGCGACGGTAACTACGGTTACAACGCGGCAACTGAAGAATACGGCAACATGATCGACTTCGGTATCCTGGACCCAACCAAAGTCACCCGTTCTGCACTGCAGTACGCGGCTTCCGTGGCTGGCCTGATGATCACCACCGAGTGCATGGTGACCGACCTGCCGAAAGGCGATGCGCCTGATTTAGGTGCTGCTGGCGGTATGGGCGGCATGGGCGGTATGGGCGGCATGATGTAATCGTGCGCTCTACGGCATAAAAAAGCAGAAACCCCTGGCCAGTAATGGCTGGGGGTTTTTCTTTTGGCGCGCTTTTTAGTATAAGGCTTATACATAAAAATCATTTAAGCTGCATCAGAGCGGCAAGCACCTCCGTATCGGAAGCGACTAACTAGCGCGACCGGCTAAGGAATGAAAGCGGCTCATGCCGACGCAGTTTGAAGGATGACAGGTTTACATCCGGGCCAGTGCGTCCAGCTCATCGATCATGGGGATTAACATGCAGGTAAAATATTTAGCAGGGATTGTCGGCGCAGCCTTACTGTTGGCAGGTTGCAGTTCCAGCAATGAATTAACCTCCGCCGGCCAGAATGTGCGCTTCGTGCAGGAGAAGCCGGGCGCAGAGTGTCAGCTGTTAGGGACCGCGACGGGTAAACAGAGCAACTGGCTCTCCGGCCAGAATGGCGATGAGGGTGGCTCCATGCGCGGTGCGGCTAACGCCCTGCGTAACCAGGCGGCAGCCATGGGCGGCAACGTGATTTATGGCGTCAGCAGCCCGACGCAAAATCTGTTGTCGAGCTTTGTGCCCACCGACAGCGAGATGAACGGCCAGGTTTATAAGTGCCCGAACTGATGCGCGATGCCTCTCTCTGCGAGCGTAGAGAGAGGCGTGACCGGTAGAATAGGGTCAGGCGTTAAGCTCCGCTTTCTTCTCCAGATAGAAGGCATGCAGGGGACGCAGACACTCTTCCAGGCTGAGCATTCTTCCTGGCTGGGAAGGAATAATGGTACTGAAGATTTGGCATGGCGCCAGCGCCGTGTGCATCGCCTTAAGCTTGGGGCTTTTCTCAATAAGGCGTACTACCACGCTGTTTTCCATTTCAGATAAATGTGGCGCACTGGTTTTTACCACCGCTCCGGAGACAATTTTCTTGCCTTCGTCCGTCTCGCAGCAATAGAGCACGCCCAGATAATAGGAAAACAGGTTTAGCTTCCATTCTTCCTGGGGATACTGCTGGTAATCAATATTCGGCTGAGTAGTTAAGTCGACGCAGTAGCACATTAAAAAATCCATATTTGAACTTAAATACTGGATAAGTTCCTGATCGCCGACTGTTTTTAATGCCTGTTGAATACCGATTATCAGGGCTTCAACCTGTCGGTCATCAATAGTTAACGCCTTAATTTGCTCATCCTGAAATACCAGGATCAGCGTTGACTGCGTTTCGCCAGGTTTAAGCGTAATAGACATTATACGCCGCTCAGGAGAAGGCTGTTGTATTTCAGCCATTTCTACCGTGGGGATATGGGTTACGAGTGTTTCGTTATAAGCGATAATCTCATCTTTGTAAGCCTCGCCTTTATTTTCAAGTCGCTGAAAAATTAAGGCCATTCTACTTTGCAATATCAGAAGCAGGTCGGATAATACGGGTGCCTGAAGATAGAAAATCTCACAGGTATCATTCGCTTTCTTGACCTTAAGTAACAGCGCCAGGAAACGCTCTTCAAAAGTAATTCCTGCAGTATTAAAACCAATAAACGTTCCTTGCATAATCTTCTCCTTTATTAAGCGGTAGCCATCGACTTCGATTGTGAGAGGTCAATAACGCGATCGGCTGATGCAATGGTTGATGGCCGGTGCGCGACAATAATTCGGGTGATACTTAACGCTGAAATCGACTGATTGATGACCGACTCATTTCTGAGATCCAGGTGACTAGTTGCCTCATCCATAAACAGAATACTCGGTTTACGGTACAAAGCACGAGCGATCAGGATACGCTGCTTTTGACCGCCGGAAATGCCCAGCCCCAGTTCGCCGACAATGGTTTCGTATCCCATCGCCATCTTCATGATTTCATCATGGATGTTGCAATGTTTGGCACATTCCATTACGAATTCCAAATCGGGGTTATCATCAAAACCACTGATATTATCGATAAGTGAACCTGAAAAGAGACGATCCTCCTGAAGTACGCAGGCGATACCGAGACGATAGTTATTTAAACCAATTTTTTGAATCTCCAGATTATCCGCCAGTATTTCGCCGGAGTCAGGTGAAAGCAAACCGCACATGACTTTCAACAGCGTGGTTTTGCCAACGCCAGATGGGCCAATTAGCGCGACAGACTCGCCTGGGGCAACCGTTATATTCAGATTGGTAAAAATGGGTTGTGAAAAAGGATCGTATTGATAACTCAGGTTCCTGACTTCAAGTTTCACGCCGGTGTTTGCTGTAAACACACGTCGGGATGGAAGTTCTTTTTCCGGTTCGCTAAAGGCGATTTCAGATAGACGTTCATTATGAAGCGAGAGCATACGAAGCTGCATCACCAAATCAATGAGATTCGATGCACGTTGAGAAAACTGGCCTCGATAAGCATTAAATGCCATAAACATACCGAGCGTCATCTCATTATCAATTACCATAATGGCCCCCAACCACAGTACCACCACCTGATCGATAGAGGTGATAAAGGTATTAATCCCACCAAACATCATATCAAAGCGAGTTTGCTTAATACCTGCGTTACTGGCATCAACGTTAAGATTCAGCCAATGCTGCGAGCGACGTTCTTTTAAATTTAATGCTTTGATCGTGGAAATGCCATAAAGTGATTCCATAAAGTGAGAGTTAGCACGCGCCCCTTTAACGACCTGCTCTTCCGTTACGCGCCGATAAAAACTATAGGTAGCGAAGCGCATAATCGCATAGCAGACGGTAAAGCCAATGACGACCCAGACTAACCAGCCGCCATATAATGTCAGCATGACTAACAAACCGATCGTCATTATCGAATCGATGATGCCAGTGACGATACTGTTGGTAAAAATTGAACGAATGGTATCCAGAGACGAGAAACGAGACTGGATATCACCTAAGTGTCTTTTCTCGAAAAAAGATAATGGCAAACTTGCCAAATGATCGAATAGCGTTGTTTTCCATTGAATGTTTGTCAACGTATTCAACGTTAACGACGTCCATGCTCGGAGCATGCTAATAAACGTGCGGAATAGCGTGAAAAATATTAAACCAATACAAATAACAGAGAGTAAACTTTCATCGTGCGCCATAATCACATGGTCAGTTACTAACTGTGTACCAATAGGCAACAGGAGGCCAATCGCTTCTACCACAACAGAGAAAGCAAAGATCTTAATCAGCGCCGATTTTAAACCAACAATTTTATGCATTAAATCCAGGAGTCGTAAACGGGATTTCGCCTCCTCTTGTTGGAAGTTATGGTCAGGCCAGAGTTCAAGCGCAACGCCGGTAAAATTATTTGACATCTCACTGATGCCAATGATTCGTTTACCCAGCGCGGGATCGTGAATCACAAATCCGTTTTTCTTTACTTTTGTAAGGACTACATAGTGGTTCATTCCCCAGTGGATGATGCAGGGAAGCTTAAGCTGTTTTATTTCATCGAGGTCGAGCGCTAGCGCACGGTTTTTTAAACCAGCCTGCTCGGCTGTTTTGCTTAGAGACAGCAGTGAGGAGCCCTGTGAGGGGCTACCGAATCGTTGACGAAAATTAAATAAATCGATATTTAACCCATAATAACCACAGACCATCGCCAGACAGGCAACTCCACATTCCGATGATTCTGACTGTAGAATAACAGGCGTTTTGTTAACCAGAGAAAAATTTAGTTTTGCAACAATGGTTTTGAACAATTCGTTAGTCATGGATTGGCCCAGTAATGCTTTGAGTTATCTTATACACAGGGGTAAACATCCACATATAAAGTGGGCGCTCTTCGAGAAATACAACGGCTTGAGCCTTCAGTCCATTAGAAAGCGAAAGCGTTTTACCATTGTAATTAAAGGTTTTGTTTTCAATTTTGACAATGGTTTTATAGAGTGCCAGTTCCTGCTGATTCGTTCCATTATTAACATTAGTGTATTCAGACAGTTCCTGTCGGGATGTCGGGACCGAAGATATTGAAAGTATTTTTCCCGGGAATTGCCCAAATTTATCGGATGGGAACGCATCATAGCGGATGTTAATGACATCACCCGGTTTGACATAAGGTATGCTATTATTAGGTAACCATAAAATAAGATAATACTCTATATCACCAGTGGGTTTGATTTGCGCTAAACTGCTGCCTTTGTCGACCATTTGTCCTTTTGTTACAGCCAGCGATTCAATGCGTCCTTCTGTGGTTGCTTTAATAATGACATTACCATTGGCATTTGATTCAACCAACTGGTTTTTGTAATCATTAATCTGGTTTTCCTGAGATGATATTTGGTTGTCAAAATCTGCCGTTTTTGTGATTTTATCGCTATTTAACTGGGTTACCTGGGATTCCAGTTGCATTTTCTGACTGACCAAAGACTGATAGGTGCTCTGTTGTTGAAAGTATAATGAATGCTGATAGTTATACTGATCTTTGGTGATAAGGCCATCACGAAGATATTTATCGTAACTGGAAAGATTATCATGCATTTTCTTTAAACCAGTCTGCGCATTAACCAGCATGCGGTTAGTTTCTTTTAACGAATCATTGATGGTTTTTAGCTGTTTATCTAAAGATAATCGGGTTTCTTCTTTATTATGAGAAAGTTTGGTGATGATATCTTCAGCGTTCGCAATCTTTTCATTAATGACTTCTATTTGCGCCGTACTGACGTTGCCTGTTGTTGTATTTCGGGAGATGTCAATTTCATATAAAGACTGTCCTTTGGCGACAAGGTCACCGACTTTTGCATATTGGGAAATAACAAACCCTTGCTGTGGCGCATAAACATTGACAGAATGAGGTAAAGTAATAACTTCCCCGCGAACATCAATGCGTTGGGTAAAGGTACAAAATATTGTGGTGGTTATTAGAATGGCTAAAAAGGCAAAAGAAAGTAATGCAATAAGCCATGCCGGAAGCCCTGCTAGCAGCAACGCCTTTCCTTTCCAGTGATGCTTTTTGTATTCGATCGCTTCCTTGCGATAGATTTTTCTTAACATAATTATCACTTACATAATGAAATGAAAAGGCCCGATATTTCAGGCCCTATTTACTTAGTAAAGAATGTCAACAAAACGTTGAGCAAACAGCTGAGGCGTAAATTAATTGCTCCAGAAGTTTAATGTGCCATCATAAACGGCATCCATTACACCTGTTGCATAATGCAGCGTCATATCCCAGCCAACGATACCCGCAGCAATACCAAAGCAGACGCCACCGAGAATAACCCCGGCAATCATTCCTACACCCTGGCCAATCGAGCCGATACCAAAGATACCACCGCTTACGCCGCCCCAACGTCCAGCGTAACCTGTACCAAAAATCGCCCCCAGAGAGGCGCCCAGAGCGATGGCGCCTACTTCTTTAGCAGCCCAGGTCATAATATCGGTAAGAGTATCAGTCAGCGCGCCGCCAGAAATCTCTTCCATTTCAAATACAGTTAATTGATGCATGATTAGTCCTTTAACTAAAATTAAAATTATATGTTCAATCCAGACCAGAAGTTGGTCCGCAGAGAAGATAGTCGTTGCTGTAGTATGAATCAACTCAACTTAATGTGAATTGTTGATGAAATTTCAGATTCATTCTGAATCTAATCTAATTATCTTACAGATTCATAAAGCAATATTAATTTTAGCAAGTTAAATTAAGCTGTTATTATGGACGTGATTCAAATTGTAGTACATTATTTCATACGTACATATCATAATGCTTTTGATTATGTATGGAAAAATAAAAAAGGTGGATATCATTATCCACCTTTTATGAGATTATGGTTCTCTTTATTCCTCCTGAACTACTACCTCAAGTATCGCTTTTACATGCCCGGCCGAGACTTCAGCGCTGTTGTCACTCATTCGGTAATAATCGGCGGTAAAGTTAATTTTTTGCGATGCTTGAGCGCTGGCAATACTGTAGGTCTCTGCGTCATAAAATATAACGGGACTATTGTCTTTTTTGAAGATAATGCCAACGTTGCTTGCTGCTCCGCCTCCTGTTAGCAGATTATCGATGATGCCATTCCCCGCAGGACTGGTGCCACTAACTGGGTTAAACCAATAGTAAAGTTTATTACCAATTGAACCCGCTGGGCATGAAACGTCCATTGTGATAGTTTTCTGTGATGGGGTTGTGCCACCCCGAGGGATTGACATTAATGTGTTTTTTTCAATTGTATTTAAGGTGATTTGGCTCGGTCCAGACACAGAAATATCACAGGAGGTCGCCTTATAAGAAATACTCTTGAATTTCAGAGACGCAGTCATTAACAGACGATCTGACGCCCTGGGGTTGGTGCTTAAGTTACCCGCTGAGAATTTAAATACCGGATTGGTACTGACGCCGGATGTATCAATGACAGGTTTTGTTTTTATTAACCATACTGTCATAAATCTGTAGTCATCATTCGACTTTAAAATTGGCACAATCGTAGATTGTGCCACTGCGGGTTTAATTGAACCATGCTTGCTGTCCAGAATATCTGAAAACTGAAAACCAAAAACCAATACCATCAATCCCCGTTTCATAGACCGGTTTTCCCATTATACCCGTGACACCAGAGACCTCGGGTGCGGATGAGGTAATGATATACTGATCACCCATTATCTTGCTGCATTCAAAGGTTTTATAGTGTCCGGTACCAACTTTTTTGGTATACAAAACTGTACCAACGGGTATTGTTGGATCCGTTGCGATTTTAGGACTTAAGTTAAATGTTGCTTGCCCATCGGAACCATCATAATCGCATTTGGCAGCTGCTTCACAACAACATAATAATATAGATAGAAAAATCAGTGTTTTTCTCATTCTTTATTGTCCTTGGTCAATATTAGCGACAAATTGTTTCGATTTGACTGATGCCAGCCGCTTTGCCTTCCCTGGCCGGTAAAGTAAAGGAAGCATTGCACTGCTGCGCCGCGCTTTTGCCCCATTGCACGTTAAGTATTCCGGTTTGCTGCAGGCCGGACATATAGACCATCCCGGCGTCGCTGACGATGCCTGGCTGTGCCTGGCTGCTCCCGGCGAGTAACACCATCGCACCATAAGGTACGTCCTGGCCGCTGGCCGTTTTCAGATGGACAAATGCGCGCTGGCCGATATTACCGGCATAATTGGCCCGCACGATGGCGCCGCGTGTCGGAACGACGCTCTGCGTGGTTTCCGGAAGCTCCATATCTTCGCCAAGCGAAGTACTATCGAGGGTGATATCGGTGCGACGATAAGGCGTGACATAAGGTACGATGGCGTAACCACGATAGTCGGTGGTGATGGTGTTATCGTTGGCCAGCTTGACGTTATCCAAACCTGGGGCCTTAACCAGTACGGCGGCATCGGTGATGTCCTGACCAAGCGTGACCCCATCGGCATGAGCGACAATGCTGCCGTTGGCGCCATAGTCTATACGCTCGCTACCGCGATCGTAGCTGTAACCGGCATTGACGCTGCCGCGAGCACCGTTATAGGTTGCGCGCATATCGCCGCTGTAGTATTCCCGGTTGCTGTATCCTTGCTGCAGGCTCCACTCCAGGCTGTCGTTATCCAGCGCGTTACCACCGATGGAGACCGACTGATCGGTAGACCCCGGATTACTGTTGGTTAACTGATAACTGGTATAGGTGCCCGGTAGCCAGTTGCTCAGCGGCAGCGTGACGGTCAGCGAGATACGCTGATCGTCCTGGGCGTCTTTCCCGGAGTTATTCCCGCTCCAGGTATAGCGGTTATAGCTGTACCCGAGGTAATAGTTTACATTGCGGAAGCCACCGTTGTACCCCACGCTGATCGACTTGTTGGTGCGCTTATCGTCCCAGTAATCTTCAATCAATCCACTGATAGACAGACTGCCGAGGCCTTTACCCAGGCTTTGATTCAGCGTCAGATTGGTGCGGTTGCGCAGCGAGCGAGGAGTATACTTGCCGTCATTAGAATAGCTATCTAACACTTCAGAGAGGGTATTAAATCCGCGGGTGGAATAGCGGTAGCCAGCGATAGTCACGTTTGTACCGGTTTCGATAATATTTTTCCCGTAACGGACACGCCATGACTGCCCAGAGGTCTTTTCGTCGTCTTTCATTTTTGACCAGGCCTGGGTGACGTCTGCCGAGGCGGCGCCAAGCTCGCCGAGGTTATAGCCGAGGCCTGTTGACAGGGCCTGATAGCGCGATGCGGCCTGCACCCCGCCATAAAGCGTCAGGCTGCTTGAGACACCGTAGGTCGCGGTAGCTTGCGTAAAGGGCGTTTCATCGACCCCGCCGTCGTAAGGACGATATTTACCAGACGTAATTTCATATTCCAGCTGATCTTCACGGACCATCACCGGCAGCGTAGCGAACGGTACGACGAACTCCTGCTTAGAACCGTCGGACTCTTCCACGGTGACGTAAAGGTCGCCGCTACCGCCGCTCGGGTACATATCGGTGATTTCAAACGCGCCAGGCGCCACGTAGGTCTGGTATACCTGGTAGCCGTTTTGTTTAATGAAGACACGGGCGTTGGTTTTGGCGATACCACGGATAATCGGCGCATAGCCGCGCATACTTTCCGGCAACATTGATGTATCGGTGGCCAGTTGAATACCGGTAAACGGTACACTGTCAAAGATGCCTGAGAGTGACGAGCTCTCACCCATCACCAGGTTACTGTTGATGGGACGAATGCTGCGCTGCATGTAGAGATAGGCTGAGTCCCAATCACCCGCATCGCCGTTGTTTTTATTCCAGGTGCTGAGGTTACGGATACGCCATGGGCCAACGTTGAGGCCAGACTGCAGGTTCAGGCTGTAGTATTCGTCATTGGCCTGCATGTCGTTTGAGCCGCTGAACTGATAGTTCACCAGCAGGGCGTTGATGCCGTCATCAAACTGATCCGGTGGAATATATCCCTGCGCGGTGGTAGATAGTGCCGCCTGCGGAATGGATATATTCAAGCGCTGGACGGTAAAGTCGAAATCCGCTTTGGTATCCGGGATGACTGAAAGATTGGCGCAGCCGTTTTTATCCTCGACCAGTTCGGGAAAGGCTTTAACCCGTACGCCATACTCTGCCAATGTTTTCAGGCTCAAACAGGGCACCAGGGCGGGCTCTCGATTATTCCCAGTGGCACGGCTATTCGCAACAAACTTCATTGTCCTGGTATCCAGATAGCGACCATTAAACATGATATCTACCCGATAATCCCCTGGCGCCTGTGCGTTCTGCGTCTGGAAAATAGATAAGTCGGGAGTGGTTGATGGATCGCTACCATTCAATGAGCTAATGAATGAGGGATCGAAAAAGTCACGTGCTTGCGCTTTATTATTCAAACCAGAAAGCAATGCCGGAAGCATTGCGAGGAAGACCGCGGATAGTTTGAATAATCCATTATTCTTATTTGGCATAGACACATCCCTATAATGATAAAATAAAATTCTTATTACAGCGATGAGGAATAGAGCGATCCTGCTCCGCCATAATCATTAACTACTTTCCAGTTGACGCTGGAGGCATTGATATTTTCTTTTAATGTCACTTCTTTGGTCGTCATTGGAGCGACCGAGTTGACTTCCGGCTTCACTTCTTTGCTACCAATCTGAACACTATGGAAATAGAAGAAAAACGGTGTCGGATTTTTAATCGTCAGTTTTGTGCCTGATTTCCGCCATTCGAGTTTTTTGGCTTCAATGTTTGGAGAAAGGTCGAAAAGTGCTTTTGGACGATAGACCAGACGCATGCGGTGGCGGACCGCCAGTTGAATAGTATTGGCGTTGGCTTTCTCATCGTCCGCCGGCGGGATGGCCATCACGTTAAAATAGTATATGGATTCCCGGTCGTTCGGGGCATTGACGTTTCCGGTAGAAAATAGACGCACGGTATTCTGCTGCTTACCCTCAAGGCGGAATAACGGAGGTGTAGCCATAAAAGAGGGCGTTTTCCCTGCCGGCGCTTCAACCCAGGATTTAATCAGATAAGGGATGTCATCTTTATTTTCGATTTGCGCGGTGATTTCACGCGCACCTTCTTTATAGAGGTAGCGTGTGGATTCAATCACAATACCAGCATGGGCAATACTACTGAGGAGTAATGCACAGGATGCGGTGATATTTAATAAGTTCCTGAACATGGTTTTTCTCTGAATGCGAAAAAGGGCCCGCTGTGAAGCGGAGCCCTTCGGGGAAAAATTAGAGGGTATAATCGATAGTAAAGGTCGCAACACCTTTAACCGGACCTTCGGTAACCGGAGTCGCGGAGTTCACTTTCACATAACCAGTGGTGTACTTCAGCTGAGTGCCGCCTGCTGCAGTGTAGCTTTCGGTCATGAGGTCAGAACCGTCGAAGCCTACGCGGTGAGCATCACGTACGCGCTGGATACCGATACCAATGCCGGTAGCGCCGCCAGGTGCGGTGTTGTCCAGGATGTTAGCGTTGCTGGAGGCACCGGTCACATTGACGGTTACAGCAGTAACCGGAGTGGCGCTACCCTGTGCGCAGTCTTTCACGTCAAAACCGAAGTCCTGAGTTTTAAACAGAGCACCAGCCGCTTCAGCATTCGCTTCGGTAGTGGTCACGGTCATCAGCTGAACGATACCGTTGTTCAGGGTACCCGTCGGAGTCACGACGCAAGAGTTAGCTGCATCAGAGACTTCACCCAGTACAGTTACCTGAGCGGTGTTGGTTGCCATTACCTGAGCACTCAGAACTGCAGAAGCAGCGACCATTACAGCTACGATTGTCTTTTTCATTTAATTAATCCATATATAGATACTTAGTCCTGTGTAGAATCGATAACAGTTATCATGGGAATGGAGTATACATTCCTATTGATATTGAAAATAAGCGCCAGCATTCCTTATATAGTGCTGAAACCTACCCTCCTGTGAACGACGCTACAATATCACTTGCCATAGCGAACCATGGAGAAGCGGGGGTAATTTAAAAGTCTGGTGCAAAAAATGCTTGTGAATTCTTGATGAAGCACACGTGAATTTAATAATGACCTTTTCTAATGAGATGTTGAGTTAGGTTGAGATAAATTTAATCCGAAAATGTGGCTTTTAAACAAGATAACTATCGCGTGGCATTTTTTATGCGGTATCCTCAAAGCTGAAGTTCAATGTGAACTGACCCCGCTTCTGTCTGAAGCGATAATGTTCACGCCATGGTTTTGCTGGGATTATTTATTTTTGTTATGGATAATAGGGTTGCGTGGGGCAAGGATATGGATGATATTGCATTATTTAATGGCTGTATAATTAATCAGGAAATTATATTTAATGCCAATATGAATGAGCTGCGACCGCTTGCCGGGAATGGGGAGAGCATCAGCCTCAATGCGCCTACCGCCAGATGCTTGCTGCTGCTATTGCAGAATTGCGGCAAAGTGATTTCTCGGGATGAATTTCTGGCGGCTGTATGGGAAACACGGGGAGTGGTAGTTTCGCAAAATACATTTTATCAAAATATCTCTTTGTTGAGAAAATCGCTGCTCAAAGCCGGACTATCTGAGGATATCATTATCACCGTCAGACAAAAAGGCTTTAGCGTCGCCCCGGATACTTTAGTTATCCCGCTCTCGGATGAAGAGTGCGAGAATATGAATCGGGAAAGATTAACGCATTTTCACAGTAGTAAAACTGCTGATGTCATTTTCAATGATACGGGGAAAATTGACCATAAATTAAGTCTTCCACTACCAGTGAATTTAGCAATCCAGGAGAATGATAGGCGGGAAAATAGCGTGAAGGTGGCAGAGAAAGTATCGGAACGATTACATATAACCTTTAAAGTTCCCACCTGGTTAATCGCGCTGATTGTCGTGATGATAGTTATCAATGTTATCGTACTGATCGTGTTACATCGATAATACGCCGCCGCTGGGGTTTATATCGAGAAGGTAACGGTAAAGTGGATTGCCGAGTATGTTAGTCCCAACCTGGCGGTGTATTCATATTAAGATGTCTGCCAGCACGACCTGGCAGACAAGGGAGGGGAGCTAACGCTGCTTCAGTCCTAAATCCAGCGGCGTCTTGCTGAGTTCGCCGCCGATCTCTCGCGCCAGCTTCGGCACCATATAGCCGGAGATAAGGGTCAATAGTTCACGCATGATTTCACGGGCTTCATCATCGCTGACCATAAAGTGTGCCGCCCCTTGTACCCGGTCCAGCACGTGCAGGTAGTAGGGCATTACCCCGGCATTGAACAGCGCATTGCTGAGATCGGCCAGGGCTTGCGCGTTATCGTTCACCCCGCGCAGCAGCACGCTCTGGTTAAGCAGCGTGACGCCCGCCTGACGCAGCATGGCCATCGCCGCGCGAAACTCGCCGTCAATTTCATTAGCGTGGTTGACGTGGTTAACCAAGATCACCTGCAGCGACGAACGGTGGAAGCGGCTGGCCAGCATCTCGGTGATGCGCGCCGGGATCACGATCGGCAAGCGGCTGTGAATACGCAGACGCTTAACGTGCGGAATGGCTTCCAGCTGGGTCATTAGCCAGTCAAGCTCATGGTCCTTCGCCATCAACGGGTCGCCGCCGGAGAAGATGATTTCATCAAGCTGCGGATGCTCAGCGATATAATTCATTGCCGTCTGCCAGTTGCGCCTGGTGCCCTGATTTTCGGCATAAGGGAAGTGGCGGCGGAAGCAGTAACGGCAATTGACCGCGCAACCGCCTTTCACCAACAGCAGGGCCCGGTTGCGATATTTGTGCAACAGGCCGGGCACGACGCTGTGCTGTTCTTCCAGCGGATCGGTGGAGTAGCCGGGGGCGACGATAAACTCCTCTTCGGCGGTAAGTACCTGACGAAGCAGCGGATCGTCAGGGTTGCCTTTCTCCATTCTGGCAATAAACGCGCGCGGGACGCGCAGCGGGAACAGGCGTCTGGCCTCACGTCCGGCGAGCAGTTTTTCATCAGCGTCTACATTTAAAAGACGCAGCAGTTCATCAGGACTGGTCACAACATTGGCAAGTTGCGTTATCCAATCTTCTCTGGATGGGGTATTTAGGGTTACAATATGCGCCATTTTGTGGCTTAGCTACCAGTTAAACAATTTCAGAGGGCCTTATGGCGACTTACTATAGCAACGATTTTCGTGCTGGTCTTAAAATCATGTTAGATGGCGAACCTTATGCGGTAGAAGCCAGCGAATTCGTTAAACCAGGTAAAGGCCAGGCGTTTGCGCGCGTTAAGCTGCGCCGTCTGCTGACCGGCACCCGCGTTGAGAAAACCTTCAAATCTACTGATTCTGCAGAAGGCGCGGACGTTGTCGATATGAACCTGACTTACCTGTATAACGACGGTGAGTTCTGGCACTTCATGAACAACGAAACCTTCGAACAGCTGTCTGCTGACGCGAAAGCGATCGGTGACAATGCCAAATGGCTGCTGGATCAGGCTGAGTGCATCGTGACCCTGTGGAACGGCCAGCCGATCGCGGTCACCCCGCCGAACTTCGTTGAGCTGGAAATCGTTGAAACCGACCCAGGTCTGAAAGGCGACACCGCGGGTACCGGTGGTAAACCAGCGACCCTGTCTACTGGCGCTGTGGTTAAAGTGCCGCTGTTCGTTCAGATTGGCGAAGTGATTAAAGTGGATACTCGCTCTGGCGAATACGTATCCCGCGTGAAGTAATTTCACGTCATGATGACTGGCGCAGCCTCTGTGCTGCGCCGCTCTTTCTGTACTGGCACGACGAGCACGACACATGAAGCGCAGCGTAAAACTCCTGGCGTTACTGTTTCTGAGCAGCGCACTGCTGTCTGGCTGCAATACCGCCCGCGGTTTCGGTGAAGATATTCAGGGCCTGGGTCACGCCATCTCTCGCGCTGTAAGCTGACTTCCTTCCGTTTCGCCTGCCGCGATCGCCTTGCGGTGCGCCTGCTTCCTCCACGAATACTCCTTTTCTCTTAAAAAACGCAAAGATCCCTTCATCTGTGGACGGTTTGTCTATGCTTATAGGGCATGAAAACAAAACTGACACTAAGGATGACATTATGGTGAAAAAAACGATTGCAGCGTTCTTTACGGTTTTGGTCCTCTCTTCAGCACTGACCGCTTGTAACACCACGCGCGGTGTGGGTCAGGATATTTCAGAGGGCGGCAGCGCAATCTCTGGCGCAGCAACCAAAGCTCAGCAATAACAGCCTTCGACGGTACGGTTTTGCGCCGTACCGTTCTTCACTTCCCCCATCCTGTTGGATATACTCACTACGACTTTTCATCCACCTTACGGGACGACCCGTAAGCGTTTCTCATCCGGGGACGGCCCCAGCAAAGGAGCCTTATGTCCTGGATAGTCTTATTTATCGCTGGCCTGCTGGAAGTGGTGTGGGCCGTCGGCCTGAAATATACCCATGGCTTTAGCCGCCTGGTTCCCAGCGTCATCACCATCGTCGCGATGGTCGTCAGCATGGCGCTGCTTTCATGGGCGATGAAAACCCTGCCGGTGGGTACCGCTTACGCCGTCTGGACGGGGATCGGCGCCGTGGGCGCCGCTGTGACCGGTATCGTACTGTTAGGTGAATCCGCCAGCGCTATGCGTATCGCCAGTCTTGTCTGCATCGTGGTCGGCATCATTGGCCTGAAGATCAGCGCGCACTAGTTGTAGCGCTGATTGACCCAGACCAGTTTGCTGATATCAAAACCCTGCCGGGTGGCAATATCCAGCATCTGCTGCCTGACTTCCGGGGCGATGGTGGGGGCTCGCGCCAGTAGCCAGAGATAGTCGCGGTCGGGGCCGCAGACCAGCGCGTACCGATACTCCTTATCCAGAGCAATGACGTTATAGCTGCCATAGAAGGGGCCGAAGAAGGAGATCTTCAGCGCGGCTCGGCTGGGTTCGCCGGTAAAATACGCCACCCCTTCCGTTTTCTGCCACATGTCGCGGTCGGGGTTATAGCCTTTATTGACCACGTCCAGACCGCCGTCATCGCGCGGCTGCCAGGCGATCGTGACCTTTTCAAGTCCGCTTTCAAAAGGATGGTCGAAGCGGGCGATTTCGTACCAGGTACCCAGATAGCGCTGAACGTCGAAGGGGGTGACCACGGTTACGCCCGGCGGCGGGGCAGGGGTGCT
The DNA here is from genome assembly GCF_029967715.1 of Klebsiella sp. V115_8. Lineage (NCBI taxonomy): Bacteria > Pseudomonadati > Pseudomonadota > Gammaproteobacteria > Enterobacterales > Enterobacteriaceae > Klebsiella > Klebsiella sp. V115_8. The sequence goes on from NZ_JASCAR010000049.1 coordinate 39,548, forward strand.
GCAGGCGACAGACAGGAACGAGACGGCGACCGCGGTGATTATCGGCAGGATACGCATGGTATGCTCCTTGCTGGCTTTTAAGCTAAGTGTAGAGTCCGGCAGGGCAAAGGCGGCAAGATTTTTCTATGAAGCGAGCCCGGTAGCAGAATTGCTGCCGGGCTCTTGCAGGATCAGATAAACAGTACGCCAACGAGAGTAATGACGCTGAGGATCGCCGCCAGACCGTAGAAGACCCATTTGCCGTTTGGCACATGGATTTTCAGGTCGTGCATGGCGTGGTGAATACGATGCAGCCCACACCACAGCGGCAGGACAATCATCAGAAAGATGAACGCGCGGCCGATAAAGCTTTGGGCAAAGGCCAGCACGCGCTCATAGCTGAAGGCGTCGGCCGGGGCGAGCCCCAGCGGCAGCAAAATGCCCACCAGCAGCACCATCACCGGCGCGACAATCGCGCCCCACATGCCGCCAGCGCCAAACAGCCCCCAGAAAACGGGTTCATCGGAACGTTTCGGATTGGGATTAATCATCTCAGCCTCCTTACCAGAACAGGGCGACAAACAGGATCACCACGGTGACCACCGCCGTCACCACCCAGAGACCTTTAATCACCGGCTCTGGCCCCATTTTTTCGCCTTTGATGATGACGTTGGCGGCTTTCGGCGCCAGCTCGAACCAGGTTTTGGTGTGCAGCAGCGCCGCCGCCAGGGTGATCAGATTGAGGATCACCACCACTGGATTTTGCAGGAATCCGATATATCCCGCCCAGCTTTCGGCGCCGTGCTTGAGGGCAAACAGCCCGTAAATCAGCACAATGCTAAACCAGACCGTCGGTACCGCCGTGCCTTCCCGCACCATGTAGAAGCGATAAAACGGCAGCTTTTTCCACCAGGTGGAGGTCATCGGCCGCACGTAGGGTTTGCGTTTCGTCGTCATAATGCACTCCTTAGCGTGGTTTCAGGGTGGCGATAAGAAAGTCTTTCGAACTTTCCACCTTGCCCTGCTGGATCGCGGCCGCCGGGTCGACGTGCTTCGGACACACTTCCGAGCAGTAGCCCACGAAAGTACAGGTCCAGACGCCGTTCTGGCCGTTAAGCTGCGCCATGCGTTCCTTTTTGCCGTGGTCGCGGCTGTCTTCGTTATAGCGGTGGGCGAGGGTGATCGCCGCCGGGCCGATAAACTCCGGATTCAGGCCGAACTGCGGACAGGCGGCATAGCACAGTCCGCAGTTGATACAGCCGGAGAATTGATGGTATTTGGCCATCTGGGCCGGCGTCTGCTTGTTTGGTCCCTGGTCCGGGGTGCGGTTATTGCCGATGATATACGGCTTAATGGCCTCCAGACTTTCGATAAAGTGGGTCATATCCACCACCAGATCGCGCTCGATCGGGAAGTTGGCCAGCGCCTCAACCTTGATGCCTTTGGTGTAATCCCGCAGGAAGGTTTTACAGGCCAGCTTCGGTACCTTATTGACCATCATGCCGCAGGAGCCGCAGATCGCCATCCGGCAGGACCAGCGGTAGCTCAGATCGGGCGCCAGGTTGTCTTTAATGTAGCCCAGCGCGTCCAGCAGCGAGGTCTGCTCATCGTAAGGCACGTCATAGAACGCGCTGTGCGGTGCCGTGTCGACCTCCGGGTTGTAACGCACCACTTCGACTTTCAGGTTTTTCATCTCAGCCATGGGTGGTCTCCTTCTTCTCAGCCGCTTCCGCCTCAGCGCCATAAACACGTTTCGCCGGCGGCAGCGTGGTGATCTTCACATCGCCATATTCCAGGCGGGTGGTGCCATCAGCCTCGCGGAAGGCGAGCGTATGTTTGAGGAAGTTGACGTCGTCGCGTTCGGTACAGCCTTCATCCAGACGCTGGTGCGCACCGCGCGATTCTTTACGGGCGATGGCCGAGTGCGCCATACATTCGGCAACGTTTAAACCGTGTCCCAGCTCAATGGTGTAAAGCAGATCGGTGTTGAATACGCTGGAGTTGTCGGTAATGCGCACGCGCTTAAAGCGCTCCTGCAGCTCAGCCAGCTTGTCGATAGTTTTCTGCATCAGCTCTGGCGTCCGGTAGATGCCGCAGCCTTCCTCCATCGAGAGCCCCATTTCGTCGCGGATTTTCGCCCAGTTTTCGTTACCCTCCTGGTTGACGAGATCTTTCAGACGACGCTCCACATCGGCAGCCTGCGCATCGAGGGCGGAACCGTTCGTCTCGCCCGCTTGCGCGGCGCGCTGCATGGCCTGTTCCCCGGCCAGGCGGCCGAAGACCACCAGCTCGGCCAGCGAGTTGGAGCCCAGGCGGTTGGCGCCGTGCAGACCAACGGACGAGCATTCGCCCACGGCAAACAGCCCTTTGATGCGGGTTTCGCACTGTTGATCGGTTTCGATGCCGCCCATGGTGTAGTGCGCGGTCGGGCGTACCGGAATCGGTTCTTTCACCGGGTCGACGCCGACGTAGGCTTTCGCCAGCTCACAGATAAACGGCAGGCGCTCCAGCAGCTTTTTCTCGCCGAGGTGGCGCAGATCGAGGTAGACCACGTCGCCGCGCGGCGTGGGAATGGTGTTCCCTTTCCGCCATTCGTGCCAGAAGGCCTGGGACACTTTGTCGCGTGGGCCCAGCTCCATATATTTGTTCTTCGGTTCGCCGAGCGGGGTTTCCGGGCCCATGCCGTAATCCTGCAGATAGCGATAGCCGTTTTTGTTGACCAGAATCCCGCCTTCACCACGGCAGCCTTCGGTCATCAGGATCCCGGAGCCCGGCAGACCGGTCGGGTGATACTGCACGAATTCCATATCGCGCAGCGGCACGCCGTGGCCCAGCGCCATCCCCATCCCGTCACCGGTAACGATGCCGCCGTTGGTGTTGTAGCGATAGACGCGTCCGGCGCCGCCGGTGGCCAGCACCACCGCGTTGGCGCGGATCTGCACCAGCGTGCCTTCCATCATATTCATCGCCACCAGGCCGCGGGCCTGGCCGTCATCGACCAGCAGATCAAGGACGAAATGTTCATCAAAGCGTTGAATTTGGGGAAACTGAAGGGAGGTCTGGAAGAGGGTATGCAGCATGTGGAAGCCGGTTTTATCGGCGGCAAACCAGGTACGTTCGATCTTCATGCCACCGAAGCGCCGGACGTTAACGCTGCCGTCAGGGCGGCGGCTCCACGGGCATCCCCACTGTTCCAGCTGGGTCATTTCCGTCGGGCAGTGGTGAACGAAATAGTCGACGACATCCTGCTCGCACAGCCAGTCGCCTCCGGCGACGGTGTCGTGAAAATGGTACTCAAAGCTATCGTGATCCTGGGCAACGGCTGCGGACCCCCCTTCTGCAGCGACCGTATGGCTGCGCATCGGATAGACTTTAGAAATCAGGGCGATTTTGGCATTGGGGTTGGCCTGGGCGGCGGCGATAGCGGCGCGAAGGCCTGCCCCGCCGGCGCCAATTACGGCGAGATCGGCTTGAAAAGTGTGCACGACATTCCTCCAGTTTTAGTGTATTTCGCCGCCGGGCTGGCGAAAAAGTATCACTGCTCCTTTATAGGTACAGGAGTATAGCCGTAGGGTCAGTATGGAAAATTGACGTGTTCGATTTTTTTATCGATATGTGCGGTTATTTATCAGTGATATTTATGCATTTAGGTTAACGATAGATTAATGGCATGTAATCTGCCGGGGATTGCACAAAATTTGTTTCACTCGCCGGTTGCGAGTAGACTTCGTGCCCTTGTTTGCAATCGGAGAAAGTACCATGAGCGAGACGGCAACCTGGCAGCCGAGCGCACCCATTCCCAATCTGTTGAAACGCGCGGCGGTGATGGCGGAAATCCGCCGGTTCTTTACCGATCGCGGCGTGCTGGAGGTGGAGACGCCTTGCATGAGTCAGGCGACGGTAACGGATATCCATTTGTTCCCGTTTGAAACCCGTTTCGTCGGCCCGGGCCACTCACAGGGACTCAATCTGTACCTGATGACCAGTCCGGAATACCATATGAAGCGCCTGCTGGCGGCGGGCTGCGGCCCGGTTTTCCAGCTGTGCCGCAGCTTCCGTAATGAAGAGATGGGGCGGCATCACAATCCGGAATTCACCATGCTGGAGTGGTATCGTCCGTGCTATGACATGTATCGTCTGATCAACGAGGTGGACGATCTGCTGCAGCAGGTGCTGGAGTGCCAGCCGGCGGAAAGCCTCTCCTATCAGCAGGCGTTCCAGCGTCATCTGGATATTGACCCGCTCTCTGCCGATAAAGCGCAGCTGCGCGAAGTCGCGGCGAAGCTGGATCTGAGCAATATCGCCGATACTGAAGAAGATCGCGACACGCTGCTGCAACTGCTGTTCACCATGGGCGTGGAGCCGCACATCGGCAAAGATCGGCCGACGTTCATTTATCATTTCCCGGCGACTCAGGCCTCTTTAGCGCAGATCAGCCCGGAAGATCATCGGGTCGCTGAGCGCTTCGAGGTCTATTACAAAGGTATTGAGCTGGCGAATGGTTTCCACGAGCTGACCGACGCCCATGAGCAGCGCCTGCGCTTTGAGCAGGACAACCGCAAGCGGGCCGCGCGCGGCCTCCCGCAGCAGCCCATCGATAACAACCTGCTGGCGGCGCTGGAGGCAGGTCTGCCGGACTGCTCCGGCGTGGCATTGGGCGTTGATCGCGTGGTGATGCTGGCGCTGGGCGCTGAAAGCATCGGCGAAGTGATCGCCTTTACGGTCGACCGCGCCTGATGGCGCTGTCACCTCCCGCCGCCTGCGGGCGAGGGAGGTGACAGGCCTCTCCTGACCTATCCCTCGCACGGTATCCCGACATTCGCCCGAATACCCACAATCTCTCTCCGTGCTTTTGCTACTATCCGCGCTCTTTTTATGAGACCAGGCGTTGCCCGTCGGGCGATGCTCACGTTTGGATAGGTTTATGCATCAACAACTCAAGAAGATGAGCCTGATTGGGCTGATTCTGATGATCTTCACCTCGGTGTTTGGCTTTGCCAACAGCCCGTCGGCGTTTTATCTGATGGGCTACAGCGCTATGCCGTTTTATCTTTTTTCCGCACTCTTTTTCTTCATTCCGTTTGCGCTGATGATGGCGGAGATGGGCTCAGCCTTTCGTCGGGAAGAGGGCGGCATTTACTCCTGGATGAACCACAGCGTCGGGCCGCGCTTTGCGTTTATCGGCACCTTTATGTGGTTTGCGTCGTACATCGTCTGGATGGTGAGTACCGCGGCTAAGATCTGGGTGCCGCTATCTACCTTTTTGTTTGGCGCCGACAAAACCCAAAGCTGGGCGCTGGGTAGCCTGACCCCGACGCAGACGGTGGGCATTCTGGCGGCCTGCTGGATGGTCGTCGTGACCTTTATTGCCGTCAAAGGGATCAATAAAATCGCCAGGATCACCGCCGTCGGCGGTATCGCGGTGATGGGGCTTAATCTGGTGCTGCTGCTGGTGAGCGGGGCGATCCTGCTGCTCAACGGCGGCCATTTCGCCCAACCGTTAAACTTCGCCCTTTCGCCTAATCCGGGCTATCAGTCGGGTATGGCAATGCTGTCATTTGTGGTATTTGCCATCTTCGCCTATGGCGGAATTGAGGCAGTCGGCGGCTTAGTGGATAAAACCGATAAACCGGAAAAGAACTTTGCCAAAGGGATTATTATCGCGGCGATCGTAATCTCGGTTGGTTATTCGCTGGCGATTGTGCTTTGGGGCGTGAGCGCTAACTGGCAGCAGGTGCTCGGTGCGCGTTCAACCAACCTCGGCAACATCACCTATGTGCTGATGACCAGCCTCGGGAACACGCTCGGCCAGGCTCTGCACATGACGCCAGAGGCGGCAGCCCTGACCGGGATCTGGTTCGCCCGTATTACCGGGCTGTCGATGTTTCTCGCCTATACCGGCGCGTTTTTCACTCTCAGCTATTCGCCGCTGAAAGCGATTATCCAGGGCACGCCAAAAGCGCTCTGGCCATCGGTGATGACCCGTCTCAACGTTAATGGTATGCCCGCCGCGGCGATGTGGCTGCAGTGTTTGCTGGTCGGGGTGTTTATTATCATGGTGTCGTTCGGTGGGGACAGCGCTTCCGCGTTTTATAACAAGCTGACGCTGATGGCCAATGTCTCCATGACTTTGCCTTACCTGTTCCTGACCATCGCCTTCCCGTTCTTCAAGTCAAAAGCGCATCTCGATCGGCCGTTCGTGATTTTCAAAAACCGCCAGTCGACGCTGCTGGCGACCGGCGTGGTGCTACTGGTGGTGACCTTCGCCAATATCTTCACCATTATTCAGCCGGTCATCGACAGCGGGGACTGGAACAGCACGCTGTGGATGGTCGGTGGGCCGATCTTCTTCTCGCTGCTGGCGTTGGCCATTTACGAAAGCTACCGTCGGCGCCTGGCGTCCGGTGTGCTGGTAATGGAGAGCTAGAAAGCCTGCCCGGCGGCGGCGCCGGGCAGGGTATGGCCTACAGGCTGCCAGCCGTACGTCGGCTGGTTTTCCCGGCCGAGGTCATGGTTTTACTGCTTTGCCTGCCGTCGATACTTTCCAGCCGCATCTGGAACGGAGGGAACGGCATATCAATGCCATGCTCGCGGAAGCCCGCCAGGATCAGCTGATGCATCTCATGGCGTAGCGGCATGCGGTGCCCCATCTCGGCGGCAAAAATACGCAGCTCGAAAATCTGGATCCCCTGCTGCAGGTCGACGAGAAACGCCTCCGGCGCCGGGGTATCGATGACCAGCGAACAGCGATGCGCCGCGGCGATGAGGATCTTGGTCACCTCTTCGGTATCGGCGTCCACCGGAGCCGGCACCGTCAACACCACGCGGGTGACCGAGTCCGACAGCGACCAGTTGATAAACTGTTCGGTGATGAACGCCTTGTTCGGCACGATAATCTCTTTCCGGTCCCAGTCGCTGATGGTGGTGGCGCGGGTATTGATGCGGGTGACGCTGCCCGTCAGGTCGCGGATGGTGACCGTATCGCCGATGCGGATCGGCTTTTCAAACAGGATAATCAGGCCGGAGATAAAGTTAGCGAAGATCTCCTGCAGGCCAAACCCGAGACCCACACCCAGTGCGGCGACCAGCCACTGCAGCTTCGACCACTCAATGCCGATCATCGAGAAGCCCACCAGCCCACCGATCAGCATCAGCAAATACTTGGTGATGGTGGTGATGGCGTAGCCGGTGCCGGGCGTTAAATCGAGGTGCTGGAGGATCGCCAGCTCCAGCAGCGCCGGCAGGTTGCGCACCAGCTGAGTGGTGATGATCAGCACCAGAATGGCAATCAGCACCGCGCCAAGGGTGATGGGCTCGAGGCTTTCCACCCCCTGCACCGTCGAGGTGACGTCCCACAGCGAGATATTCTCGAGGAAGCCAAACGCCGAGTGAATTTCCGACCACAGCACGATGACTGACAGCAGCGCGATCAGCATCAGCAGAGAGCGCACGAGACGCAGCGACTGGGTACTGATGGCATCGAGATCGACCTCGCTGACCTCCGTCTCCACCGACCCTTCCGGGCTGCTGACGTGAACAGGCTCATCTTCGCCGCGGGCGCGCTGGGCGAGAATTTCCGCGCGACGATGGCGGGCCCGGTCGAAGGCCAGTCGGCGCCGCTGGATCAGCATCCAGCGGCGGATAATGTGATAGACCACCAGCAGCAGGAACCAGATGGCGACGGAGGTTTCCAGACGCGCCAGCAGCGCCTGAGCGGTGGCGAGGTAGCCGACGGCGGCCGCCAGCATGGCCACCAGCGGGGCGCCAAGCATCAGGTTCCACAGCAGGCGGTTCACCATGTTGTCGCCATTCCCCTCTTTATCCAGGTAGAGCGGGATACCGGCATGCTTAAGGCTGAGGGTGACCACCGCCAGCGCGCCGCAGATCAGCAGGAAGCACAGGCGGCCCAGCGAGGCGGAGAACTCGCGGTCGTTAAGATTATCGAACATGATCAGCGCCATTATCAGCGGCACAATTAGTCCGATGCTCATCAGGTAGTAGCGCATCGCTTTCGCCACGCGGTTACGCGGCCAGCCGAAGTGGGCGATAAACAGCCCGTTTGGCCGGGCGAAGGTGGCGCAGATCATCACCACCCACAGCAGAGGCACCGTCGCGGTGACCCCATCGCCAATCGCCACCGCCAGCGGGAAGGGCCAGGCGGACTGCAGACCATAGCCGAGCGTCATCCACAGCACCGGCAGCGGCGAAGCTACCAGTATCGACCAGAAGACCGTGCGCAGCGTCAGCCAGAAGTGATCCTGGGTGACTTTCCCCACCCGAGCGCTGGAGCGCTCAAGGAAGCGGGTGAAATGGCGCCGCGAGCTGATGCTGAAGCCAACCAGCAGCAGGGCGGCAAACAGCGGTAGCAGGGTCTCTTTGCTGGTGAGCATCATCGCGCTGGCTTTACCCAGCTCGCTGATGGTATCCAGGGAGATCAGGCGCCGCAGATCCTGGACGATCTCCAGCGGCCAGGAGAAGCCGATGGGGCTGACGTCCGAAGTCCAGAACAGATAGCGGTGGGTGGCTTCGTTGATCTCCTTCAGCGCGTCTTCCAGCTGGCCGTTGGCGACCTTCAGCTTGGTGAGCTCCAGCATCAGGGTATCGCCGCCGCGCAGCAGCGAGTTCAGCAGCTCGTTCTGCGTGCGTAGCTGCGCCTGCAGGATCTTGTTCTGCTCGCTGGTCAGCGGTTCGCCGTCGGCCTGGCGGATCTGCCGCAGCTGCGGCTGCTTACTGAGTAAATCCTCAAAGCGCAGACGCTGCACGCGCAGCTGCGCCATCTCCGTATCCAGCTGCTGCGGGCGAGGGCGCTCCGGCAGCCGCGCCACCTGGGCGCGCAGGGCTTCGCCCAGCAGATTAGAGGAGCCCAGCCACTGCGACTGCTCGCGCAGGGTGTTTAACGCCTGGCGCACCTGCAGCGTTTGATTCGTCGCCTGCCGCTGCTGGGACGCCACCAGATCCATACGCTGCGCCTGCTGGTTCAGCGCCTGGGAGAGTTCGCGGTTGACTTTAAACTGGGCGGTGATGTCCGGCGGCAGGTTTTCACTGTTCTCCGCCAGCAGTTCGGTACTCTCCAGCGCTTTTTCCGCCTCCCGCTGGCGCTGGCTGTTCTGCAGATTACGCAGCGCCTGCAGATAGGCATCCAGCTGCTCGCTCTGCTTTTGCGCCAGTTCAGAACGGGCGCGCGACAGCTCCTGGCGGTTATTGGCGGAAAGCTGGGCGAGGTCGAGCTCATCCACCAGCGCCTTCAGGCGCGCCGATTCCGCCTGCAGGGCAAGATTTTGCGCCTGGGCGAGAGCATTGTTGCCGGTTTGCGTGCCGATGCGGCGCTCAACCTCATTGAGCTGACGCCGGGCGTCGGTTTGCTGCTGCGGCAGCTGGTTCAGGGAGTCGGCGATTTCACGCGCGCGATCCTGCTCCTGCTGCGCCTGACGGCTTGACTCCAGCAGCTGGCTGCTGACCTGGAGGATCTCCTGGTTCAGCGCATCGGCGGTCAGGCCGACTGGCACCTGGCGCGGCTCTTCGCTCAGATTGTTGAGCTGGGCACGCAGGCTTTGAAACAGTTTGGGGAAATTGTCGATAACGTCCTGATACTGACGGGCGCGCTCGAGAGACGATTTTCGCTCCTCAAGCGCGTTCAGGGCGGACTGCAGAACTTCAACGGTTTCAGGCTGGGCGGGCTTTGCCGCCTTCGCCTGTTCCAGTTCCTGGGTTATCTGTTTAGCATCAGGGGCTGTCGCAGCGTACGCCCCGAAACTGAGGCTCAAGGCCAACAGGAAAGTGTATATCAGGCGCACGGCATAACCCTTTTGCTGAAGAATTAACCTTGGTCTTGTTTATCGTCAACCAGCGGGCTGGCGCGATGTTCGGCGCGGATCTCTTCTTCCGGTAACGGCGCCGGTTCAGCGGCGGTGGTTGCTTCCACCGTTGTCGCCAGCGGTTGGCCGATTTTAGTCACGGACAGGCTTTGCAGCGTGTCGACCAGCTTCACCTGGCCCGGGGCAAACAGGTTGATCACGGTGGAGCCCAGTTTGAAGCGGCCCATCTCCTGGCCTTTCAGCAGGGCGACGGAGCCTTCGCTGTCGCCAGCGGGCCAGGTCCAGCGTTTAATAATGCCTTCGCGCGGCGGGGTTACGGTGCCGGACCACACGGTCTCGATGCTGCCGACGATAGTCGCGCCCACCAGAATTTGCGCCATCGGGCCAAACTCAGTATCAAACAGGCAGATGACGCGCTCGTTACGGGCGAACAGGTTCGGCACGTTCTGCGCCGTCAGATGGTTAACGGAGAACAGGTCGCCAGGAACGTAGATCATTTCGCGCAGGATACCGTTGCACGGCATGTGCACGCGGTGATAGTCGCGCGGCGACAGATAGGTGGTGGCGAAGCTGCCGTTACGGAACAGGGCGGCCATCTGGTAGTTGCCGGCCAGTAAGGCTTCCAGGCTGTAGTCGTGGCCCTTGGCCTGCAGAATTTTATCGTTCTCAATGGCACCAAGCTGGCTGATCACGCCGTCGGCCGGCATCACCAGTACGTTAGGATCGGTATTCAGCGGGCGAACGTCGTCGCGCAGCGGGCGCACAAAGAAATCGTTGAAGGTGCGATAGGCCGCGGTATCCGGCTTCTGCGCCTCTTTCATATCGACCTTGTAGTATTTCACGAACAGATCGATGACCAGCTTCGTCAGCCAACCTGCGCGTTTGCTCGCACCCCAGCCTGCGAGGCGGGTGAGCCACAGTTTAGGCAGAATGTATTGCAGTGAAAGTTTAAGATCGTTTAACAAAGTAGCCTCCAGGCCATGATATGTCGTTCCTGACCCCGCCTGCGGGCGGGGACCTGAAAAAAGGGGACGATTCTATACGTAAAACTCGCCAAATGGCATCCGCGTAAGCCGCGTCATCACCGCTGCCCGGCAGCGCCTGACGTGACGCTCAGCTTAATGGTCAGTCATCGGTCGAGGAAAAGTTTTTACGCGTTTTTACCTGTACCTGCGCCATGCTTTCCAGGATGCGGTGGTAGTTCTCGAAACGGCTTTCGGCGATCTTGCCGCTCTCTACCGCTTCGCGAAGCGCACAGCCAGGATCGGTATCGTGTTTACAGTCGCGATATTTGCAACGACCTAAATAATCATGGAATTCGACAAAGCCGTTGGTGATTTGTTCCGCTTCCAGATGCCACAGGCCGAACTCACGTACCCCCGGTGAATCAATCACATCGCCACCGTGCGGGAAGTGGTAGAGGCGCGCCGCGGTGGTGGTGTGCTGGCCTAAGCCGGAAACGTCCGAGACATCATTGGTGAGGATCTGATCCTCATTCAGCCCCAGCAGGGCGTTCAGCAGGCTTGATTTACCCACCCCGGACTGCCCGGCGAAGATGCTGATGCGGTCGGTCAGGGCCGCTTCCAGCGGCTTGAGGCCGTCCTGAGTACGGCTGGAGACCAGCAGTACGCGGTAACCGATGTTGCGGTAGATGTCCATTTGCTCATTGACGAAGCGCAGGCCATCGTCATCCAGCAGATCGATTTTGTTCAGGACGATTAACGGCTCGATATCCTGCGCCTCGCAGGCCACCAGATAGCGATCGATAATATTCAGCGACAGCTCAGGCAGGATCGCGGAAACCACCACGATCTGGTCGATATTGGCGGCGATAGGCTTCACGCCGTCGTAAAAATCCGGGCGCGTCAGGACGGAGGCGCGATCGTGAACCGCTTCGACGATCCCTTTGACGCTTACGCCGTCGGCGGCGTCTTTACCCGGCCGCCAGACCACGCGGTCGCCGGTGACCAGCGAACGGATCGTCCGGCGGATATTGCAGCGATGCACGCTGCCGTCAGCGGATTCGACGTCGGCATGCATGCCAAAGCGACTGATGACAATGCCTTCCGACGTGTCGCCAAACAGGTTGTCATCGTAGTCGGCCTTCTCCGCAGTGGTTTTCAGACGGCGCTGGTGGTTGGCTTTGACGCGGCGCTGCTGGCCTTTGGAGAGTTTATTTTTACTCAATCGAACTGGCTCCTGGTCGCCCTGATGGGGCAAAACCTCTATGATACACGCTATTTTAGATGAATATAGTCACGCAAGAAGGGTGGAAAATAGCATGAGTGCAAATGAAAACAACCTCATTTGGATCGATCTTGAGATGACAGGGCTGGATCCGGAGCGCGATCGCATTATTGAAATCGCCACCCTGGTGACCGATGCCAACCTGAACATTCTGGCCGAGGGGCCGACCATCGCGGTGCATCAATCGGATGCCCAGCTGGCGCTGATGGACGAGTGGAATGTGCGGACGCATACCGGCAGCGGGCTGGTGGATCGCGTGAAGGCCAGCGCCGTCAGCGAGCACGACGCCGAACTGGCGACCATTGAGTTTCTTAAGCAGTGGGTGCCGGCGGGCAAGTCGCCGATCTGCGGCAACAGCATCGGCCAGGATCGTCGCTTCCTGTTTAAGTACATGCCGCAACTGGAAGCCTATTTCCACTATCGCTATCTGGACGTTAGCACGCTGAAAGAGCTGGCGCGTCGCTGGAAGCCGGAAATTCTCGACGGCTTTAAAAAGCAGGGTACCCATCAGGCGATGGATGATATCCGCGAGTCAGTCGCCGAGCTGGCTTACTACCGCGAGCATTTCATTAAGCTGTAAACCGCGACCGGGCCCTGTGCGCGGCCCGGTACACCTTTCTGCGTTATTTAAACCACTTCTGCTGCATCTGCTGGAAGTCAGGCGTCGCCATGACCGCGGTCAGGGCATCGTTGATCGCATTCAGTAGCTCCGGATCGTCTTTGCGCACCGCAATCGCATACTGCTTACCGTAATAAGCCGGGTCGGTGGCCCGTTCATCCATGATGGCGTAGTCAGGGTTCTCCTGCTGCCAGGCGTCGAGGGTGGCGAAGTCGCCCATGACGCCGGTTATTTGCCCGGCCTTCAGCGCGGCCAGGGCGCTGGCGACGTCGTCGTAAGGAACAGCCTGTACGGCTTTCTGTTTATCACGCAGATAGTGTTGATGCAGTGTGCCTTTCACCACGCCGACTTTTTTGGCTTTCAGGTCGGCAAAGGTATGGGCGACATCTTTGTTGACGATCACCACCCCGGAGAGCGCCTGGCGATAAGGACGGCTGAAGGCGACCTGCTTCTCACGCATCGGGATCACTTCCATGCCGGCAATCACCGCGTCAAATTTCTTGAAGCGTAAAGCCGGGATCAGCGTATCGAAACGCTGCGCCGTGAACTGGCACTGCGCCTGCATCTGCTGGCACAGGGCCTGGGCAAGATCGATATCGAAGCCGACAGGCTGATTTTTGCCGTTGGCGGTGACAAACGGCGGATTGGCCGTGCTGGTGCCAAAATGGAGCGTCTCGGCTGACGCGGTTCCGATGGCCAGCGTGCTCAGCAGCAGGACGGTGAGGACTTTTCTCATGCTAATTCCCTGTTTGGCGGCGTGGTGGCCTCGTTTTACGTCGCGCCACCGCTGTATGATGCGAGCGATTTTGCGTCATTCAGGCGGGCGGAAAAAGCGATTTTGCCCGAAATGACGCTTATTTATACAATTCAGCGGCGTAGGTGGCGAGAAAATATCCATTTAAACAAAAAACGCAAAAAAGTGATGAACAGGGGGTTGCAGGTGCATCGAATTCTCGTATAATGCGCCTCCCGTAACGACGCAGAAATGCAAATTACGACGCCATCAAAATATGGCAAAAAATGCAGTAACGCGGGAATAGCTCAGTTGGTAGAGCACGACCTTGCCAAGGTCGGGGTCGCGAGTTCGAGTCTCGTTTCCCGCTCCAAAATTTGAAAGCACCATCCTGATCAAAGGATTTCATCTCGCAGATGCGGGGCGAAAGCCAAAGATTAAGCGGGAATAGCTCAGTTGGTAGAGCACGACCTTGCCAAGGTCGGGGTCGCGAGTTCGAGTCTCGTTTCCCG